>CAYGIT010000088.1:0-11873 GCA_964349955.1 uncultured bacterium
CCTTTTGCATTCCCCTCTCCCCGGCGGGGAGAGGGCTAGGGTGAGGGGTGGTCTTCTCAAATCCATGCCCATCACCGGCTGGACTTTTCTAATCGGCACCCTGGCCCTGATGGGAATCCCGCCCTTAAGCGGGTTCTTCAGCAAAGAAGCCGTACTTTCAGCCACCGAACACGGGCCCGCGCCCCTTTTCTGGCTCGCCATCACAGTCGTCTTTCTTACCGCCTTTTACATGGGCCGTCTCTGTACGATTGTTTTCTTTAAATCTTCTTCCCATTCCGCCTCTGTCATCCCCGCAAAAGCGGGGATCCATTTAAATCCTTCGGCCCATCACGCACATGAATCCGGCTGGCAAATGGCCCTTCCGCTTTTGATTCTCGCAGCTCTCTCCATCGGCGGCGGCTTTCTTCCCCTTCCTGAATTCCTTGGATTCCCGCTCGAGCATGGCGAAAACAAAATCATCGCCATCCTCTCCGTAGGCTTGGCGGTTGGTGGATTTGCTTTGGCTTTCTTCATTTTTCGCAATGCAACTGTAGGGGCGGGCCTTGCGCCCGCCCGGTCTGGGCACCCGCAAGGGGTGCCCCTACACTCGATTCTCGAGAATAAATATTTCTTTGACAAGTTTTACGACAAAGTCGTCATTCAGGGCATTCAGGAAAAACTCGGGGCGGCTTCAGACTGGTTTGAAAGAATCATCGTGGTCGAAGGCGGCGTCAACGGCACGGCCCGTTTCACAGCCGCCGCAGGAAATCTTTTGCGCAAGCTTCAAACCGGTGTCGTGCAATTTTACGCGCTCGTTTTCAGCGCGGGCCTGACCCTTCTTGTTTACGGACTTATTTTATGGAAAAAATAAGGCTAGAGACCATAGACCACAGACCACAGACTAAAGGCTTTAAAATTTCTGCCAGAGTCTTTAATCTTAGGTCTGCAGTCTGTGGTCTGTGGTCTGTGGTCTTATGATTACTCTTCTTCCGTTGCTCCCATTTCTTGCGGCATTCGCCATTCTCTTTGTTCCAAAGGAGAAGGAAGACATTTTGCGCATTCTCGCCATCGGAAGCTCGACCCTTTGCTTTGCCATCACGCTTTTTCTCTTCTTTACCTTTGACCGTTCCGCGATGGGTTATCAATTCGTACAAAAATTTGAATGGCTGCCCGCGCTCGGCATCAGCTACCAAGTCGGCCTCGACGGCATCAATCTTACCCTTTGCCTCCTGCATGCGCTGGTCTCCCTGGCCGGAGCCTTTGTGGCCTCTTGGTCGAAAGAACGTCTAAAAGAATACCTCTTCTATTATTCGATACTCGTAGGCGCCATCTATGGCGTCTTTACCGCGCTCGATCTTTTCTTCCTCTACCTTTTTTACGAAACCACGCTCATTCCCCTTTTCCCGATGATCGGCGTCTGGGGCAGCAAAAATAAAGCTTACGGCGCCATGAAACTGACAATCTTTATCACCACCGGCGCCGTCCTGGCACTTTTCGGAATCCTGCTGCTTTACCATCAAATGGGTAGCCATACCTTTGATTTAATCCAGATCCGCGAAATTCTTCGTTCCAGGCCCCTGGATTTTGAATTCCAAAAAACCGTGGCCGCTTTTCTTTTGATCGGGTTCGGAGTCATCGCCTCCCTTTGGCCGCTGCATAGCTGGTCGCCCATCGGGTATGCAGCGGCGCCCACATCCGTCAGCATGCTGCACGCCGGCGTACTCAAAAAAATGGGTCCTTACCTGATTCTCCGCTTGGCCATTGCCCTTTTGCCGGAAGGCACCGCGGCCTGGGCCAAACCCCTGGCAATTCTTGCCGGAATCGGAATCATTTACGCTGGCTACGCAGCCATCAAACAAAAAGACCTGAAATTCATGATCGGATTTTCAAGCGTGAGCCACATGGGGTATGTGCTGCTCGGCATTGCCGCCCTCACTCACACTTCTCTTTCAGGGGCCGTGCTTCTTATTTTTTCACACGGCGTCATGGCCGCCGCGACCTTTGCCGTCATCGGCTTTCTTTATGAACAAACCCACATACGCGGCGTTTCTGATTTCGGAGGGCTCGGCAAAAAAGCTCCTTTTATCGCGATCTGTTTTGCAATGACCTCCTTTGCTTCGCTCGGACTTCCGGGCTTTTCCAATTTCATTTCCGAACTTCTCGTTTTCATCGGCTCCTGGCAAAAATTCCCGGTCATTGTAGGGTTCGCAGTCTTCGGAATCCTCATCACCGCGCTCTATCTCCTGCGTGCCGTGCAAAAAGTCTGTTACGGCCCCGAAAATCCTAGCTTGAAGAACTTAAAGGATGTTTCCGGTTTTTTTGAAAAATTTCCCTTCATCCTGCTTCTCGGCGCCCTTTTAATTTTCGGTTTCTGGCCCCAGGGCCTTTTAAACATCATCCGCCCGGCCGTCACCGCTCTTTTGGTAACCGGGGTAGGTAATTAATGACCACTGATTTCGCTTTCATTATTCCCGAACTCGCGGCCAGTCTTTTCCTTGTGGCATTGCTGCTTTTGGATATTTTTCGCCCCAACAAAAAGGGGACTGTCCCCGCTTCTGGGGACTGTCCCCTTTTTTTGCTCGGTGCTGCAGGCGCTGCCGGCCTTTTAATTCTTACCCTTATCTTTGCCCCCAAAACCGGCACCGCTTTCGGCGGAATGATGGTCCTGGATCCACTCGCCGTTTTCTTCAAAGTCTTCTTCTCGGCCACCGTCTTCGTCCTCTTCTTCATGAGCCGCGAGTTTTTCCGTAAAAAAACCACCCGCACCGGCGAATTCCTTCTCGTCATCTGGATTTCCCTAATCGGCCTTTTCTTCCTGGTCTCCGCAGCCGACCTTCTTTTAATGTTTATCGCCCTCGAAATCTTCACCCTTTCGCTCTACATTCTCGCCGCCTACATGCGCCGCGAGCTCATATCTATAGAAGCAGGCCTCAAATACTTCATCCTCGGCTCCTTGGCCTCCGCCTTCCTTATCTATGGAATCTCCCTGCTCTATGTCGCCGGAGGCTCCACATCGCTGGCCCTCATCCGTCAGGCCTTTACTGCCGATCCGCAAAATCATCTCTTTATCCTGGGCATTCTTTTTATCATTTCCGGCTTCGGGTTCAAAATCGCTTCCGTTCCTTTCCAGCTCTGGGTGCCGGATGTCTATGAAGGCGCGCCCACTCCGGTCGTGGCCTACCTTTCGGTCGCCTCCAAATCCGCGGGCTTCGCGCTTCTCCTGCGCCTTCTCTTCACAGCCTTTCCCAGTTTTGAGGCCCATCGCATCACGCTTTTCAGCGTGCTTGCGGCCATGACCATTCTTTACGGAAATCTCGGCGCGCTCATGCAAACCAATATCAAGCGCCTGTTCGGGTACTCCAGCATCGGGCATGCGGGTTATCTTTTAATCGGGCTTGCGGCAGGCAAAATCGAGGGAACTACGGGACTTCTTTATTATTTAATCGCGTTCGCGTTTTCGAATCTTACGGTCTTTCTCGTAATCACCCTCGCCGGCCGAGAACTCGAAAGCGACCGCATTGACGCTTACCGCGGCCTCGCGAAACGCTCGCCCTTTCTGGCCGGGACTCTTTTTCTCGCGCTCTTGTCGCTGGCCGGAATCCCGCCCCTTGCCGGATTTTTCGGAAAATTCCTGGTCTTGCTGGCCGCCGTTCAAAACGGTCTTTCGTGGCTTGCGCTGCTGGGGCTACTCGGGGTGGCTATTTCGCTTTACTACTATTTGAGCGTGGTCAGAACCATGTACTTCGAAGATCCTCAGGAAGAAAAAAGTATTGCCATTTCCCCTTCTGCAAAATTCATTTTAATCCTTCTCATCTCCGGCATCCTTCTCGCCGGCCTCTGGCAAGCCCCCTTCTTCGCCTTCGCTTCCTCCGCCGCCCAATCCCTCTTTTAGAAGACTATTTATGCCGCAAGAGAAATATGGGTTGTTGCCGTCTTTTCGTCTTTCGCCTTCGGCCTGATAATAATTTCAACATCCCGGTCCAACGCATTGAGAATTTCAAACAAATAATCCAATGAAAACATACTCAGTTTACCGTTCACCAAACAAGACACCTTGGATTGGGAAATTCCAAAAAGTTTAGCGGCCTCTTTTTGAGTCAAACCCTGTTCTTTGATAATTTCTGCTATCCGGAACATAATCTGGGCACGCGCCAAGACCCTTTCAGGATGAATAACTGCAAGGTCCTCAAATACATTGCCGGTCCCTCTATGGATTTTTTCTTTCATTCTCATGTTTTGCTTACTTGCGAATATACCATATTTGGTATAAAAAACAACCTCCTAGAATTTCCTTCCTCGAGTTTGGCCTTTTTCAGAATTCCTTCTCCCCCAAGGGGGAAAAGGTTAGGATGAGGGGGTTGGGATTTAATTTTCCACGTTTATTTCTCCAATCGGTGGCTGGAGTTTTAATTGTACCTAGTACCCCTTCCAAAAGTACAGGGTTTACTATGAACCCCGCACAATTTAGAAGGGGTACCTTATTTTTCACAATTACTCCGGTCGATAATAATTTTATCCTTGTTATTGAACGGCAGAAAGCGAATTATATGCACATATGAAATATGCGCAAGGCGTCAAGCGAAGCCTTAAAAAGCATTTTACCGCAAAGGGATTTAAACGTTTGGAAGAATTACTTCAAACGCTTTCAGCCACTCTTCCGCATGCGAGTCTCTCAGTTTGGAGTCGCCATAAAGAAGCCGCAGAAAGCGCTGCTCGACTCAAGGGCAGCACAGGCAACAAGAAGCTTGGCATTACCATTGGCTATACATCCCGAAACGATGTGCGGTTTTGTCTAAAATCCGAGTTATCCAAGGGCCGTGCGTTTGGCATATATGAGCGCGAATTTGCCAAATGCTTGGTTCGAGAAATTAAAGCTGCTGTAGACATACTGATCAAAGCCCCGGAACACCAACTGCTTGCTGGCCCGCAGGAAATCATAGACGCAACCGTTTCAACATTTCTCAGGAAAATCACTGGGCTTAATGACCCTGATTTTTTGGGGATTATAAAATATCTCAAAGAACTAGCTCAGCAATCTTACGAAACTAAATCAATCGCATATGGAATATTAGTCCTTCCAAGACGTTTTTCAGTAAAACCCGTAGCAATCTTTCCTGAAGATGTTCTAATGCAAAAAAGGTTCCAAGCTGTGACGGATGGTTTCAAAACAGCTTTGACGCTTGATCGAACAGGGAAAGTGATTCGTCTGCAGGGTCTCAAACAGGACAAAAAAAAGGTGGGAGAACACTATCGGCCTGCGTGGCTTGATCCTATGGCCGAAACTGCACAAGCTCACAATGCGATTGGCATCGCACTGACAAGAACTGGATCGATTCTGGTAGCTTGGAATGGGAATCTCATTTTGTCATATAGGCTTGGGGGATGGGTGCTTTGGTCCCACAGCGAGAATGTGGAAATTATTCGCGACGCACTTAAGTTTAAGGGGAAGCCGCAACGTGCTATCGGACATCTTGCTGCAAAACTCTATCGGTGTGCTCTTGATACATCATTTAGGAAAACCGGGGGGCTCTTTGTTGCGTTGACATCTGAAAGGCATTTAGGGAGACTCGTGCCAACACTCGAACAATTACGGGGCAAGAGGAGAACAGGTGGTGACCAAGCTCTCGGCCAATGGTTAGAAAAAAAATCAATGATTGGTATTGATCGAGAAGTCCTATCCGATCTTGCAGCTTTGGATGGTGCCATAGTATGCGATCGCGCAGGGAAAATTCTATCCTAAATAAAGAACGGTACCCCTTCCAAAAGTACAGGGTTCACTGAAAAAGAACAGTACCCCTTCCAAAAGCACAGGGTTCACTGCGAACCCCGCACAATTAGAAGGGGTACCTTATTTTCTCGTGGTCGGCTTTCGCAACTCGCTTACAATGGGAGATAGAAAATCGGTACCGGCTCTAAATGAACTTGGTTCAATTGGAACCGGTATCGATTACCGATTATTAACTCTTTTTCCGGCCGAAAGGCCCAGGGGGCGGCGGTGGCAAAGGAGGCGCCGGCAGCAATGGGGGCCCAGGGGGAAGAATCACGCCTTTAGCCTCCAATTCTTTTTTGCTCTTTTTACTCCATCCCGGAGGTGTCGATTTACCATTCCATCCCTTTTTATTGCCTTGGGAAAATCCACTTGGCGCTCCTCCATTACCGTCATGTTTGGCAAAAGCTGGCATTGCATTGAATATCAGCCCCGTCGCAAACACCCCTAAGACCATCAACTTTGTTATCTTTTCCATAGGTTTCTCCTTAATTTAAGCACGCTCTATTTTTTCTGAATCGGTCTAAAAGCTTGTTCCCTGTTTTTTGTGATTACCTGTTCATGATAAGCATATTTAAAAACAAATGCTGTGGGGTATATACCCCATTAAGCCTTGGAACCATTCATTTTGTGTAAAATCCGGAACGGTTCTATTTTCTACCAAAAAATTAACCAGAACCGCCCCATTCCTTTATATTTATCCCGCAGGATTGGCGAGTTCAGCGAGGAGTTCTTCGGGTTTGAATTGGCGGAGATCGAGGACGGTTTTGAAAATCGGGATGTATTCATCCAACCTTGCGGATAAAATCGGGGACGGTTCTATTTTTAGCTAGAAAAATTAATGATAAAATCGGGGACGGTTCTATTTTTAGCTGGAAAAATTAATTAGAACCGTCCTCCATTCACTAATCCCGTCTTTAGAAGTTTTTCAACAAATAACTTGTGCTTCGTCCACCGGCGGCATCCCGGACCAGGATTTTTTTCTCAACAAGTTCGAGAATGTCCCGTAAGGCCGTATCCTGTGAACATTTTGTCATTTGCGCCCACTTGGAAGATGTGAGTTTCCCCTCAAACTTCTCAAATAGTTTATTAATCATCCTGCGCTGCCGTTCATTGATCGATCCCTCCGGATGAAGTTCCCAAAACCGCGCTTTCCTGAAAACATCCGCCAAAGTCGTTTCCGTTGAATCCACCGCCCGATCCAGGCAGCCTAAGAACCATTCAAGCCAGTCGGTGATATCGATCCCTGCGGAGGAAATAGATCCAGAACCGGCTCTTTTACCGTGCGTATTTTTCTGCGTTTTTTCAAGTACGTCATAATAAGCTTTTCGTTCTTTACGGATACGGGCGGACATGCTGTAAAAACGTTGCGCGCTCCCGTCGGCACGAGCAAGCTGCATATCCGTGATCGCTCGCGCGATGCGGCCATTCCCATCATCAAAAGGATGGAGAGTCACAAACCATAAGTGAGCAATCCCGGCCTTTAGCACGGGATCTATTTCTATCGCACGCTTCTTGGTGGATAAAGTGGAACCATTGAACCAACCAATAAAACTCTTCACTTCCTTGTCAAGTCGCTGAGCAACAGGCGCTTCAAAATGCACCTTTTCATGCCCAACAGGTCCGGAAATAACCTGCATGGGACCATCATGATCATTACGCAAGGCTCCGGTAATAATCTTATGCATCCCACTATAACCTCCAGGAAAAAGACTCGCCTGCCACGCTAATAACCGGTTTTTAGTAAGAGCCTTACTAAAATTCTGTGTGGCATCCAGCATCATCTCCACCACTCCATCGACATGACGATCTGAAGGGACAAGGCCAGCAACATTCAGCCCTAGCCTCCGTGCGATGGAAGACCGCACTTGCTCAGCGTTTAAAACATCGCCTTCAATCTCACTGCTTTTGATAACATCAAGCGTCAGGGTCTGTAGCAAAGCCTCGGCGCGCAGAGAGAACCCGAGCGCCTCCATCCGGCCCAT
This sequence comes from uncultured bacterium, assembly GCA_964349955.1. Taxonomy (GTDB): domain Bacteria; phylum Omnitrophota; class Omnitrophia; order Omnitrophales; family Aquincolibacteriaceae; genus CAYGIT01. Next base: position 7,732 of record CAYGIT010000088.1, read on the forward strand.
AAGCCGGCCCCGTCGATTATGGACAGTCCCAAGCAAAGCCGCGATCTTTTCATGATCCCAGATAAACTTTGGCCAGACATCTAGTTGGTGGATATACTGCATTATTATTCTCCGCTTGTTATGCGGTGAATATAACACCTATTCGCCGCATATACAAGGGGACGGTTTAATAGTCTATCTACCCCGCAGGATTAGCGAGTTCGGCGAGCAGCTCTTCGGGTTTGAATTGGCGCAGATCGAGGACCGTTCTGAAAATCGGAATGTATTCATCCAGCCGCGCATGGATCTTGTCGAGCTCCGCACGGTTTAGGCCGGATTCCTTTTCATACTCCGTTAAAAAAATCTTGTGGGCCTTCATTTTCAGCTCGCCCGGCAGCCGGATAGAGAGAAAACACATGAAAAAAGCGACATCCCAGAGCCGTTTGTCCCTCCGGGTGCAAAATTCCAGGTCCGTGAAATAAACGCGATGGTCTTCGGCCGACCAGATACAATTAATCGGCTGCGTATCAATCAGGGAATATCCCAGGCGATGAATTTTCCCGAGCCCGCCCGCGCAGAGGCGGATCACAGTTTCAGTTTCTTCTTGAATTTTTTCTTCCTGTCCCGCATGACGGAGAATTTCATCCACATTTTTTCCTTCAAGATAATTGGTCACTAGCACCTGTTCCACGGCGTCAAAGGCAACCAGCCCCGGCACCGCAATCCCGCGTTCAGCCAGAAGAACCCGGCTGACAATGTCCACCGCAAAACGTTCCCGCGTGCTGATCCCGTACACCTCCGGAAACGGGCTCACCAGCGAAAGATTCCTCGCCCAAAATGTTCCGATCGCGACAAAAACTTTCACAAAAAAAGTGACATTCGATCCGTCTTTTCGCTTGCAGCGCCAGAGATGATTGGAATTACTCAACCCTCCCGAAAGAGATTCGATTTGGATGGAATCCGGATCGATCTCGCTGAAAGCCAATTCGTTTTTCTTCATGAAATTCCGGCAAGTTTTAAGGCGTGACCAGCGGCTTGCCTTGAAAGAACTGCCCATGACCATGATCAAAAACCAGGGAAGCATCACGACCCACGTCAGGGCAATGCGAAGAACGATGAAAGGATGCGTCCTTAAAACATTTGCCCACAAGCGGGTTTTCAAGCCCCGTTTATGCGCGGCAGAAGCAGTCGAAGTTTTCATAGCTCTATAATTCTACCTCCCGCACAAAAAGAAACAACAAAGATTGCTTTTTTATTTTCTTCTGGCCTATCCTGCCGATGTCTGTCATGATCGCAACCAATGCAAACACCCAATACAAGTTTCCATGGCCTCAATATCGCGCCCAAACTCCTTGAGATTATCACCCGTCTGCACTTCATCACCCCCACGCCGATCCAGCAAAAAGCCATTCCTGTCGCAATCGAGGGCAAAGATCTGATCGGCATTGCCCAAACCGGCACCGGCAAGACACTCGCTTTCGGAATTCCCCTGGTCCAGCGTCTTGCGCAAATCATGGGCCGCGGCCTCGTGCTTGTGCCAACCCGGGAACTGGCCTTGCAGGTCCATGAAGTCCTGCAAAAAATCGCCGTCCCTTTCTCGCTGCGCGCGGCAGTCCTGATCGGCGGATCGCCCATGCACAGCCAGATCCAGGCGTTGAAGACACGCCCGCGCATTGTGATCGCCACACCCGGCCGTCTCATGGACCATCTAAAACAACATACTCTCCGGTTGTCCGACACCCATATTCTTGTGATTGACGAAGCCGACCGGATGTTTGACATGGGCTTTGCGCCGCAGGTCGAAAATATCCTTCAAGCCATCCCCCATGACCGCCAGACCCTTCTTTTCTCCGCCACCATGCCGGGCGGCATTATCAAACTCGCGGCCAGGCATATGAAAATGCCCACACGGGTTGAAATTGCTCCGGCCGGCACCACCGCAGAACGCGTGGTCCAGGAACTTTTCATCGTCAAACACGATGCCAAAACCCGTCTCCTTTCTAAACTGCTCGAACAATATCACGGGTCCATTCTTTTATTTTCACGCACAAAAATCGGGGCAAAAAAAATCAACCGCGCCATCCGCCAAATGGGCCACACGGCCGCAGAAATTCATTCCGACCGTTCCATGGGCCAGCGAAGGCAGGCACTCGAGGGTTTCAAATCCGGCCGCTACCGGGTGCTGGTCGCAACCGACATCGCGGCACGGGGAATCGATGTCAGCGACATTGAACTTGTCATCAATTATGATCTTCCGGAGGACGCCGAAAATTATGTCCACCGCATCGGGCGCACCGCTCGCGCAGGCCAGGGCGGCCGCGCCATCTCTTTTGCCACGCCGGACCAGGGCGGGGATGTCAAAAGCATCGAGGCCCTCATTCGCACTGCGCTCCCCCTCGGGAAACATCCCGAAATTCCCATGGCCCACTTCGACCATTCCTCAAAGCCATCCTCCGGGCAAAGACATGGCGGCTACGTCAAGCATCAAGGAAGACGAAGCACCAACTACCGGGGTCCCAAAAAAGAACCTCTCCTCTCCCCCTACGAATTCGGCAAAAACCGCCATAAACGGCGCTTTGGAAGGAATTTTTAAAAAGCCTTTGCCGGCGATTTACAACTGTAATCGCGTCCGCCGTTCAGCAAATAATTCCAGATACGCTTTTTTCATTTCCTCACTCAAAAAGCTTTGCTGAATGAGGCGTTCCCATTCGGGGAATGCGTCTTGCAATTGCTTGAGGCAGCTTTGGATGGCGCTTTCATCCAAACTCAACCGTTCCTGGCCGAAATATTTCACTAAATTATCATACGTTAACTTTGATTTCTTCCCCGCAAGCGGCACGGCAAGTTCTTTGTTCGATCTTCCTGAAGTCACAATGGTGCTGTTTAAAAAGTCATAAGCGGGCGCAAGCTTGAAAACCTGATTATCTTCTGAAAACAATGAAAAATTCTTGGCATGCATGTCTTCATTGCCCGTCAAAAAGCAAAAAAGCGTCCGCAGAAAAAATTCACGGCACTCCAGGGCAGGAAAAGTGGTGTATTTTTGAACAACTCTGGCAAAGTTTTCCATGGAGGTTTTGTATTTGACCTCTCTTGTCAATCCGAGAAGCTGAGCGAAATCTTCCAGATATAATTTTTTGCTTTTCAGGCGGTCAAATCTTTTGATAAAATAGGTGCGCGTTCCATCCTTTGCATAAACCAGGCCATGCACAGGCACTTGAATGCCCGCCGCGGCCGCAAGGTGCATCGTCAAATCTTCATTCTCCGGCACCTCCCGATACCCCGTGGGCGCTGGTTTTAAAATATAAGTCCCTCCGCGGTCCACAATTTTGAATTGTCCGGCCGAAACAGCCAGCCGGGCGCTTAACTTGACCTGCACTCCCTGAATGGACATTTTTCCCGCGCGGGCCGCCGCTTCCTCGCGCTGCTCTTCCAAAGTAAAATTGAGCGGTTCCAGTTTCTTAAGTTGTGGCGAAAGAAGCTTCAAGCCTTGCAGCGAATAATGTTCACCCGCAGGAATATCCCTGTAAGTAATGGCGCATATATTTTTACTGCTCACTCCATGCCTCCACCGTTACAGCACCGACAAGATCCTGTCCCACCGCCAACAGCTGGCCGAAATAATCCCTGCGATCAATTTTAGATTTCCTTAAAAGGGCCTCAAGGTTCACGCCTTCGGGGAGCAACCCGTCAAAAAAGGGCGGAAACTCTTCAAATTCAAACCGTCCGCTTTCACGCAGCATCGTGCGTGAGAGCGAAGGCCCTTTGTAATCTTTGCCATATTCGAAGACATAATGCCCATTCTCTTCCGTAAGAGTTCCTGCCGGGCGGCTATCAAAAAAAATCTGTGCTTTTCTCATTCTTGCGATTCCTTTATGGCTTGAAGAAGCGGGCTAAAAAACCGCATTTCGATATTTAAAGCATCCAGAATACGAAACAGCGTGTCCATTTGAACTGTCATTTTACCGTGCTCCAGGTCGAAAATGACGGTCTTCCCCACCCCCGCCAGCTTCGCAAGTGCGGCTTGAGATAAGGCGCTTTTCTTCCGATGCACCCGCACCAATTCCGGAATCTCTTTTTTGAATTTATCAATACTACTCATGCTTGAATACCTCTATAGCAGTAAAATACAACGATTTTATTAGATTTTCAAGTTAAATCTTCAT
>CAYGIT010000089.1:0-2114 GCA_964349955.1 uncultured bacterium
GCCAGAATGCGCGGGTTGATAAGAACAAGCCTTTTGGCGCCCTTTACGCGGGCGGAAACATCGACCAGGGCCAGTCTCAAACTAACGCCCACCTGGGGCGCGGCAATGCCAATTCCTGCGTGCTGCAACCGCATGGTCGCATCCATCGCGCGGATTAAATCCGCGAGTTTTTTGTCGAAATGGACAACTTTTTGCGCAGATTTCCGCAGAATCGGATCAGGGAATAAGCGAATCGGGAGAATAGACACGAGTTAAAATTCAATCCTTTCAAAAGGGCGCACATTGATTTCGATTTTCAGGAACCGCGCAAGCTGCTTGAAAGCTTTTTCCAGTTTGGAGATTTTGAACCCGGCGGGCACATCGGCCTCCAGGACCATGGCATAAAGCGATTTCGTGCCTTTCCCGAGAATTTTAGAATTCAAATCCGTAATATTGATGCGAAAGCGCGCAAGCACCTGGCTGATTTTATAGACAATGCCCGTCCGGTCACGACCGATGGCACTGATCAGAAAAGTTTTGCTTCCTTGGGGATGTGTAGGCCCGCCGGCCTTTTTCTTTTTTAAATCTTTCCAGAAAAAATCCAAGCCTTGTTTTTTGCACAAATCTGAAAAGATTTTCTCCAGCCGGCCGCGCGCCTTTTGGTCCAAAGAAACAACCATGATCATTGCCAATTCGCCTTCGAGCACGGTCATGCTGATATCTTCGAGATTACAGCCTTCGCGAAAAAGGGCTTTGGTCACGCCGGCGATAATCCCCGGCTTGTCATTTCCAAGCACCGTCAAAACAGATGAGATTTTTTTCATGATTTTTGGGACTCCTCATTTTTTGGCAAAACCTGCGCTTCGCGCTCTTTTTGGAATAATTGCGTGGCCGCTGCCACATAGTTCAAATCGGGATAAACCGAGGCCCCCGGCAAAAGCCCCCGGTATTTGAAAGGGACCAGGATTCTCCCCTTCTCATTGCGGAGAGGCATCCATTCCCTGGCTTGCAGGGCCAGGGCGCCGCTGAACTCCTCGAAAAGGACCAGCTTGCCGTTAAAATCAACGCTATGCTCCGGCAAGGCCCAATTCCCCTCCCCTTCTATAATGTAGGCCGTTTCCTGGCTAATAAGGCCCTCCTGGAACGCAAGATTGCCCTGGGCCATGTGAATCCCGGCCCGGAGCATGTCAAAAGGCAAATCCTCCGCCTGAAAAAACTCTCCCGGAGCTCCGCGAAGCTCGCTCTTCACGGCATTTGAAAATGATGGGATGGGAGAGAGCCCGGCAAGAATTTCCTTTAAAAAGTTCAGATGATGGAAACTCCCCTCCCGGAGGTCAATGGCCCCGTCCATCACCAGCGTTCGCATAATTTGATGCGGATGAGTTCCTTCCCCATAACCTTCCAGGTGTGCGGTCATCAAACCCGTGATTGCTTCCCGGCTCGTGGAATATTCCGGAAATGTTTTAGCAAGATCCAGGCTACGGGTTTCGATGGACAGCTTAAAACGGTTATCTCCTTCGAGAATCCGGTGTAATTCTCCCTGCAAATTCCATTTTCCCTCTGCCTGTTTAAGCTCGAAAGAGACGGCTTGTGGATCCGGGACATAATGGGCTTTCAAAAGCATGAGAGGCAGTTCTTTTCTCCCGCGGAAGCGGGCGGTAAAAAAGAAATGCATGCCGCCCGCAGGAACGCTGCGTGCCGTGCCCTCAAAATCGAAATCCATCGAAAACAAAGGAGAGGCGCTTGCATCCTGATAGTCCAGCTTTGCCTGTTTAAAGGTTAAAACCGGCCCCGCTTCTGAAATACCGGGAACGTTTGAGGCAAACGGCGGCATCCGGAAATTCCAGCCTCCCTTTGGATCACGCCTGATTTTCAGAACAGAATTTTCCAGGAGGATTTTCTTAAAAGCAAGCGAGAGGGGCCAGGAAACAAAAGCGCTGAAATCAATACCGGCCCTGGCCTGCTCTGCCCGGAACCAGAAATCATTCCCTCCCGTTTCAGAAAATTCAAGGCCTTCGAAAATCAAATCAAACGGGAACTTTTTTTCGAGCGTGACCTTTTGAATCCGAACCGGGACTTTGAGCGATTGAGCAAGCGCATGCTCGATGGAGGGACGGAAGGGTGCAGGGTCAAAA
>CAYGIT010000089.1:2124-11867 GCA_964349955.1 uncultured bacterium
GTCAAAACGAAAAAAAAAGACGCCGGCCCCAAGGAAAAAGAAAATCAAAAGAATTCCGAAAAACCGGCTGACGCTCATGCATTCGTGGGAAGGCGCTTTTGGGCCCAGGCAAGGCATTCCTCCCGGTCCTTGAATTGGCCTTCCAGTTGAAGGGTATAAATTTCTTCGAGAAAGGGTTTCATGGCCGGGCCGGGCTTCATCCCCAGGGCAATCAGGTCATTTCCATTGATGAAGGGCTTGGGCTTTAAATCTTCGGCGGCATATTCTACGATTTTCTTTTTGAGAAAGTCATAATTATCCAGTTTGCCATGGCTTGCCTGGCAATCGATTTTATGCAGCTCCATCTCGACCTGAAAAGTCGGGCGGGTGACAAATTGCTTAAGTTTTCCGGAACGCATTTTTTGAACATCCGCAAATTTCATGTGATTGGCCACGCATTCGCTGACCACCTCGATTTCATCATTGGAAAAACGCAGCCGCTTCATAATTTTCCGGGTCATGTCGGCGCCAATTGGCGCATGCTCGTAGAACTTGATTTTCCCTTCCTTGAGCGAAAACGTAACCGGTTTTCCCACATCGTGAAAAACAGCGCTCAATGCCAATAGCGGGGACGGTTCCCCCATCTTTTCAAGCAAAAGGGCCGTATGCACGAAGACATCCCCTTCCGGATGATATTCCGGGGGTTGTTCGCAACCCTTCATCGCTTCCACTTCTGGAAGAATGGCTTTCATGAGCCCCGATTCCGATAAAAGTTTGAATCCGCGGGCAGCATTGGGCCGCGTCAGGATCTTCACCAGCTCTTCACGTATTCTTTCCGGGCTGACTTCGGCAATCTTCGGAGCCTTTTCCTGGATCGCTTTCCAGGTGTTCGCCTCAATCTCAAACCCCAGGGAGGAGGCAAAGCGAATCGCCCTGAGCAATCTTAACTTATCATCCTCAAAGCGTGCATGCGGATCCCCGATCGCGCAAATGACTTTTTTCTGAATATCCGCCTGGCCACCGACATAATCGAGGATTTTCTTTTCGAAAGGATCATAGAAAAGCCCGTTCACGGTAAAATCACGGCGGCGGGCGTCCTCTTCGGGCACCGTAAAACTGACCTCAGAGGGATGACGGCCGTCATAATAACCGCCCTCCCTTCGAAAAGTGGCCACTTCAAAAGAAATCCCCTGCTCCACCACCACCATGACGCCAAACTGGCGGCCGACTGGAATGGTTTTCGCAAATATTTTTTCGATCTCTTCCGGCCTTGCGGTGGTCGCGATGTCGATATCGACGGCGGGCTGTTGCATCAAGAAATCCCGCACGCAGCCGCCGGCAAAATAAGCGGTATGGCCCTGTTCTTTCAGTCGAGCGGCAATGGATCGGCCGGTGAACCCCGGCTCCTGACTTAAATTCATTTTGACCTCACTTCAGATCGTCATCCCCGCGAAAGCGGGGATCCAAATTCTTAAAACAATGGATTCCCGCTTTCGCGGGAATGACATACTGTACAAAACTCGAATTAAGTACTTGGCGAATGATGGGGACATGGAGCAAATTCAATCTTCTCGACAAAGAAAACGCCCGTCAAGGCAATCGTGCCGGCTGCGACAATCAAGGGATACAATCCGATATTTTCATAAAGGCGCCCGCCCCAAAATCCAAAAATAATCTGCCCGAAATTGAAAACGCTCATCAGGATTGCAAACAAAGTGCTTTCGACGCCGGTATTGTGCGTCAGGGAGGCCGCGGAGGACATGACGGGAAGCATGACCAGGCATCCCATGATCCCCCCCATAAACACCAGCACCAGGGCGCTGATTTGATTCTTGATCAGAAGCGCGCACATGATGTAAATGCAGTTAAAAACAATGGCGCAACGAAGCGTGATTTTCGGAGAAATCCGGCGCAACCAGCGGGCATAAATAAAACTTCCGATCATCGCGCCTCCCCAACCCAGGCTGGAAAGGACCCCCAAAAAGCTCTCGCGGAAACCCAGCGTCTCCTTCATGAAAAAGAAAAGCGGAACTCCGAAAGAAGAAGAAATGGCGGCCACGATCAAAATCGCGGTAAACCATCTCAGGTTCTTCGAGCAAATCATGCGGAGTGATTTTTTGAGCGGAGTCACCACCGAATGAAACGGCGCCGTCTCCCTTTTCTTTTCCAGGATCCAGAGGGATACCACCATCACCGAAAGAGGCAGCAGCATGGTGATGAAAAAAATATTTTGCGGAGGCCAAAAACCTGCAAGCCACCCGCCTAAAAAACCCGTGATCAGGGCTCCGGCGCTGCGCGAGCCCCAGGCAATCGACTGGTAAAGCGCGCTGGTCGATTCCGTGGAATGCTCCACGATCAGGCCGTCGGTAATGACATCCGTGGCCGCAAAACCGATATTTGTGAGGATCATGGAAAAAAGAATCAGGAATTTTTGAGTGGGTAAAAATAAAAGACTAAGCCAGCCAAGCGCCGAAAGCAGCGAAAAAAGAACCAGGTAGGATTTCCGCCGGTAACCGAAAAAAGGGCAGGAATCCGACAAAAGGCCGTAAAGGATTTTGACGACCCAGGGAATGCCGGCAATCGAAGTGATCGCGGTAATTTCCGAAACACTCCATTTGAGATTTCTCAAAAAAAGCGGAAGGGCGATGCCTGAAATTCCGATCGCGCCCTGGATAAAATAAACCACCCCGGCGATAATCGCAACATCCCGCGAATGCTTAACCAAAAAAGTCTCTCGCCTTCTTTTGCCCCATGGCCTTGGTGTAGTCGGTGTAGTCCAGAAGAATCAGATCCGGGCGTTTTTGCGACATGCGGACCGCAAATTGAAAGCGCTCTCCGGGATGAAGCTCAAGGCGGCGGCTTGAAAGGTACTTGAAGGGTGTATGGCATTCCGGGCACTCCCGGGCACTCATCACATCGATGCCCAGGGCACGACAGGCGGCGCAATCCCCTGTCAGATCGCCCGAGATCAGCAAATGGCTACGCACCTCTTCAATATCGAATTTTTTGAAAATCCGCAAAAATTCAGTGGCCATGAAGCGCTATTTCGCGGGCCGGTAAACGTTATCGCCCTCACGGACACGGCTGGGCACCTGCACCCCGATTTCGGCGCCTTTGCCTGCTTGCGTGATGGGTTTCCGGTCCATTTGCATAGAATCAAGGCACAATTTAAAATCGGTTGTATGCCCTTTGAAATGAAGAGTTTCTCCGAGGCAGAGTTTGGGGACTTTGACTTTGATTACGGCTGCCTGGACATGCGGGAAATAATGAGTGACTATCGCCACAAGCGGACCGAATGAAACTTTTGGAACCTTCGGGGCTTTTTTTGATTTTCCCGCGGCCGGTTTTTTCTTTGAGATTTTTTTCTTCGCCGGCTTGGAAGCTTTTTTAGGCTTGATGACCTTTTTTTGCGTCTTCCGCGTTTTCTTTTTGGCTTTGGAAGGTTTTTTCTTTTTCACTTTCGCGCTCCTTTCAAGGCTGCGTATCCAAAAATAATTCTTCGCCAGCCTTGATTTCCGGGCTGGCCCCGCCTTCGGCGGAAAATGTTCCAAATTTGTCCTGCAAACGTGAAAACCTTTTTTCGGCGCTGCGGTAGGCGGTCTGCGCATGGTTCAAATGACTGCCGACTTTTTCAAAATCTCCAAGGCATTTTTTGAAATCTCCTTCGTGTTGTTCCAGGCTTTGGAGAATGATTTTCGCCGAGCGTTCGATCCGCAGGCCCTTGAGACCGCGCGCGATGGCCTGAAGATAGGCATAGAAACTGTTCGGAGAAACCGGAATGACATGCTTGCGGAGCGCATATTCCGAAAGGCTCTCCGGCTGATCGTCTTTCAGGATGGTTTCGTAATAAACGTTCTCCGCCGGAATATACATAAGGGCAAAGTCAAAGGTGCCCTCTTCCGGCAAAATGTATTTCGAGGAAATCGCATCGATGTGCTTTTTGACATCCTGATTGAACAGCTTTTTTGCCTGGCGGGAATCATCTTCTCCGGACGCTTCGATCAGGCGCTTGAAATTCTCGAGCGGGAATTTTGCATCTACGGGAATCAGGCTGTCGCCCAGCATAATCACGGCATCGACTTTCGAGCCGTCACGAAACGCGTACTGAAGGGAAAAATGGTCCTCGGGCAGGATCTGGCGCAAAAGCTCGGCCAGAAAAAGCTCTCCCATGCCGCCCCGGAGCTTGGGAGCGCGCAGGATATTCTGCAGGGAGGAAATATCTTTCCCGATTTCCATCATGGATTGCGTGGCCTGCTGAAGCTGGCCCAGGCGATGCTGGACCTGCCCCACGGCCTCACGATAGCCTTCGTGGGTTTGGGCAAGAAACTGATTGTTTTTGTGGAGCTGCTGGTTCAGCTGATTGGAAAGCTCCAGTATCTGCGTGTCGAGGACGCTTCGCAGCCCGGTGATTTCTCCGGCAACGCTTTTCTGTTTTATGACAAACATAAGTAGCGCCCCATTGGCAATCACCAAAACGAGAAGCAGGCTAAAAAAAAGAAAATGTTCCATCTATTTTACGAAGGTAATATTGACATCCTCAAGGTGAAGGTTCGTGTCCGAATAAACAAAAATCCGGCTCCGGTTTTGACGCTCGAGCTGTTCCAGTACTTTTTTCTCCTGATGCAGCAACCGTTCCGCGACACTGGGATGGACATAAGCATTGAGGGTACGGCCCTGGGAATGCCCAAGGGACTTCCGCAGCTCCTTGACCGTCTGAATCGCCATCGTCGTCGGGGATTTGACCATGCCTTTGCCTTCGCAATAAGGGCAAGTATTGTAAACCGCGCTTTCCAGCGAAGGACGGATTCTCTGGCGCGTCATTTCGACAAGCCCGAGCTCCGAGATTTTCAGGATATTGGTTTTGGCCCTGTCCCTGCGAACCGCATCCTTGAACGTGCGGAAAAGGTTCCGCCGGTGCTCCGCATGCTCCATATCGATGAAATCGATGATAATAATGCCCCCGGAGTCGCGCAGGCGAAGCTGGCGGGCCACTTCGACGCAAGCCTCCAAATTGGTGCGGTAAACCGTTTCTTCCAGGTTCTTTGTGCCTGTGAACTTTCCGGTATTCACGTCAATGGCCACAAGCCCTTCGGTTTGCTCGATCACAATATGCCCGCCGGATTTCAGGAAAACATTCTTTTGAAAGGTCCTTTCGATTTCCTTTTCGATGTGAAATTTTTCGAAAAGCGGCATGCGGTCTTCATCCAACGTCACATCGATTTTTTGGTCCGGCAGATAAAGGTGCAAAAAGCGTTCGATTTTGTTGAAAATTTCACGGTTATCCACCACCAGGCGGTCAGTTTCTTCGACCAGATGGTCCCGGATAATGCGCTCCACCAAATCCAACTCCTGGTGAATCAGCGACGGAGCTTTTTTTTGGGCGATTGACGCATGGACTTTTTTCCACGAGCGGATCAAATAACGGATGTCGCGGGTAAATTCCTGTTCCCCTTTTCCTTCGCCGGCCGTACGCACGATAAATCCGACCCCTCGAGGGATTTCAATCGACTTAAAAATTTGGCGGATCCGGTCGCGTTCCGCCCGGTCTTCGATGCGACGCGAAACCCCTACCCGTTCTTCGCCCGGCATCATGACCAGATAACGCGCCGGAATGGAAAAGTGGGTGGTCAATCGGGGTCCTTTGTTGCCGATCGGTTCTTTGACAATCTGCACAATGACTTCCTGCCCGACTTTCAAAACTTCATCGATCCGTTTAAACCGCTCGTGGCGCTTTTCCTGCTGGTGCGCCTGATGATGGGCCTGCTCGTCAAATTCCGCATCTAGATCCAAAGGCGATTTCAAAGCATCGGTCACATAAAGAAAACCGTCTTTTTTTGTCCCCAAATCCACAAAGGAAGCACCCATTCCGGGAATAACTGTTTTGACCTTTCCTTTATAGATATTGCCGAAAAGGCGGCCGGCATCCGCACGCTCAATATAAAATTCCTCCAGGCGGCCGTCTTCAAGAATCGCCACCTGTTTTTCATTTGCATCCTGACTGATTAAAATGTCACGCTTCATTAGAGAAATATCCTTTCGTTATCGAAAAAGCTAACAGCGCGAAGCACGGACTTTCACCGCGTAAAGTTCCTGCTTCATGTCGGCCAATTGTTGGAGTATTAATTTTTGATCAAGTTGCATTTCATTCAATTTTGTCACGATTTGGAGATGAACCGTGTCCTGCGGATGGCTTGAAGCCGGGGCTTGCCGGTCACGGGAAGATTTGGCACCGGTTTCAGCCCGGCCATCAATCGTGATCGTTTCATTCGCCCGCAAGGGTAAGCACAAAGCTGTGGCAAGAAGAAAAGTCATGACAAACAGTTGTTTTTTCATCGAATCACCGTTGATTTATTTGGGGCCAAAACTAGAGGAACAGGCGGAAGATAAAATTAAAGCTGAATAGACGGCCAACACCCCGGCAAACTGAAAAAATCAGATTTGCGATGCGACAGCGGCGGCCTGATTGGGCCCCGCAGCCCCGGATTGTGTTGCCTTTCCATCTGAAGGATCAACTTTAGTTTTACCGTTTTGGGCCTGTGGAGCCGCAGCCTGATTCGAAGGCTGGGCCGCAGTCAACCTGTACTGAATTGGCTGCCCTTCGGTATTGACCATTGTTACTGTCACAAAAAAAAGTGTTTCAACTTTAATGTTTCCGACCGGATCCTGGCGTTTGGACCGGAATATCTTTCCGACCACGGGGATATCCCCCAGATACGGAACTTTATTTTCAGTTGTCGCAGTATTATCGGTTAAGAGGCCTCCAATTGCAATAGTTTCCCCACTCCGAATTAAAACCTGGGTCTGGGCCTGCGTGACGTTAAAGGACGGAATCGAAAAGGATGTAAAGTTAATGGAGGCGCCCTGGGAGCTAACCTCCGGCTTCAAATCAACCAGGATTTCCTCTTCACTATTGATATGGGGTGTTACATTCAATACCACGCCGATGTCCCGGAAGGAATAGCCTGTGACTTCCACCTGCCCGGTCTGTTGATTCCTTTCAAAAGTAGGAAGCGGAATTTGCTGTCCCACCTGGACTTTGGCGGACTGGTTATTGAGCACGACAATCCGTGGGTTCGATACAACTTTCGTATCGGCCCGCTGTTTGAGCATTTGGAGAATGGCGCTGAAGGAGGAGAAGCTCAAAGTGCCGTAATTATAGGAAGGAGCATTCGTGGTAAGCGGTATAAACGGAAACGAACGCGTATCGGCCGTATTTTGAGCCGCAGTTGTCCCCGTTGCCGAAACCGGGAAGAACTGGGAAAGGTAGGTGGAAGCATTTTCCTGGTTATTTTTCGGATCGGTCGCAAACGGAAAGGTAACCGGTCTTGCGGCCCCGCTCACCGAACCAAGATTGCCCGAATTCCCCGTATTCCATTGAATCCCCAAATTTTCGGTCTCTCCGACCGACGTATTAATGATTTTGGAATCAATATAAGCCTGGGGGGTGACCTTATCCAGGCGCTTGATGATTTCTCCGACATGATACAAATTCGTCGGGATATCGGTAATCACCAGAGAATTCGTGCGTTCCGAGACCTTGATGCGTCCCCGTTCCGTCAGCATGTCTTTGACGGCTTCCTGAATTTCGCTGGCTTTGGTGTAATTCATGAGATAGGTTTGCGTCGTAACCGGCTCCGTCGATAAATTTTCACGGGTCGTCACGCGGATAATATTTCCTTCCCGCTCGTAGACATACCCGTAAGTGCGCAATACCACATCCAGCGCCTTTTCCCACGGAACATTTTCCAAACGGATGGTCACGGTTCCCTTCACTTCGGGGCCGGCAACAATATTGATATTGCTCTTGATGCTCATGACGCGGAGCACCGTATTGATTTCAGCCTCTTTGAAATCAAGCGTAAGATTGCTGGAATCCTGGGCGGCATGGACCGAAGCGGGCCCACCCGGCGCCTGAACTCCGCCCGCCGCTGTTTCCGCGCTCCAGGCCAAAGGACCTAAAATGACCATCGGGAGACAAGCCATTAAAAAAAATAAACTATTTTTTGCCATGCTCTTCGGCTCCTTTGGGCAGAATCTCTTCGCGTATCCAAATCGTTTTTTCCTTGTCGTCCTGCGACAAAACAACGCGGTCTTTAAGAATGCTGATCACCGTGGCCGTTCCTATCCGCTGCCCCGGCTTATAGAAATCTCCATTGATCAGAACCAGGGATTCCGACTTTTCGTCAAAAATAATGCCCTGAACATCCAAATTATTCGCTCCTTTTTCCGTTTTGATCCCCCCGGGTCCGACCAAAGGAATAAAGGGATCCCGGCGGCCGCCGCTTTCATAGACAATGGGGTCTGCGGCCGTCAAACGGGGAAGAAATAGCCCCATCAAAGCCAAAAAGACAAAAAGCTCCAATTGAGATTCCCGGGTCATTGAAGATCCGTAGCCTTTTTATTTTTTGAAGCGATGGCCGACAAATTGATTTCCGCCAGAGGCAAAGCTCCGGTCGCGGCCCGTGATTTCAAAGTAAAATTTTCAATGCGCAAAGGTTTAGCGCCCGATTCGATTTTGCCGGTAAAAGTGCCGAGATTATGGTAGTTCCCTTCCACTGAAAAATCATAACTATTGCCAGCATACTCCTGATTGTAAGGACTGGGGAATTGAGCGATAAAATCCTTCGGCATGGAAGCAACGACGGAGACATCGCTTTGCGTCGCAAGTTGCGCAATCGCGCCCAGAAGGAGCGAAGACTCCCCCGGTTCATAAAGATGGGACCGGGATCCGCCGATCCACTTTGAGTCTTCTTCCTTACTCTTGAGCAACTGGGGCTTTTTTAAAAAAAGTGACTTCGTCAAAAGAATCTGCCCTTCCAGTGTTTTAATTTGGGCCCTGACCGAAGGCCTTTCAAACCAGGCAGGCCATCCAATAAAAATCAGGAATAAAAGGACGCCCGCCGCGATCCCGCCGCTTTTGAACCATGTTTTTTTATCGACTGTCTTGAGGAAATCTATAATTTCCCGGGAGCTGATTTGAGGAAGTGGTTTCATGATTTTGCCTGGGCGCCCCATTCAAAATGAGCGTTAAACCGGGTGAGTTCCCGGCCGTCCAGGGTCTGGCGGGTGGTCGTCAAGCTAAGCTCGCTATCCGGCATTTTTTCTTTGAACCGGTTCATGTAAATTTCAATGGCTTCAATACTGGATTTTTCCTTCGAAGTCACCGCCATCCCTTTTAATGAAAAATGGCCGCCTTCTCCCTTGCGCTCCATTTGAAGTTCCGTCAGCCAGATGGATTCCGGCAAAAGCTCGCTCGACCAGGCGATGAATGAAGTCAACGGCCTTGAGGCCGTCACAAAACTTTCTAAAAAAAGCTTTTCCGGCTTGATTTTCTTTTCGACTTCCTCTTCCAGCCTTTTAAGCTCGGCCGTTTGCGGCTGCAACCCCGCCCATTGGGCCTGCACTCTTTTCAATTCCGCGTTTGCCTTGAGAAGGTCCCAGTAAAAATAACCGGTCAGAAGAAAAAAGAGGCCCCCTGAAATCGCCGCAATCTTAAGGGGGGAGGCATTCATTCTGGATTTGGGGCGCACCCGGAATTCCTTTGGCAAAAGATTAATCGTAATCATGCTTCACGGATTAAAAGCCCGAGAGAAACGGCTAGAAGGCCCTGCGCTTTTTTGATCCGTTCCCCATCGATTTCCGGGCCTATTTCTATTTTGCTTAAAACATCGATGGCTTCGATTTCAATTCCGAGGCTTTCCCCAAGAGTCTCCCGTACGATCGGATAATAACCCGCGACACTGCCCAGAAAGAGCTGTTTCACG
>CAYGIT010000090.1:0-11801 GCA_964349955.1 uncultured bacterium
GCCCCGTGTGATCGAATATGTCAAAACCAAACGCATGTCGACGGGAATTTTTCTTTCCGAATCTTCCCCGGTGGAAGTCAATGACAGTACTGTGGTACTGGGATTGCCTCAAGAATTTCAATTCCACAAAGACATGCTGGAAAAGGCCGCCAACCGCCAATTGGTCGAAGAAGGCTTTGAAGTCGTCGCCGGAAAAAAAGTGCGCATTCAGTTTGTCGTGACCAAACCCGAAGCCGGCCAGGCGGCAACACCGGCCGTTCCCCAGGAAAAGAGCCAACTCCCTGAAATCATCGTCGAAGCCATGAATATTTTCGAAGGCTCCAGAATCATAAAGAAAGACTAAAAAATACAGACCACAGACCGTAGACCACAGACTAAAAAAAAGCAAAAATGACTAATAGAAATATAAAAAAGTTCATAAAGCGCCCCTCTTTTTTTTATTATTTCTTTTGGTCTGTGGTCTGTGGTCTTCGGTCTTTGGTCTGTAGTCTGTGGTCTGTGGTCTGTGGTCTGCCATGAAAGGTTACGCAGCCTGGATGGGGGATTTGATTGAAGCCCTGGTGCGCCTTCCGGGCATTGGCCGTCGCTCGGCCGAGCGCATGGTCTTTTATCTTTTGAAGACCCAGAAGCCGGAAGTGGTCCGCCTGGCTTCGCTTCTCACCGCCGTCAAAGAAAATGTTTTTTTCTGCGAAACCTGCCACAATTTTGCGGATGCCAAACTTTGTTACATTTGCTCCGACCCCGGCCGCGACAAAGGCCTGGTCTGCGTGGTCGAAGACCCCAAAGACGTAGTTGCCATCGAAAAGACGGGAAGTTTTGTGGGTGTTTACCATGTTCTGCTCGGCGCGCTGTCACCTCTGGAAGGCATTGGCCCGGATGAAATCCAGATTAATGACCTTGTGAAGCGCGTCAAAGCAGGCAAAATCCGTGAAGTTATTCTTGCCACCAATCCCAATACCGAAGGTGAAACCACGGCCCTCTATCTGGCTAAAGTCCTGAAAAATTTATCCGTAAAAGTAACACGGATCGCGCGCGGCATTCCGGTCGGCAGCCACATCGAATACACCGACCAGGCCACGCTTTCAAGGGCCCTCGAAGGACGCACGGGGGTTTGAAAAACAGGCCTTGAAAAGGAAGTCTTTAAAGTGTACACTTTAGATGTACATATCAAGGAGGCCCTTTGTGAAAGCAACTTTTGTCGATTTAAGGCATAAAATGAAAGATATCTTAAGCGCGCTTCGCAGGAATGAAGAAATCCAACTTATCTATCATGGGAAGCCGACGGCCAAGATTGTTCCCATTCTCAAAAAAACAAAATTGAAAAACCTGAAAGATCATCCGTTTTTTGGATCCAAACCTTCTATTACTAAAGAGGAAGTTGACAAAATCATGGATGAATTGAGGGGTGGGCGTTATCGTGATCTTTGATACCGATATTCTGATTTGGTCACAGCATGATCATTTGAAAGCCAAAGAACTTATTTTGGATGATGAGGAAAGAGTTATTTCTCTGCAAACTTATATGGAATTTTTGCAAGGAGCCAGGTCTTTGAAGGAAATGCAGCTTTTTAAAGATATGCTGACAGAAGCCCGATTTTTAATTCTTTCCTTCAGTGAAAACATCGGGCATCGAGCTTCCATTTACATCGAAGAATATGCGGTTCCTTCAGGCCTCAGAGCAGGCGATGCTCTCATCGCCGCGACTGCGGTAGAGCATAACCTGGTACTTGCCACCGGTAACCGGAAACATTTTCAAATGATCCGTGATCTTAAAATTCATGCGTTTCATTCCTAAACAGGTCTTTTTCGCCGCTTTTTTGTTGCTAGTTTTTACCCTGCTTTACTCCTATCGCCTTGGTTTTCCGCCCACCGAGTATTACGACGAAGTTTATCATGTCAAAACCGCCCGTGAATTTATCGCCTTAAGCGGGAATACCGATACGGCGCACCCGCCGCTCGGGAAAATGCTGGTGGCGCTCACGATCCGTATTTTTGGGGATCATTCCCGGGTCTGGAGAATCATTCCGTTTGTTTCAGGCATCGGGGTGCTCCTGATGTTTTTTTTGCTTGCCAAAAAATTCTTTGGAGAAGCGAAGCCGGCTTTATTCGCGGCCGTTCTTTTTGCGCTGGATGGAATCCTGATTACGCAATCCCGCATCACCATGCTGAATACCACCATGGTTCTTTTCATGCTTTTGACCCTGTGGTTTTTCATCAAAATGCTGGAAGAGGGGGGCGGCGCAAAACCCCGTAATTTTTTACTTTGCGGGGTTTGTTTGGGGTTGGCGGCAGCCACGCGCTGGATCGGATTTAGCATCGTTCCCGTGATGGGCATTCTCTTCCTGAAATATTTTCCCGCTCTGAAGGAGAAAAGAAAATTCCTCCTTAAATCGACTTTGCTTCTGACGGGAGTGCCGGTGCTTGCTTATTTCGCGGTCAATTCATTCCTGCTTTTGATCAAAGGGTATCACTTCAAAGACCTTTGGATTTATCAGGTCAATATGTTTCATTATCATTCCACGCTTACTGCCACCCATGGCTATGGTTCGGAATGGTGGAGCTGGCCGGTGATGACGCGGCCGATCTGGTATTTTTTCGAACGCAAAGACGGGATCATCCGCGGCATTCTCTGTATCGGGAATCCCGCGGTTTTTTGGGCGTTCATTCCGGCGCTGGGTTATTTGATTTGGGATTTTTTAAAAACACATTCCACGCGCACCGCATTTATCCTTACGGGTTTTTTATCCCAATGGTTGCCCTGGGCTTTGATCAGCCGGGTAAAATTCTTTCATTATTATTTTACCGCCATGCCTTTTGTGGCGCTTGCCCTGACGCTTTATTTCCAGGCAATCTGGAATACGGGACGCGCCGGAAAAATTTTTGCGGCCTGCTATTTTCTCCTGCTCCTCGGAATGGCAGCCTATTGGTACCCTCTCTGGACGGCTTACCCCATCAGTGAAGGGTATTTTCAGCATCATCTCTGGTTTAAATCCTGGATTTAAAGCTAACCTCTCCAAGTAGTTAGGCCTTTTCCCCCGTTTCTATTTTTTTGCCCTGCTTTTGACTTTTCCAAAATCAGCTGCTACCTTTCTTGAGAAGATTACGTAAGCTCCTTTTAACCATGAAGTTTAAAGAATTTTTCAAGAAAAGGGATGTCTAAGAACTTTCTCTTAAAAACTTTCAGCCTGGCGCTCGCCGTTATCTTTACCGTGGAAAGCGCGGTTTGGGCCGTTCCGGATCATTTGGCATTCCGTCCCGCAACCGGCCCGGCCAAGGGCCTTACCGGAATCGAAATCCCCGAAGCGCTCGGCACCCTTCAATCCCTTTACATCCCGGAAAACAGACAGTCAGAGGCTTTTCCGGCCATCATTCATATCCAGGATGCTCACGCGCAGCCCGAAGCGCAAAGAAATATCCAGGCAATCCTGGATTATCTTGTCCGGAACAAAAAAATCGGAAAAGTTGCGGTCGAAGCCGCTTTCGAAAAACTGGACGCCAAACAGCTTGAATTTTTCCGTGATCCCGAAGCCAACAGGATCATGACCGGTCATCTTGCCGAAATGGGAGAACTTACCGGCGCCGAACTTTTTGGCCTGGCCTCCAGAAATTCAGAGATCGAGCTTTACGGGATTGAAGACGAAGCGGTTTACGCAGAAAGTTTTCGCACCTTCCGGCAGGTGAAAGCGCAGAAAAAAGAAACGGAAGAAATCCTCAACACCTATGAAAAAGGCCTGGACCAGACCGAGGCGCGTGTTTTCTCCAAAGACCTCTGGAACTGGATGAAAAAGAAAAAGGAGTGGGATACGAAAAGAGACGAGGCCCTGGATTATTTCCGGGCGCTTCGGGAGCTTGCCGCCAAATATTTAAAGCTGGATCTTGCTGACGCGGCCAATCAATTCGAATGGCCGAACCTCACGCGCCTTCTCAAGGCCGAAGAAACCGAATCAAAATTCAACCGGGAAACCGCCGTTTCTCAAATCCGTGGGTTGGCAAGCGCTTTGTCATCCCCGAAATCTTTTGTCGGGGATCAGCAAGTGGATTCCCGCCAGTCCCACAAAGGGACTGCTCCGCTGAAGCATGCGGGAATGACGAGTCAGGTGAGTTTCCTCCTCGAAGGCCTGGATATTCTTAGCAATAACAAACCTTTTGCCCCGTGGCTGGCTGCCAATACCGCTTTTCCTGAAATCAAGACTTCCCGCCGTTTTTTCGAGTTTCTGTACGAGGAAGCCCAAAGCCAAAAAATCGCTCTTTTGAACTATCCTGATTTCTTGACCCTCGGCGGGCTTTTGATCCTGCGTGAAGAGGTGGATTCTGCGGGCCTTTTCAAGGAACTGAAAACCCTCGAAGAACAGCTTGAAAGAGTCGTGGTCAAGTCGGAGCCGGAGAAAAAACTGCTTCAAATCGCGAAAGATTTTTCCCTGCTTCGAAAACTTGTTGCGCTCGAAATGTCGCGGGAAGATCACAAATTATATACAGCCAGAAAAGAAAATCTTGCGCCCGAAGTTTCTTCGCTCCTGTCCAGAGAAATCCTGGAGCTATCCGAACAATTTTATGAGCTTTCCCGGAAACGCGATCACATTTTGATCGAAAACACATTGAAGAACGCTTCCAAAGATAAAGCCACCGTGCTGATCGCCGGTGGATTCCATAGCGAAGGATTTTCCGAGCTTCTGAAATCTGAAAAAATCCCGCACCTTGTCATTACTCCGAAAATCACTCATTTCGCCAACGACAATCTTTACGAAAAAATTATGATGGGCGAAAACGCCAGTCTCGAAGACTTCACCGCCAAAGGCGACAAACTGGGAAAAACCCTTTTGACCGTTCGTGCCGCAGGGAACATGGGGCCGGTGAGCCGTCAAGAAGTGGAAGCCATCCTTGCGGAGGGCTTCATCAACGCGGTGGTGCCGGGACTGCGCTCTAGCGGCCGGCCGGATATCCAAATCGGAGAAATCGCCGCTGAAATGACCAATGATCATCCAACAATCTTCGAACAGGACCGCTTTGTGCTTGAAAACGGCGAATACCGTCTTCGCATTGAAGAACCCGCCGCGGCGGCTCCCGTACAGTCTGCTGCAGAATCTCCCCGTTCCGAGTCGCGGGGAATTGGGAAATGGTTGATGAAATGGGGACTGATTGCAGGGGTGCCTTTTGCTTTAATTGCAGGCGGCGTGGCTTTTAATCATTTTCGCAACCGCTCCTCTGACAAAAATCGGGAGATTCCCGTTAAAGTGGTTGAAGATGAAAAAGCGGGCTTTGCTAAAGCACAGCAGGGGCTGCCCGAAATGAAACGGTTTATTAAAAGCTATCTTGAGCGCCGGAAGCTTCGCGTTGCAAACGAGGGCTGGCTTTCGGGATTCGCCCCCTGGTATTTGGACCCCCGTGTTGCGGGAAGCCGCGCGAACAAGGTGCGGCCTTTCAGGGAATTTGAAGCCGAAGTCCGGCAAAAAACGGATGAGTGGCTCGAGCAGGAAAACTTGATCCGCGTGGAACAGGCACCGGTTGTGCCGGAAGTTCCCCCCGAGAAAGAAATCCCGAAAGAAATTCCCAAGGAAATACCCAAAGAGATTCCCAAAGAAACTCCTCCGGGAAATGAATCAAACGTGGCGCCGGCAATTGTTCAATCCATCCAGGAGGGCTTCGGGGGATTGGGGGCTTACATCACCGGCCCCGGTGTGCACGATACTCTTGGGGTGCCTCTGGATAATGTCCGAGTTGGCCCAAAAGATGAAATCGCCGCGGTTGGAAATTACAGCTCTCCGGCCAAAGATGGTGTTTACCTTCCGGCGCTTCTTCATATTTATGAGCAAAATCCGATGACCTCTAAAATGGGGATCACCCCCAATGAAGCCCTGGATCTCATGTTGAAAAACATGCGCTCGCTTCGTGATTTCCAAAAGAATTATGAGGGCAAAGAAGTATACGGTGGTCTTTTCCCCTGGACGGCCTTTGACACCGGCGCAAGACGTCTGACCAAATACGGCGGCCGGGCCATGGTGCCCTCCCTTGATAATGGCCAAACAACAAAGGCCCTGACGATTCTTGCCGGTAAATTTGGCGCGGAACCCAAAGGCAGCAAAGAAAGACGTGTGGGCGATCTTGCCCAGGAACTTCTGGATAATCAGGACTACAAAAAGTGGCGGGATCCGGACACAGGCAGGCTTTTTGCCGAATGGGATTTTGACAAAAACAGGGGAGTTTCAGGCGGGAATGAAGTGATGTTCTGGACCGAGTGGGCCATCCCCAATCTTTTTGCTTATCTGAATGAAGACATAGAGAAAGACGGCTGGTTGAGTCTGAATAATGACACCTTTGTTTGGGATTCCCCGAAAGGAAAAATCGATTTGCCTGCTATGTACCGGTTCAGCGCTCCTGAAGACTGGATTGTCCAATATTTGGGAAAGTCTTTGATGAAATCCAGGCTGGCCCCCCTTTACCGCAATGCGGCTTATCTGAATGCCCAATGGGCGATCGATAACAATGCTCCCGGATTTCCCGGGGTGGAATACGATCATAAGGGGGAATATGTGGCAGCCGGCCCCCAAATGAAAGGAGTCCGTTTCCGGGGACCCGTGGCAAAATCCAAAATGACGACGCTTTACGGAACGGCTTTTAAAGCCGTTGTTCATCCCCCGCTTGCGGAGTGGGTCAAATACCATTTAGACCAGCCCGGTGTCCTTAGGAAATATGGGCCTGTAACCTCCTTCATCCGGAAGGGCGAGGTCGACGGTGAGGGCGGCGGGGCCTCTTCTTTTCATACGGGAGACCAATTAGGGGCCCTCAATGCCATGGCGGAATGGCAGTTAAAGAATACCCGTCAAAAAGGCGGAAGTAATGACGCGATCCTGAATTATTTTGCCAGACAATGGAAAGTTTCTTTTGAGCAAGCGGAAAAAAGAGTCATTGCGGCCTTCGATGCCCATGCGGATGCTATTTTAAAGAGACTGGGAAGAGATGAATTTCTTGCCATAGATCCCAGGGAGATTCCGGGGCCGCCGGCTCAACGTGATTATTCGGTCCAAAAACAGGCAGAAAAAAAGATCACCGAAAAAACCGTTCAGCTTTCCGGCCGGATACAACCCGGCCACTGGCACGGGGCCAATGTTTCGACCCCCAAAGAATATGCCGCCTGGGGCCGGGCGGGACAACCCTGGGTGATGCGCGATGGTGAAATCGTGGCCGATTACAGCATTTCAAATAAACCCGGCAAGAATTTCGCTTTTGCCGGAACTTACCTGAAACCCGAATTTCCGATCGCGGCGAAAGAAAAAGATAAAATCGTCGCTTACCAAAGCATTTCCTTCTGGGTGCCGGCAAATTTGAAAAATGAAATCTGGCAAATCGAGATCAAGAACGGAAACAGGGAAATCGCGGCACGGGTCCAGGTCGACACGAGTGTTGCGGGGCATTTAAGCAAGGATGGGAAATGGAAAAGAATTGTAGTCGAGTTTCGACCCGAGGATTCTGCTTTAGAAGAAAAATTGCCGGCCACTTATATGGCCATTTCTACAAACGTTACTCTTAAGCAAGGACTGGGGAATACAGGAAGATTTCATTTCAAGAATGCTCAGATTCATTTGGAGTCTGAAGAAACAATCCGGAAACAGCGTCCCGACGGCCCCGGAAAAGCCGCGGCGCCCCCGGAAAGAGAATCCTCCCGGCGCGGGCTGCGGGGTGATCGCCGCATCGAAGACTATTTATCCCTGGTGGCAGCCGAAGCGGAACGGGCCCAGCAGACAGCTCTTTTTGGTCCTCGCGCCAATACCGTGAACATCGCTGCCGCCAATCTTCGTCCACGTACCCGCTCCCGCCGTTCCGAAACGAGAAGCATTCGGGAACCGGTAGCGAGCATTCGCAAAGTGCTTGCGAGAAATCAAACGCCTGGCCTTGCCCGTTATCTTGAGGGAGCGATTCAGGAAATGAAGGGGGGCCAATACCGGGCTGCGGCCATCAGTCTGAGCGAGGGCAAGAGAAACCTTCGTAGGGAATCACAGGATTACGCGGTGATTTCAGAAGTTGAACACTGGCTTCGTGAAGTGACGGATTATGTTCGCTCCGAAGCGCGAACGACGGTGATGCTGGAACAAACGCTGGCGGCACAGATGGCCGGGCTTTTGGGCGGGCAGGATTTGCGGGACCTGGCTTCTTATCTGGAGTGGCGGCCTGTGCGGCGCCGCGTGCTTGCCCAGATCAACCAGAATTTCTCCAGGGTTCTTCAGGAAACGATACAAAATTATCAAACTCTTCTCATCACGCAGGCCCATGCCGAACCCTGGCGGGCCGTGTATGATTTTGAAAAAGAAATTCGGCGCGTTTGGCCGGTCTCGCTGGACACCCTTTATTACCGGAACAATGTGATCTATCTGATCGGACGCACCGATTCAGGCGAAGGGCGCGTGATGGCTTTTCAGGTTTTGGATGCCGGGCAGGCGGGCGACGAACCTTCTATGGCGGGTGTGGCGCGCAGCGATGAAAAAACCACGGTTTTGTCCTCAACCCTTTTGCCTTCCCGAATCCGGGCCGGGAATTATGAAATCCGCATGG
Organism: uncultured bacterium; assembly: GCA_964349955.1. Lineage (GTDB taxonomy): Bacteria > Omnitrophota > Omnitrophia > Omnitrophales > Aquincolibacteriaceae > CAYGIT01. The sequence goes on from CAYGIT010000090.1 coordinate 8,545, forward strand.
ATATTTTCAAGGCCGAAGCCGCGGAACTTGCCGGAATTATCCGGCCGGGAATCTTCGATTCTATTTTCAAGGCGGTTTCAGGATTCCTTCTCGCTTCCGGGTATGCCTATTCCGGCGCGCTTCTTTGGGCCACCGGATTTCTTGTCCCTTCGGGGATTTTCCTTTATTTTAGTTTTTCCGGGATAGTTCCGTTCCTCGGCGCGATGCTCTTTTCAGCCGGTGTCCTTTCCGGCTTCACTTCTCTTTTGCGTTACGGTCCTCGCATGACATGGAATTTTCATCAATTTTTAGACCGCGGCGCTCGCCGGCGTTTGATCAATGAAAACCTGGCGGCAGCCTGGGACCAAAAGGGATATCCGGAAGAATTTCACAAACGGGTCGCCGGTGCCGGGAATTGGGGAGAATTGATGGCCCGTCTGAAGACACAATCCACCGGCAACTTTCGCGCTTATTCGGATAAAAACCTTTCTGATAAAAAAGGCCGCAAGCGTTTCGAACGCCTTGTCCGGGAGATTGAAGCCCAGTCAGCGCCGTCGAGCACGGCAGAAAATTTTCAAACGGCTGTCAGGATCAGCGTGGATGGCAGCATGGAAATGCATCTTAAATTTAAAGCCGACGGCACGGTCAGGCCGGCCGCGGAAGGTGAAGAAGCAGATTTGGTGGTGAAGGCCCCGAACCCTGCCGGCCGCCGGGGTGTACGAAACATGCTTGAATCGGAAAAAACGAATGTTTCGGTCCAGCAAGAAGTGCTTTATAACGCCGGTCTTAACGGCGAAAGTTTTGAAGGCGTTCGGGTGGAAGACAATGCCGGTCAGGCCATCAATTATGGTTATTCTTCCCAGGAAATTACTGATTATTTGACTTCGGATTCCAGGACCGCGGCCGCGCGTCATGCCCAAAGGGTTTGGGAGCAGAAAAAAGGAATCATCCTTCCGCCGGGCCTGGAGCTTTCACGCGAAGAATTTTTAACCGGTAGTGAACAAGCCGTCAATCATCCGCTTTACGCCGCGAGCGCGGCAAAATTTGTGCAGCAGGAAAAGGACAAGGAAAACGGGATCCGGCCGGGCGAGACATGGGTGGTCACGGCGGAAGCGCTTCCTTTGATCCCTTATTTTCTGAATGAACAGCTTGTGCGTATGAATTTTCTTTCTCCCCAGGGAAGGACGCGCCCTATTCCAAGCCAGGACGAAGTCATTGGACAAAAAAGTTATGATGTGATCACGCGTCTTCCGCGAAAGATGCTTCTGGAATATTCCGGCCGCGCATTGCAAGTGACCGGAGAATTGGGCCGGCTCGGATTTTTGGACGCGGCCGCGGATTGGATTCCCGTTTTGGGCAACATTGCCAGGAAGGGGACGGCGATTTTGAGCCGGACGGCTTTCGGGGCTGAACAAGCCATTCGGGATCAAATTCTTGTCGACAAGGTACTGGATCGCGCGGACCACATGGAACGGACGGTTTCCCGCGCCCAGGTGGTGCAGACCCTTCCCGAACTTTTGAACGGCGGCCATGATCTCGGCAGTATCCGCCAGGTTTTTCTGGACCTCGAATATTTGACGGAAGATGAATTGAAACAAATCGAAGAAGACCGGCCGGACGGCTTCTCCATTTTTGTCCGCAAACTCTGGTATGACTTGCATGCCGATTTGGCCGGCGAAGGGCTTCCGGCGGGGATTGGGCATGTTTTCAAGAAAAATCTCGGCGATGTGTCTGTGGAATTTTCCGGTGTGATCAAGGGCGCTGAGAATGAAGCCGCGCGAAGCCAGCAAACCTTGATGCGTGACGTCCGTGTTCAGGTGCATGTGGCCGAAGGATTGGCCGATCTCCTGGTGCCAGACTCTCTTCCGGCCGGGCAAATACCCGACGTGATTCCGAATCTAAGCTTACTGCCTGCTTACACCGGACAGGCGGACGGAAGCCGGCTTGTTTCTTTGGAAGATGCCCGGGCGTTCGCGCGTAAGGACGCACTGATCCGCCCTGCGGCGATTCGTTTTGCCCGCGATTTTCTGGAACAGCTTAAGCAATTTCAGGGAGACAAACAATTTTTGACGGCCACAGACCAGGGCCTTGAAATTCAAATTCCCTCCGGCAGTAAATTTGTTCCTGACGGGATTTTCAAATTTACGGAACGGATTATCGCTGAACTCACGGCTGCCGGATTTTTTGGCGACCGGCCCGCCTTGCCGGTCAGCGATGAAACCGCGCGCGCGCAAACCCTCAACGAATCTCTGAACAAATTTTTAAGCGCTGCCGCCGAAGTATTTCCCGGCTGGTTTGCGTATGAACCGGTTGCCGGAAAGCTCACCGTCAAGCCCGCGGCCCTGACGGACAATCCTTATTTGATCGGTTTCCTTCCGGACACCTGGAGTGAAACGGTGGATGAGTTTACCCAACGGGTGAGGAGTTGGGGCAGGCTCGAACCGCCGGTCCTGCGCCTTGAATCCAGGAAAAATGACCCGGCGGAGCAGATATTGATCCGGATGGCGGCTTTGACCGTGCATGAGCTTAGCCTTAAAAAAATGGATCCTTCCAAACGCCAGGTGGTTTACGTTCCCGATCATTTGCTTTACTGGATGAATTATTTTTGGGACAAACGCGGCCAGGTGGAACGCGCGATCGCGTCCCCTGCGAGTTATACCCCCACGCGTGAAGAACTTGAAAAGGAACGTGCCGCGGTACTCGGCAATTCCTGGTGGGAAGGGTCGGCTTTCTTTCATCGCACGCTTCTTTCCCGTGCCGAAACAATGCTGGGGAATGATTGGGAAAATGAACTTTTGAATATTCTTAGCCCCGGCCGGAACCCCGAAAGCGGGCTTGCCGTCTCCGCCCGCAATCTGGATGAAATGGTCATGGCTTTGAGGGCCGCGCGCCTTCTCAATCCCGATGAAAAATTCGAAACGCCGGCCGCCCGTGAAACGCTGGCGGTTGAACTGGACCGTGCCGTCAAGAGCATCCTGACGCCGGGCATTGTGGACCCGGAAAAAACAGGCGCGTTTGATTTCCGGATAGGGAATCTCGCGATCAAAACACACGCGGTCAATACGGACAATCTCGGCTCCGGGCAGAAAAAACTTTTCGAAGAACTCAAGCAAAAAGTCAAAGAACCCGGCAAGGCGATCGTGTTCACGGCGGAGGGCGGAAAAAATACGCTCATGAACGCCGACAATTTTCCGGACGTCATCGACCTTTTTGAACTTTTGACCATGGGCACCGAGCAGGTGGGATTTCCGAACGATCCTTTTTTTGAATACATCATC
>CAYGIT010000091.1:0-11562 GCA_964349955.1 uncultured bacterium
ACCATCATGGGAGGAAGTCATCCGTAATTGCCAGAAGGCACCGTTTTCGACGGTGTATTCGCCTTCCATAATATGCATCGTGCCGTCCGGGCTTGTTTGGTCCCAGCAGATTTGGGCGTACTTGCTTTGCGGCTTGTCCGAAGCGCTATAGGCATTCAAAGCATCTTTTCCGTTTTTCAATCCTGAGCCGGATACCGACAGCCAGCAATCCTCCGCCCGGCTTATTTGGCAGGAGAAGAAAACGTAAGAGGCAAAGAAAAGGCATTTCCAGGATTTCGAGAGCATTCAATAAGATAGGCGAAGAACGATAAATTCAACGAGAGGGCATGGCCTTAAACCAAAATAAGGTTTTTCCTGACCCGGTGTAATGAAAACCCTGATAGTCGAACCAGTACCCGCCTGGTAAAATAATATCAAAGGCTATGAGATAATATTGTATTGAATATTAGTTGTTATTTAAGTATGCCCCTTGGCTAAAATAAAAAAAAGGAGCAATTCAAATGACAAAGTATCCGTTTTTAATCTCGGTTTTTCTTTCAGTCGCCGTTACTTTTGTTTCGCAATCCGCATGGGCCGTCTATCCTCCGGAACCCCAGTCGGGAGGGCGTTTTTTTCCGGGAAAGGGAACCCGGGCGGGCGCGGATTATACCGAGACCCTAGAAAACCCCGATTACTCCTCTTATGGAAGGACAGAAAGCGGAAATTTTGACCGGCACCGTTATGCCAAAGGGCTGAAGTTGGGGGCTGTGCAAGTGCGGCCTTCTTTAGGTTATACCGGGGAATATGACAGCAATATTTTTCTTACGGAGCGTGACCGCAAGTCAGACTACATTAACCGATTGCTCGCGGGAGTGGATGCGGATGTATTGATGGCCGGAGGCAAGTATGCGCTGACGGGCGGAGTTCAAAGCAAATCGGAATGGTTTGCCAGCCATGGCAAACAAGATCATACCGATTGGGCCTATCAGCTCGGCGGTGAAATCCATCTCCCTGCCATTGATCTGACGGTCCATGAAGATTTCAGAGACACAACGGAGCGTAACGATAGTGAATTGACGGACCGGATCCAGCGTTACGAAAACCGTCTGGGCGCTCTGGCGACCCTTCCTTTCGGACAATTTTTTTCGGAAACGGAAGTGACGGATTTTATTCTTGATTTCCGGAATAACAATGCTTATGAGCAGTTTAATCGCCATGAATTTAGTGTTTATCCGCGGATCGGCATGAACATCGGCAGCAAAACCCAGGCGCTGCTTGAATATGGTTATACGGATATTCATTATGGAGAGCAGGAAGACCGGGACGGTACGGCACATCAAGCAGAAGCCGGCGTACGCGGTTTTCTTGGTGATGCTGATCTGGTATCTTACCAATTATGGGGCGGCTGGCAGTTCCGGCATTACGATAATGGAAATCTTCATAGCTTTAACAGCTTCGTCGGTCATGGCGAAGTGGCCTACAAACCTCGTGTCGGCACCCAGCTTACTTTGCGGGGCATTCGCAGGCCGGAGGAATCCCTTGATGCAGGGCAAACTTTTTACACCCGCAACGAAATCAGCGTCCAGATAAAGCAGCAAATTGCGGAGCAATGGTATGTCAATGGCCGTGGGGGCATGGGCTTCAATCATTATTCGAACGACCGGTTGGATTTTCTGTGGGAACCGGGGGTGGGCGTGGAGTATGTTCTCCCGGGAAAAATCCTGGCTTTATTTACCGAATACAAGTTCAGTGCCCGCGAATCGGATGCGGGAAATCATGGTTATTCCCGGCATATCGTCAGTTTTGGAATCCGGGCGCAAGTCTAACGTTCCACCGAGGAGTCTCAATCAACCATCCTCTTTTCCCCTACAGCACGAACTCCGTTTTGCTGACAAAATAATAGAAATTTCCCCTCCTGCATTTTGAGCTGCGCCCGGAATCCCTGCCGGCTTTTTTTCTGTTAAAAATATACCGCGTTTAAAAGTCACAAGCGCCGGGGGGAGGGAAAATGAAAAGCCTTCAACATTACCGGGAGCGTTTTAAATATCACTGGTGGGGCCGGTTTGGCACCGCGGGAGCTGTCGCGTTGATTTTCTATTCGCTCCTGAATACGCTGGGCTTCAAAATGAAAAGCCGCTCTTTTCCCATTCGCTTGAAGGGAGTCCGGCACCCCTTTTGGGGGCGTTTTCAAACCAGCGATCCCGATGTTTTTAATCAAATCTTTATTGAACAGGAATATGCCTCTCTGAGGTATGTCCGCGATCCGAAGCTTATCGTGGATTGCGGCGCGAATGTGGGTTACTCCGCTCTCTGGTTTCTCAATCAGTTTCCGGATGCCTGCGTCATTGTCGTGGAGCCAGACCCTGAAAATTTCGAACTTTGCAAAAAAAATCTTCTGCCCTATGGCGAACGGGTTTCTTTTAGATGCGCAGGGATTTGGCCGCGCGAAACCGGGCTAAAAGTAGTCCGGGGAGAATATAAAGACGGCCGTGAATGGGCGACACAGGTCCGGGAATGCCGGCCCGGCGAAAAACCGGATCTTCAGGGCGTGGAGATTGGACACATCCTCCAGGAGTCGGGGTTCAAGTCCATTGACATCCTGAAAATTGACATCGAAGCGTCAGAAGAAAAACTTTTTGCCGAAAATTATGAGTCCTGGCTCCGCAAAGCCAAAAATATCGCGATTGAACTGCATGGCAAAGCGTGCGAGGACGTTTTTTTTAACGCCATGTCTTTTTCTGACTATGACGTGTCAAACTCGGGGGAGCTTACCCTTTGCAAAAATATCTCGCCCAAGGTTTTTGCGCCGCAAGAAAAAGCCTTAATTCCGGCAACGCAAGGACAAAAAGCCCGGCCGTTTGCGTAGGGAAACACCCCATAGCGCTCTTCCCGTATTTTCGCTTATGATCCGTCTGAAAGAAAACCAAAGGAGATAAAAATGAAGTCACATGAAAAGATCGTTTTAGCGGTATTGATGCTGGGAATGACAGTATCCCCTTGTTATGCGGAGACGGTGACAAAAACCACGACCACGGTCACCACGATAAGAACGGATGCTCCCATTTATATGGGCCCGGTGAAGAGCGAGGTTGAGCTGCAGGAGTTGACACTTGAGGATTTTCAGCAACTTGTTCCCAAGACCATCACCGCGGCACAAGCCTTTAACGAATACAAAAACGAACTGAACCAGCCCCGGCCCAACCCGACCCTGGTTCTCTACAAAATGAAAATTAGCGAACGTGATTTGGATCTGGCTGATTTTCAGGGCGTCAATGTCTCTCCGGAGCTTGCCCGGGCGCGGTACAGTGAATATATGCGCATGAACCCGATTCCGCTGGAAGGCCCGAGAGTCAGGTATGTGTATGTGTACCATACGCCGCTCATGCGCGCTGTTTAATGCGCATAAGCGATTGGGTAAATTTTAGGGATATCAGGGTTCGGTGATTCAGGGACAGGTCCAACAAAACGGAACTGTCCCTGAATCCGTCGGAGAAGCAGGCATGATCAAAAAACTTCTGAATTTTATTGAACGCGATATTTGGCGTTTCCGCGGGGCTTCGGTCCGCGGCCGGCAGGGTTTTGGCCTTCGTGCTCTTCGGATTTTTATTTTGTCATTTCGTGAGTTTAAAAGCGACCAATGCTCGCTCCGCGCTTCTGCCCTGACTTTTTATTCTCTTCTTTCTATTGTTCCTGTTTTTGCAATGGCATTTGGCGTGGCGAAGGGTTTTGGCCTGGAAAAAATCCTGAAAGAAAAACTTCTCGAAAATACCCAAGGCCAGCAGGAAGTCGTTACGCGGATTGTCCAATTTTCGGAAAATCTTTTACAAAACACCCAGGTGGGGATTATTGCGGGCATTGGGCTCGTGCTTCTTTTCTGGAGCGTGATTCAGGTCCTTACCAACATTGAAAGTTCTTTTAATGACATTTGGGCCATCAAGAAATCGCGAAGCATGGGCCAGAAATTTACGGATTATTTGGCCCTGATGCTGGTTGCTCCCGTATTTTTTGTGACAGCCAGCAGTACCACGGTGTTTATTGTAAGCCAGGTCAGGATGATGACCGGACAAGGCAGAGCACTTGAGTTTTTTGGACCGGTTCTTTTTACCGGACTTCAGCTTCTTCCCTTAGCCGTCTTCTGGGGGCTTTTAACTTACCTTTATAGGTTCTTACCCAACGGAAAAATCCGGTTGAAGTCCGCTCTTTTGGGAGGGTTTGTGGCCGCGCTGGTTTATCAGGCCGTGCAATGGGCCTACATTTATTTCCAGATTGGAGCTTCCAAAGCGGGCGCGGTTTACGGAACTTTTGCGGCGCTTCCTTTATTTTTGATATGGCTGCAGACGAGCTGGCTCATCGTCCTTTACGGCGCGGAGCTTGCCTTTGCGCATCAGAATGAAGCCCGGTTTGAATTTGAGGCCGACTGTTTGAGCGCAAGCGAAGAGTTCAAGAAACTTTTGGCTTTGCGTATCGTTCAAGTTTGTGTGAGCCGTTTTTCGGCCGGTCTGGCGCCTCTTTCTTCCGGAGAAATCGCGGAACAGCTTGAAATGCCGATACGCCTCACCCATGAACTCCTGGACCGTTTGGCCAAAGCCAACCTGCTGAATGTCGCGCAAGGGGAGGATGAACGCGAAAGGCATTACCAGCCGGCGCGCGATCCCGATGCAATGACCCTCCAGTTTGTCATCCGGGAAATGGAGAAGGCCGGCACGCAGGATATTCCCGTGGCCGAAACGCCGGAGCTTGCGAACCTGAGGACTTCACTCAATGCCTTTGATGAGGCTCTCCGCAATTTTTCTGAAAACAGGCTCCTGAAAGATTTGAATGGACTCCCTGAACAAATATTACAAAAGAATATTCCGTCCATTTCCTAAAAAAAATAAAACAAAGGAGTAAGGCATGAAAAAAATCCTGATGACAATGGCTTTTTTGGCGGTGGCTTTTTGTATGGGTGTTCATTTTTTTGGAGCGATGGCGCTTGGGAACATTCTTGAAAACGCGATCGGCGCTCCCGTAAGCGTGGGCAGGCTTCATGTGGGGATTTTTTCCTCAAGCCTCGGCCTTTACAATATTCAGATTAAAAACCCTGATGGATTCAGCGAAAAAACGCTTGCCGATATTCATGAGATTTCGATGAAGTATGATTTGCCGGCTTTTTTTCATGGCAAAGTCCACCTGAAAGAGATGCGGCTCAATTTTGGAGATGTGACGATCGAGAAAAATGCCGGCCAGGTCAATTTGCTGGAACTGGGCGCGGTAAAAGGGCTGACAAAAGGAATGGGATCGGGCGGCGGAGAAGCAAAACCCGGGAAGACGGACGAGGGCAAGCCCGGGGCCCAGCTTCAAATCGATCAAGCGTTTGTGACTATCGGCAAGGCGCGCTATGTGGATTCGGCGGTGAAGCCGCCGGTGGTGAAAGAATATGACCTTGGCCTCCATGATGAAGCATTTACAAATGTCACGAATACCCAAAGCTTTGTCAAAGACATCGTTTTTCTTATTCTCCGTAAAGTCGGGCTTTCTTCGCTTACCTCAAACTTTGATATTTTGCTGAAAGGCGTGGGCGGGGGAGTGCAATCCACTTTTGAGAAATTGCTAAAGAATTAAAACTCCCGGGTGGGGTTAATACCCCATATTCCCTTCCCGGGTTTTAGTTTAGGATCTATCCGGAAAACAAAAGGAGAAAAAATGAAAAAAATAATATTGGCTTTCTGTGCTTTGGCAATGATTTTCAGTTTGTCTGCATGCAGCGGCGCGTTTTGGACGGGGGCAGGCGGCGGAACACTCGCGACCGGAGCGGGATATGAAGTGAATTCAAAATTGCAGATGGACCGGATTAAAAAAGATCTTGATGCGGGTAAGATTAACCAGGCGGAATACGACATCCGCAAGGACCAAATTAAAAGAATGTCCATTGCGTACTAAGTAATCATTGTCATCCTGAGCGTAGCGAAGGATCTGCTTGTAGATTCTTCGGCCTACGGCCTCAGAATGACAATTTTAGCAGATTTTTTAGAAAGGAAACTTTATGAAAATATTTCTTGGAATGGTCACTCTGATTTGTATTCTGGGTTTGTCGGCCGGTTGTCACAGCGGGACCACGCGTGGGATTGGGGAGGATATTTCAAAGCTCGGAAACCATATGCAGAATTAAAAGAAGGGTCAAACTAACGAAAGGGAACAGACATGAGAGCGCAAATAAAAAAAGATAAAATAGAAGAAGCTTTGGAGTTGTTGAATGATGCCGCGCAAGAGAAAAAAGAAGAGGTTTTCGAGCTTCTTGGAGACAAATATGAGCACTTGAAGGAGTTTTTCGAAAACGTGGCCAGCAATGGCGAAGCAATCGCAGGACAAACCAAAAAGCAGATTGTCAAAAGTCTGCATGAAGAAGAGAAGAGAATCAAGGAAGTCGCAGCACAATGGGACAAAAAAGTTCACAAGGAACCCTGGGCATTTTTGGGCGGTGTGGCTTTGGGCTCTTTGGTTTTAGGGCTGATCCTTGGGCGTAAAAAATAGGAATCGGAGGGAAAAGCCAATGAAAGTGGATCGCAAGTGGGCGGCTGTGGGTTTATTCGCTGCCGTGCGGCTTCTCGGGAAATGCAAGAGAAACGCTCTTGACGTTGCCCAAATCTATGGGGCCATCGCTTATCTCAAAGGGGTGCGCATGGCCCGCGATTTCTTTCTTCACCAGATCGGTGTTCTTGTCTGTGTGATGTTTCTGGTTTTTGGGGTGATTCTCATGGAAGCCGCGGTGCTTTTTTATATTCCCGTGGGAACTTCCACGAGAATCATCCTGGCTTTTTTGCTGGGTGGAATTCATTTTTTAGCTGGCGGCATTTTTTTGGGATATTTCGCGTCCTCAAAACAATGGCTGCGCCATGCCTCAAAATACAGCGGTTGGGTCAAAGCCTCCATGGAAGATGAAGATTTCTTGCATCAAAAAAAATGAAAGGGATACTTTTATGATTCAAACGAAGACGAAGCCTTTCACTTTACCCTCACTGCCTTACGAACAAAATGCCCTGGAGCCTTGTATTTCTGCCAAGACGCTTGATTTGCATTACGGAAAACATCATCGGGCTTATGTGGACAAGCTCAATGAGCTTGTCCCGGGAACTCGGTTTGCAGAGTTGAATCTTGAAGAGGTTATCGCCAGGACTGCCGGGGATCCCAACGAAGAAGCACTTTTCAATAATGCGGCCCAGGTCTGGAACCATACCTTTTATTGGAACAGCTTGTCGCCCGAAGGCGGACAAAAACCTTCCGGAGAGTTGGGCCGGAAAATCGAAATCAACTTTGGCGGTTATGAAAAGTTTATCGCTGAATTTGCTCAAGCGGGAATGGCCCAATTTGGAAGCGGCTGGGTATGGCTTGTGAAGGAAGGCGGGATACTCAAGATCATTAAAACATCAAATGCGGGGAATCCCATTTCGCAAAAATGCGGAACGGCGCTTTTGGCGCTTGATGTATGGGAGCATGCCTATTATCTGGATTACCAGAACCGGCGAAATGATTATCTGGAAAAAGTTCTGGATAAACTCATCCATTGGAATTTTGCTGCCGAAAATTTCAACCGTTCCGGCCGTTTGGGGTGAACACCCCATAGAGTTCGCGCCTCTTCCAGGCTATGATCAATCATGAAAAAAAACAGTTTAACTAAAAAGAGGAGAACGATATGAAATTACAGCACATGTTGAAATTAGGAAAAGTTTTGTTGAGCATCGGCGCCCTGGCTGTCGTGGCAGGCTGCAGCAGCACCAGCGCAAAACAGTCCAGCCTTGTCGGCGAGCGCGGTCCTGCCGGTCCTATGGGATATGAAGGCAAACAAGGTTTAACCGGACCCATGGGAGCTTCGGGAGTTGCTTTAAGAGGTGAACGCGGTGAAACAGGGCCCGCCGGTCCTGCAGGTGAACAAGGCTTTACGGGTCCTCAGGGAGTCATCGGAGATGTTGCGAAAGGTTCTGTCGGCGCAGCCGGACCCATGGGCCCCAGAGGTCCGCAAGGGGAGATTGGAAAAAGAGGCGAGCAAGGCGAGAGTTTGGCCGGGTATGCCGGTCCAGCAGGCGCTGCGGGTCCCAGAGGTGAACGTGGTCCTGTCGGAGAAGTTGGTGCTAAAGGAGCAACTTTGTACGGTCCCGCAGGCCCTACCGGTTATGCAGGTTCGGAAGGCGAACAGGGAACTGTTGGAAATGAAGGTTCTAAAGGAAGTACGACAGATGGAATCGCCGGTGTGGCAGGACCTTCCGGACTCGCAGGCGCTGCCGGTGAACAGGGAGCATCCGGATACCGTGGTGTTGCAGGCAAGGTTGGCTACTGGAACCCTTATAAGGAATTTAATTTCCAGTCCAATGAGAGCCAGCTTAATTCTGTCGCGTTGAGAAAAGTCAACGACATCGCAAATTATATGAAGGCGAATCCTTCCTTGCAAATCGGAATTGATGGCACTCCCGTGCGGTCGAGTGATCAAGGTGTGAATAATCTTCGCATCGACTCCATCCGGAATGCATTGATCCGTGAAGGGATTGCCCCCGGCAAAATCAGAACCGGCGCGATCGGCGACAAGGATCTTCGGCGTGAAGGACGGATCGCCGTGCTTTTTACCACGGCTTGATCAGAACTTCATTGATCAGCGGCGGCCCCGGCGGCAATTTTTCGGGCTGCGGGTTGCCGCTGATCGATTCAAAGCATGAAAAGGGAAGGAGCTTAAATTCATGGGAACAAAAGGCCGGGCAATTTTACAGGAACGCGGAATCGATGTAATTCAACTGATCAAAATGCTGAATCAGGCATTTGCGGATGAATGGCTGGCCTACTATCAATATTGGCTGGGCGCGAAAGTCGCGGTGGGCATGCCCAAAGAAGCGGTGGTCGCGGAATTGACCCAGCATGCAGGGGATGAATTGCGGCATGCAGGAATGGTGGCGGACAGGATCATCCAGCTTGGAGGGGTCCCTCTGCTTGATCCGAAAGCCTGGTTTGATGCCGCGAATTGCGACTATGACAAACCCGAGGACCCCAATGTCAGGGTTTTGGTGGACCAGAATATCAAGGGCGAGCAGTGCGCGATTGATGTGTATAAAAAACTCATGGATTACACCCGGGACAAAGACCCGGTGACCTACAACATGGCTTTGCAGATTCTTACGGATGAAGTCGCGCATGAAGAAGATCTGGAAGCCATCAAAGCCGATATCCAGATGATGCTTCGCGGCACAGAATAAATATTCTTATAACAAGTGAACTCGAAAGGATGTGGAATGTGAAAAATGGAATAGAAAGACTCAAGCACCGCTGGCTTTTAATGGCAATGGTGTGCCTCATGAGTTTAGGCGCGGTATCGACAGCCGGTTGCGCGGGGAGAAGCAATACCTCCACGGTAACGACGCAGTCGACGAGTGGCGCAGGCAGTACGACTTCAGTGACGACTCAAAAAGAGGTGAGCACCGAGGAGCACCCCCGCGGTGTGATCGGAGGGATTTTCTACACAATCGGCCAGGTCCTGATTTGGCCGTTCAAAGTCCTCGGAAGTCTCTTCTCCTAAAATTCAGGGCCAGGTCCACGCTTAGCTAAGCATGGACCTGGCCTGCAATTTACCCCGCCAAAGCAATCTCTAAAATTCCCTAGCGACCTTGAGTGAATATTCATATAATGGCGGCTCATTTGCGCCATAGCTACTCTTAAGGTCATGCTCATATCATTCTCGGCGGGGTAGCTCAGTTGGTAGAGCGCAGGACTCATAAGCCTGTTGTCGGGAGTTCGATCCTCCCCCCCGCCATAAAAACAATTTAAAATGCAAAATTCAAAATGCAAAATTAAAGAGGATTTCGAAAAAAATCTTTGCGTGCAGAATCTGATTTTTCCCGGGGATAAGATTTTAATGGCTTGTTCGGGGGGGCCGGATTCGGTGGCGCTGCTTCATTTATTGGCAGGGCTGCGCAAATCATGGAAGCTCCGGCTGGGCGTGCTTCATTTTGATCATCAGCTCAGGGGGCTGGCTTCCCGGCGGGATGCCTTGTTTGTCCGGCGCCTGGCCAGAAAACACAGGCTCCGGTTTTACGGGGGGAGCGCCTCCGTTAAAAAATGGGCGGATGCGCATCATCTTTCTATTGAAGAATCGGCGCGCCGGCTGCGGTATCATTTTTTTTGTGAAGCCGCGCGGCGCCGGGGTTTTCCGAAAATTGTGACCGCCCATACGCAAAATGACCAGGCGGAAACGGTCTTCATGCGCATGCTCCAGGGCACGGGCCTGCGCGGGCTTTGCGGGATCCGGCCGCAGGTCACCATGAGCGGCATTTCTTTTGTGCGGCCGCTTCTTTCTTTTTCAAAACGGGAGGTCCTGGATTTTTTAACGGAAAACCGGATTTCTTATTGCGTGGATGCGAGCAATGAGTCGGTCCGGTTTTTGCGCAATAAAATCCGCAAGCGCATTCTTCCGGTGTTGGAACGCGAACTCAACCCTAAAGCCCTTGAGGCGCTTGCGAGAATCCCGGTCATTGTGAGCGCCGAAAGCCGCGCCCTGGATTTTTTCGAAGAGCAGGCCTGGAAGCGGGTTTCGGGAAAAAATAAAAAAGGGAAAATCCATTTTCGCCGCAAGGTTTTTTTGGGGCTGCCCGAAGCGCTGCAGTTCCGGGTGCTGGAGCGGGGGCTCAAAGTACTGGATCCCTCGAGCGGCCTGAATTTTGAAGCCTGGCAGAAAGTCCGGCGGTGTTTAAGTGCCGGGCGGGGGCGCCATTCTTTACCAAAGGACATTGACTTTTCCCTAACTTCAAAAGAGATGGGCCTTTATAAGAAGTTTTTCCCCGCCCCGCCCAAATAGATTGTTTGCCCAAATCGGGCGCGAAATGATACACTATTTATTTTCCAGGAAAAGGAACCCATAAAATGGCTGATTTTAAAGGAAGTCCGTCGATCCAGACGGGGACTCCGCCTCCGCAAAAAGGCGATCCCGAAAAAAAACGTCTTGCCGCGCTTTTTTTGATTCCGCTTGTCTTTTTTCTTGTCCTCCAATTCCTGATTTTTCCCAATATTGAAGTTAGCCGCATGCCTTATTCCGAGTTTTATCAAATGATTCAGCGCAATCCCCAGACCGGTGAAATTGTTTCCTGCGAGCTGGTGGAAGACGTGATTCGCGGAAAGCTTAAAAACGGCAGTTATTTCCAGGTCAATATTCCGGCCAATGATCCCGAATTGTTCCCGGTTTTGCGCAAAAATGTCCCCAGCTTCACAATCAACCCTCCCCAGCTTTTTTGGCGAAACCTTCTTTATTCCATCATGCCCGTCGTGCTTCTGATGCTGTTTTTCTGGTTTTTTGTTTATCGTGGCGTGCAGCAGGGCGGGGGAAAGATCTTTTCTTTCGGAAAATCCCGGGCAAAGCTGGCCGGAGAGAAAATGCAAATCACCTTCAAAAATGTGGCCGGGGTCGATGAGGCCAAAGAGGAACTCCAGGAAATCATCGAATTTTTGAAAGATCCCGCGCGGTTTCAAAAACTCGGCGGAAGAATCCCTAAAGGCGTTTTACTGATGGGGCCTCCGGGCACGGGAAAGACCCTTCTGGCCAAGGCTGTTGCCGGAGAGGCGGATGTTCCTTTT
>CAYGIT010000092.1:0-11505 GCA_964349955.1 uncultured bacterium
AATTGTAACTGTTCAGCCTTTGTCATCCCCGAATGCTTTTGTCGGGGATCGGCAAACGGATTCCCGCCAAAACCGTGCGGGAATGACGAATATTTGAAAAACGATCATTTATGATAGTTAATGCTATTTATATTTATTAAAAGCGCTAAAAATTTGTATTCTAGCTGTATAGAGGGTATTCTTCTTAAGACGCAACAGAAACCATAAACCCTGGGTAATCTCTATATCGCATGCAACAGCTTTTGTTCCGAAGAGTTACAGCTGTTTTTTTGCTGACAACTTTTTTGATCCAACAACCGGCAAATGGCGGGACGACCTCGGTAGAAAAGGGGACAGGCAGCGAATTCTTGCCTGTCCCCTTTTCTACCGACTCCGGGCATACCCCTGCACTTGATGTTTCAAAAATACAGATTCCTTCAGGCATGGGAAAAATCGATGAATTTTTTCAGGGAAAACCCGGCCCTGCCGTCATCCTCGTTCAAGATGCCCACGCCATCCCGGATGCACAGAAAAACATTCGGCGTTTGATTGAGCATTTCGAAAAGAAATACGGGCTAAATAAAATCGGCGTAGAAGGCGCTTCCTCCCAACTGGATTCTCAAATTTTCAGAAGTTTCCCGGACAAAGAGCGCTTGAAAAAAGTTTTTGACGAATACATGGAACGGGGGGAATTAACGGGTGCCAATGCGGCGGCTGTGTTCTCCGTAGAAAAGGGGATAGGCAGAAAACCGCTGCCTGTCCCCTTTTCATCTGGGATTGAAAACTGGAAATTGTACGAAGAGGGGCTTGGCCTTTATCTCGCGGCAATGCAAAAAGAACCGGAGATTTTAGAGGGTGTGAAACGTGAAGAGTTAAGCGTGAAGCGGGAGAAAGAGAAAATCTATTCAAAGGAGCTTTTAGAAATCGATCAAGCTCTGGAAGATTTTCATGCGGGCCATGGTGATTTGGCCGTGGTGTTGAAAAAAATGTCGAGCGTAGGGGCACCCCTTGCGGGTGCCAGTAGGGACCGGGCAGCGGAAAAGGGGACAGGCAGAAAACCGCTGCCTGTCCCCTTTTCAATCAAGTCATTACTCGAGGAAATAAATAGTGACAAGGGATATTGGGGCAAAGACGAACGAAAACGGGAGCAAAAATATTCGCAGCTCAGCGGTGGCTTTGGAAAGGAATTTGAATCCTATGCAAAGGCCGTTAAAGAAAGTCTGTTCCGGAATGATTGGGAACGGAATCTAGACCGTGAAAGCCATCGCTTGGATTTGCTCGCCAAATTAGCAAAGTTGGAATTAACGAGAGACGAGTGGAATGAAATTAAGTCGGGTGTAGGGGCACCCCTTGCGGGTGCCCGGAGCGAAGGGCGGGGGCAAGCCCTGTCCCTACCCCCAATGCAACCCCATCTCGCCTTTTACCAAAATGCCGAAAAGCGCGACGCCGCGTTTTTTGAAAATTTGATGAAGCTTATGTGTCTGTCATCTCTGCAGGCTTCACTTCCCTTGTCATCCTCCGGCTTGACCGGAGGATCCATTGAAATGGATTCCCGCTTTCGCGGGAATGACAAGAATACCGCAATCCTCATCACCGGCGGCTTCCACACTCAGGGGCTAATCCGGCGCTTAAAGGACCGAAACATTTCCTACCTTCTCATCCGCCCGGAAATAAAATCCGTGCCAGATAAAACGGCTTACCGCGATCAAATGCACGGGGAAGTTTCCTGGAAAAATTATTTTGAAGTCGAGAACGGACGTATCAATTTTTATGATGCGTTTGTGCGGGCCACGAGAGATAAATTGCTGGGTGTAGGGGCACCCCTTGCGGGTGACCGGAGCGAAGGGCGGGGACAAGCCCCGCCCCTACAGTTGAAACTCTGGCGCGACCAAATCATCCGGGACCTGGCGCGTGAAGAAAAACTTTCAGAAGCGGGGGATTACACAAAATTTCTCGATGAGCTTGGGAGGGACAGGTCCAAAAAAACGGCCCCGTCTCTACTGGAAACCGGCTTTGCCAAAATTGACCGCTTTGTGGATGCCCTTCGCGGCCTGGATTCAAAAAGGCAACTGACCAAAGAAAACGTTTTGAAACTTCTGAACCCCTCCACCATCCAAACTTCGATCGGCCTCGTTTTGTCCCGCCGCAATTCCTTACCCGTTGAAATGACAAACGGAAAAAGTATTCCGCTTTCGCAAACCGCAAAGAAGGAACTGGAAACAGCGGGCCGCGAATTTCTTCAAGCCATCGATCAAATCGGAAAAAAATACGAACCCGCGAAGGTACTCCCTGCACCTTTGCGTTCCGAAGCGCGAACGGCTAAAAATGAGGAGCAGCCTGCGGCTGAATCCAAGCCTGTTGTTTCTCCGGTGGAACGTGAAGGATTTTGGGGCCGGTACAAAACGCCGGTTTTGCTGTCTGTTTTTGCGTTAAGCGCGGGTCTTAGTCTGACGATTACGAGTGCTCTTTTGAAGGATCTGCCGCTTCCTCCCGTTTTGGTCCATACCCTTCAATTTTTACCGACCACCCTAGGGCACTTCATCGTGGGCACAACTTCGGGATATCTTGGGCAATGGTATCGCGGAAGAAAAGACATGAGTTGGCGGCGGGCCACGAAAGACGGCTTCATGATTCAGGGACTTGGTTTCTTTTGGTTTTTTATAAAACCCCTCATCAAAATACACGGGGATGCCTTTGGCATTCCGATGATGGTGGCAGTGGACACGTTCATAGGCGTAGTCACTAATCCATTTTTTTATACGGCCAGGGAATGGAAAAGCGGGGCAAGCTGGAGCGAGGCAATCGAGATTGTAAGGCGGAAGTTTTGGCCTGTGCAAGGAGTCGCTCTTCCCATGTGGGCCCTTCTTAATGCCGGAGTTTATGCCTTTCCGCGCGAATGGGCGTATGTACTTCCGATTATTTCCACGGTAATTGGATTTGGGGCCAATATCATTTTGCTGGTTGTTTTGGATAATGAATGGAGTATCCGGAAATTGAAGTGGGCAGGAACTTCCGGATTATCAGTTCCGGTTGTAAGTCTAGCACTTATCGGAGTAACGCTTGGCCTGGAATTTCCCTTTGCCGGTGCAGTGTCAGGCGGTTTTGCTGGATTGGGCTTGGGCCTGTTGACAGTTGTGCCCTTCATCAAAGATTTCCAAAAAGTATTTCGTCAAGAAGCTGTGAGCAGAACCCAAGAAGTGGTTCCCGGTGGTGGTCAGGTACGCTCTGAAACGCGCGTCGACCCGGTAGTGATTGAAAAGGAGGATGTTGAGCGGGTTTTTGACGGAGATATCAAGGGGAAAGGAGAGGGGTGGCGGCTTAGGACACCCAAAGAGTTACACCTTATCGAGGATGGAAATCAGTTGTGGCTTGGGGTGGTCAACGGCACAACCGACAAAGGAGAGATTCGGATGGTCAATTGGGACAAGCCCTCTCTGGTCAATCACGCGTTTGCGGCCTCCGACAATCCGATGTTTATGTCGCCGACTCCCCCCGTTGGCAATGATAGCCGGGATGTGTTTTTACTTAGCTCCCATCAGGGGATTCTTCGAAGATTTAAATTATCGGTACTCTCGACAAGCCAGGGATTGAAAATTCAGGAGAGCGGCACCACCAGTGATAATTTCATGATCAGGCGAAACCCGCAAGGCGTGGTGGTTGACCCTTTTTCCCAGAGAGTCGTTGTTTTTGCGAACAATACGGAAAGGGCGGGGGACTCCTATGTCCAGTCTCTTGCCCTGGATAGCCGGGGCCGGTGGATGGAAGGAGAATCCGCCGAGGCCGCATCTTTACGGCGCCGGTTGTTTGTAGCGCCTCCGGTTTATGATTCGGAACGCCAATGGATTGTCACCCTTGAAGAGCATGACCGGCAGCTTTACATGACGGTTTTTCGCTGGAGCTTTCGCCTCTCTAGATACATGCACATCGGGCATGTCCCATTGCCCGAACTGGCCGGCGCCAGGGCGAGCCTCCGGCATTTCCGGCTGGCCGCGGCCGGGGGAAATTTTTTCATGACGGATTCCCATAACGGCCTTCTTTTTGTTTTGCGGCCTGAACTTGACAAGGAGCAAATTTTAATTGGGTTGGAGATCAAGCATATGGCGGACCTGGAAAATATTTTGAAACCGGAAGGCGAACTGAATCCAATTCCGATTGCCGTATCTTCCGAGAGGGGACTGGTGTTTCTCGGCAGGCGTGCAGATTTAAAGAACAACCGCCCGGGTGAGGTTTTAGCCATTCCCCTGGAAAAGATTACGGCCCGGCCGCCGGTTTTCATCCCGCTTAAAAAGTCGTCAAGCCGCATTGCCTTTGCCGCGGGCAGTTCGGTCAAGCGGGGTCCGGACGAAAACGGAAAAGTTGTGGTGCGTGTCCAGATGCATGATAACAAGGTATTTGAAAGCCAGCTGCAATTACCTTCCCGTGGTGAAAAAGAAAAGCCTTTTAAAGATGATTGGCATCCGGTTTTCCAGGTTCCGCTTGATTTTTCCCAGACTTTATTCAAGGAAGACTGGAGAGTGCGTATTGGGAGGAAAAGGGCTTATGGACAAACAAGCCTATCCTTGTTTTTGGGATACACCGGGATTCCCGAAAAGGAAATCAACAAGGGAAAGGCGCGATTCATGTCGATTGGGAAAAACGAGGATATGTGGTGGGATTACCGGGTTCTCGAAAAAAATAAAATCCGGCTTTATGTCCTGACCCAGGATGAAGGAGGCCACAAGCCCGCGCTTTTGATCGCGAAGATTGCATTGAATAAGGCAGGGACGTTTGAAATATTGAATTCGAGGTTCGTGAAATTTGAAAATGACGCTTATTTGAGCGGTTTATGGACCATAGAAAAAGGCCCCCATGCCGGTCTTTATACCCTCCGCACCCAGGAATATCTCTATGGAAAAGAAAACCGTAATCCAAAAATCCTGCCAGCAGCCTTGATCCGCCTCTCCTCCTTCCGCTCCGAAGCGCGTCATGCGCTTGCGGATTCCGCGCGCTCCGAATCGCGAAGTCAGGGGGACAAAAAGTTTGTGCTTTATGGGCCGGACGGTGAACCTATTTCCGCGGATAGAAAACTCATTACGCCGGAACAAAAGGTTCTGACCGTTTCGGGAAAGGCGGAACTTACGGATGATCTGATGCGGCTCAATCAAAAAATGAAATTACTGAACCGGCCGGAATCTTTTTTGAAACTTCCGGAACCTGAACAGAAAGAAATTTTAAAATCTTTGTCAAAGGAGGGGCGTTTTGAAATCCTACATCAATGGTTTAAGGGGGAATCAACGCCGGAGTTAGAAAATGGTTTGCAGATTTTAACATCCGTTTCACTTTTTGTATTTCCCGAGGCGTGGGAATTTATTTCGCATTTGACCCGTGTTATACAACCTAATAAAAAGCAAATGGAAAAAATCCTTGAGACCATTCTTGACCGTAACCTTGAGGTCTTACCCTCCTCGATACGTCAATACCTCCTTGAAATAGCACTCAAATCACCGGAAAAACTGACGGGCCGGGGATTCAGCACTTTGATAAAAATTCTTTCCAAAAATCCAGAAATCACTTTTCGCAAGGGAGTGCCCAATCAGCTGGAATCGTCCCTTACTTTTGGCCTGGAGTTTGAGTGGGGGGTGAATCGCGCCAGCGGAGAATCTGACCGGGAAGTTACGATTGAACTTTCCCGGGAAATAGAACGCGTTTTAGCGGATGCCAAAAAGATGGGGTATCTCAAAGGCGGCGAGAAGCCCGAAGAATATGGTTGGAAGGCTAGAGTTGAAGCGGATTTTGATCATTTTGAAGTCAAGACTCCTGTTTTTTCCAATACACAAGCCAGCTGGGAGGAGTTTTACCGTGGATTTTCTCTTATTGAAGATGCAGTGACTGCCTGGTTTGACAAGAAAAACCGGAATGCGGCTCCCTCTGAACGCTTGGCAGTAAGGCAGAACGTCCTTCATATCCACGCGGGAACGCCGGAAGGGATCAGCCCGGAACAACGGCGTGCTTTGGCATTCGTTTTTTCCTCTATGGAATATTGGTGGCACCAGATGTCGAATGTCGCCAGCGTCAATGAATCAAAACGGTTGCCGCTGACCGCGATGCTGGGAGAAATGCTGAATCAGCAGCATGCGGCAATGGCTTATTATGATCATTATACCGATACCGTTGCCATGAATTTTTTTGCGGCCGTTCCCCGAACCGGAAATCCCCAAACCAGCATCGCTTTTTTACAAAAGAAAATTTCAACCGCCTTGAATCTTATCCAGGCAACCCGGAAAAGGCCGCGAGATTTTCAATTATTTGGCTGGGGCCTTCCTGTCCGCCAGCATCACGGCGGTGCAGATGAAGAAAGGGGGAATATTTTACTCAAAGCGCTTGACCGGCTTTATGGACAGGATTTTCAGGGGAAAAGGGATTTTCTGGAGCTTCTTTTTACAAGTCCTGTCGCAAAAATGCCCTTGAATGCGGAAGCGGACAGACGGGCGGAATCTGAAGTAAAAACCTTTTTTGATCAAGCAGGACTTGCTGATTATTATCAGGCTCAAAAAGAAGCCGGTGGCTGGTCGAACGAAAAGGTTCTTCCGCCGAATTTTAAAGATTTGACGCCGCAAGAAATTTTAAGCCGGGATGCGGAAGAAAAGAAGGTGTTGATGCCTTCTTTAAGGCATGCCGTCATTTTTCTTCCGGAAACCGGTTATGCAGTTCATGCCGGATATCTTATTTCTGCGGTAATGATGAACGCCCAAAGGAATTTAAAGAAAGACGAATTCGCCATTTATCTTGTCGAGGCCGCCGTGCTTGGGCCTTCAACGCTGGTTCATCAGATGATTAATTTTATAAAAGAGGGATTTTTGAATGAATCGGAATCCCTGTTGCCGGGAACGATAGAATTTATCATGCGAATGGGAATGGGATCTTTTTCCCTGCACGTGGGTTCTGTCGCCGGGAATGCTATTCCCTCCACGGCTGTGAATGTTTTCAGAAGGCTCAAAAAATCGATCCAGGATTTTTTCTTCAGCGAGCCTTCTAGTTTGAAGGCCGTTGCTCAAAATCCCATGCATTGGCTTATGCTGGCGGTATTACGGACACAAAAGGCGGCAAGCGAACCTTATATTGACGCACTCCAACAAGCGGCCCTTTCCCGGCATCCGTGGATTGCAAGAAGCGCCATGAAACTGCTTGAAAGAATTGCTCGCGACCGGAAATTCCCACCTCAAGTTTATAAAGTTCGCAACGCCGCATTTATGTCTTTAGCGAGATTAGCCAAATGGGGAAGAAAAGACCGGGCTCAAGCAGCTCTTTCTGTTTTAGACGGAATTGCGAGGGACCCGAAAGAATTCATGCCGATTCGTGAGACGGCCATTTCTTATATTGGAACGGCCGCCGATATTTCTTCTCCAGCCGTAAGCTATACGGCGCAGGTTTTGTTGAAAGAAATTGCGGGGGATAAGAAAGTGGAAGGTAACCTGCGTGTGAAGGCCATTCATGAAATTTTGAAAGTGATAAAACAGGAAACCTGGTCGGCGCTTTCGCTTGAAGGCGTAAACCTCCTCAAGGAACTTGTCCTTTCCGCTGACGATATGGAAATAAGAAAAGAGGCTCTTGCGGGACTGGCCGGCATTGTAGTCGAAGCAAAAGAAGGGGATCACCGGCTCTCACCCGGCCGTTGGCATCTGTCCCGGGAAGTGTTGCATTTCCTGGAACAAACGGTTCTTAATCAATTTAACGGATTTGATCTGCCCATGGAGCTCAGGCTTTTTGCCGTTGATACGATTTCCGTGCCGATTATGTCTGGCAAACAAGGCGGCGAAATGAGCAGGAAAGCAGGCGTTGAAAGCGCTCTTCTTCTCGAAAAAATATTTTTGAATAAAATTCCAGGGGTCTCGATTCCATTTGACGTGCGAATGGCAGCCGTTCTGGGGCTTCGTATAGTGTCTGCCGTTTCTCCTTTCGGTTCAATTCGCGCCAGATCCCGTGAAACTTTAAATAAAGCTTTCAAAGAGGTTCCGACGCTCAAAAAGAGGCTTTTTATGGTTGTGATTTTAGCGTTCTTTAAAGACGCCGGGTTCCTGGACAAGGATTGGTTTTCTCCGGATGGAAAGCACTGGTTCTTCTATGATCCAAAGACGGTCCTTGGGAGTTCCGGCAATTCGGAAATGCTTGTAAGTTTTCTCCATAAGGATGCTGAAGAATTTCAACAGCTAAAAGATGTAATGCTGCGCACGCTTCAACATGCCAATCCCGATAAGTGGAACCCGATTACCGGCCAGGAACGTAAAAAAATAAAATCGCTCCTGGCCGAGCTTAATATTCCCTTTGTCCTTCCCGCCCGCTCCGAAGCGCGTAGTGTCGAAAAAAGTTGGGAGACGGAACCTGTCGAAAGCGTTGGTATGATCCGCGTGGCGGATCAAAAAATCACAATTTTACGCTATCGAACCGGAAAGGTGGAGCTTGTGGGGCCGGATGAACATTCGGAGGAAGTGCCGGAAAAGAAACCTTTTTTTGTTGGGAGTTTGAATAGGTCCGATTTTCTTATAAAAGGCGATAAGGACCGCCGTGTTTATGCGAGAATTTACCACGAAGGAGAAAAAGTTTTTATAAAAGATGCCGGATATCCTGCGACAAAACCGGAAAAAGGCACTTATGTCTGGACTCTTGAAGGAAAGCCCGAGGATGAAAAACACTGGAAGGAGATTCCCGCGCAAGAACGGATGGAAGTTCCCATGGTTCCATTAGATAAAACCACAGAAGATGCTTCGGTGCGTTCCGAAGCGAGAACCGATACGGGAAATTCGGAGGCTTTAGAGGAACAGAATGTATCACCTGAAGAAATAGCCGGCCGGTTGATAAAAGAGTTTGGTGTTAACGTTTTCAAAGACCAGCAGCGCCACAAAATCGATCCGAAGGATTTATTTCAACCAGGCAGGGAACCGGACGCCGATTGGGTTATGCAGGAAATGCGTTCTGTTGAAGCAGGCCCGATTATTACGGAGTGGAACAATATTCCGGTAAGAAAACTAAAAAATCCGATCGAAAGTTCCCCTGAATTTTCAGAAAAGGGGAGTAAATCGGCGGGCGTTTACCTGGGATTCATTGAAGGAATTGATCATCCTGTAGCGATCAAGATGTTTAAACCCCATGAAGTAAATTATTTAGAATTAACTTATGCGCAAATTTATGACCGGCTTGGTATCGGACCGCGGTTTTATGGCAGGATCGTGCTTGCAAATGGCCGGTTGGGCTATGCAATGCAAGTTGTGCCGGGGACGGACGTGACGGCCCTTTACCCGAGCCCAAATCTTAAAGAAAATGTGGAAATACTCTTGCGAGCCGATGAAGCCGGACTAGCGCCAAGTATCCGGATTTTGACACCTTCCGGCCATTTGGTTGTCATTGATGCTGCCAATACGGAAGTGAATAATCCCGGAGTGTATGACAAGTTCATTCAAAGGATGAATCAAAAAGAGGATAGTGTCGCGGCGCCGCCTTCCAATGCCGGGATTCTTGGAGCGAACTCTTTGGCGGAATTAATCGACAAGCAGAATGCTCAGAAAGAAGCACGGAAGCAAAAAAAAGCCGCAGCGAGGCAATGGCGTAAAGATTCCAGGCCGGAGGGGAGAGCTCGCTCAGAAGTACGAACGGGGCGCCTTAAATATCTCAACGAAAAAGTCACCGGCCCGGATTTTAAGCGGACGTTTCGAATTACCGCGGATTTTCTTGGGAAAGAAGAGTTCGAACGTGAAAGGGATTTGAAAAAACGGTTTGAAAAAATTCGATTACTTGCGAAAACGAATTTGACAGCCGCAAGCCTGAAATTAGCTGAATTTATTTTTTATCTGGAATCAAAAGGTTTTTATTTGCCCGGGATATCTTCACCGGATCGATTGACGCTTTTCCGAAAATCCCGCGAAGAACTTTTTTCAAGCAGTGAGATTGACTTGATCCGCAAACGGGGCGACCTGCTCGAAAAACTTTATTCCAGACTTAATCCTGAAAACAAAAAGGCCCTGCTCTATCCCAGTTTTCTGGCTTTCTTCATGGCGCCTTTCGTAAAACCGGCTTATGTCCGGACAGTGAAAGCGGGGATTTTGGAGCCTGATGCGGTTTCTGTGGCGCGTGAGTTGCAAAGGCTTCTGGCAGAGACCGGTGAGACCCTGGATATTCATTTTTCCGGAAAAGATTCCGTTTATTCTGTGCCGGACGCGATCGTAAAAGTGCTTGAAAGCCAGGATTTTCTAAAGGAATTTAAAATCGAAAATAATAATAAGCCGGATATTGACCGTTTTTTAATTGAGAATTTGTTACAACGTTATAGTGCCACTTCCCTTCAAGATGGAATATTGACAGGTGTTTTGATGGGGTACCCGTTAAAAGATGTGCGGGCTTTTGCTGAAGCGCAACTGGGCCTTAGAAACCCTCTGGATGATGAAATGAGGATGTCTCCTTTTAAAAGTGTCGGGCTCCTCGCTTCCCCACGGGCGCAAGGCGAAGACGAAACGGATTTTTATCTCACCCGTCTTACATCGGCTCTTACTTACGCTTATTCCCGTATCCAGCACTTTGATGATTTCCTGAAACTGGCCCGGGACCTGCAACTGCCCAATTCCGTTTTAACCGAGGAACCTTCCTCCCATTTTCTTTCTCGCCCCTCCGGTCAGGCGCCCAATGCGTCTGACACTCCGCCCGGCCGTGACGGCCTTCGCTCCGAAAGGCGCGGAGAAAAAATATGGGAAATCCTGAAACGGACGGGCAGAATCGCGATGTGGGGGATCCTGATCGTGGCAGGCTATATGGTTTATGGCGTCATTCAGACAAGCAAGGCGCCGGGGCTTCCGCAGGATGCAGTTCAGACAGAAATTCAGCAAATGATTTTTTGGGCCAAGATTTTGCTGGGAGCGCTGTTTTTTGGGCCTATCGCGTTTGTCGCTGCCATTCTCTGGAACCGCCGGCCCCATTTTTTATGGAAAAGGCCAGAGAGTCAAATCTCCAAAGGCCGTGAACTCGTCAGTGAGATTTTTGAAGAAGCGGAAACCAAAAAAAAGATCCGTGAAATGCGAAAGAAAGCGAAAAAACAATTAGAAGAAGATCAGTCCAGGGAAGAAGAGATAAAAAAAATCTCGACCCAATCCAAAGTCGGAAACGAGCCGGCGCCTCTGGACATAATGGAGAGCGTATGGGTAAAGGCCGATCCTTCGGGCAAAGGGAAAGATTTTGAAGTTGAATTTACCATTAACTTTCAGTTCCGTGGAAGCACACAGAAAATTGTTGCCAAAACCGGCCGTGATTTGGCCCAAGCCTTGAATCATCTTTATGGCAACCCTGCTTTTTTCTTTGCGAAAGGAAGCAGAAAAACAGGAGCGATTGTGATTCCTTTGGTGATCAACAAAGGACAAGTATCGATGGATATTTCAAACCCTGACATTGTCCAGCCGCTCAAACAGGCGCTTGATGAGGCCGAATTTGTCCGCTACACACGCGGCAGCCGACCCGAAGTTCGGGTCGAGGGATTGGAAGAAGGCATCCGGCAGTTGGAAACAATGA
>CAYGIT010000093.1:0-11370 GCA_964349955.1 uncultured bacterium
GTAATGAGTAGCACCAGGTTTAAGACTGGTCGTTTGATTTTATAGTTCTTCTCAGAGTATTGGGCCAAAACAGCTACTTCTGGAATAGGTCTTCCCAGATTTTTAAGGAATTTTTTTACCAACAACTCAAAAAAATATTAATTTGAATATCCATCCTTATAAATATGCACCTGGGCATGCCGGCTCAGAAGCGTTCGACTACAACACCGAGGCAAATAAATATGTCGAGGGGGTGTAGTCGAACGCTTCGTACACCTGAAAAAGCGTGTAGAGGCGGATCAAGGGCGGCATGCCCGGGTGCGGCACAAGGATTAGCTTAAATGGGTGGGTATCAAAACTATCTTAGGGATCCCGAAGGGGTGAAACTGGCTTGCTCATGCAGCAGTGTTTCCGGGATTCAGAGGAATGCAGGAATTGGATGGATCATAAGGCGGAAGCGGAGCTCTCAAATCATAAGCCCAGCTAATGTGCCAATCCACTTTACAAACGCTGCAGTATTTTCTAGTTAGCGGGATTTTAAGACCGAACTCTTCCTTACAAAAATCACACCAGTAGATATAGAGCATCTCACTCGAATTCGCAGCATGCCCAGTTCTATTCAGCACCACTTCACTTTCACATTTGGTACAAATCATTTTTCGCGGCGCGAATTTCCAATAGGCTTCTGACTTCTCATCAAAAACCTGAGAACATTCCGGATTAGAACAGCGCTGAAGTCCGAATCCTCCCTTTAAATCCCGCTTCCTTTTTACTGAATTTGTCTTTTCCGCGGACATTCAAGTCCACCCCCTTTAGGATTTCTCCTAGTTTTGGTATGCATGTTGCTTTTGTGACTACTTTTTAAAGCCTGAATTTATCCGGACAATAAAAAACCCTGTACGCAAAAAACAACGTCTCGAGCACTTTAAAGGTCGGCGCACGAGTAGCGTAGCTTCCTGTGACAGGGTTGCTTGCGTGAAAGTGTGCCGGCCCCATTATCAAAAGGACCAAATAGCACAAATTCTTCGCTGTATTTAAATGATCAGGCTATTTTCTTTGCGCAAAAATCCTATTTTGTTCATGCACAGAAAAGTGTGCAATTTAACTTTTCTATGCGATAGTTTGAGTTTCAGTTAACTTCATGCAGACTCACGAATGACGAGTTCCGGATCGAATTTAAACCTGCATCGCACTACGTCAATGTACCCTTCTTGCACAATTTCGACCAGTTGCCTGGCTGCTTCAGCTCCCACATCTTCAAGAGGCTGCCGGACCGTAGTCAATTTTGGAGTTGTATATTCGCCTTTCGGACTGCCGTCATAACCAATCACAGCTACTTTTTCGGGACAAGCAATACCTTTTTCCTTTAATGCTTTAAGAGCACCTATCGCTGTCGCATCATTTGATGTAATAAGGGCATCCGGTAACTCGCTGCCATTAAATAGCTCTTTCGCAGCTAAATATCCCTGCTCTTCAGTATATGCGCAGCATTCTTTTACCCATTCCGGCAGTATTTCAAGCCCACACACTCGCATAGCTCTTTCAAATCCTTCGTATTTCTGCCGAGAATCAATGCAATCGACCGAAATTGGACCTAGCTCGGAATCGTGTTGGTTAAAGGTCGGCCCTTTTAGAAAAGCGATTGCTTTTCTTCCGCGCCTCTCCACCAAATAATGCACAGCTTTTTCGATTCCAAGCCCAACATCGACAACGACAAAATGCGCTTTAGCTGTCTTGTCGTACTCATTAAAAAGCATCACCGGATAAGGTTTTTCCGCTTTTAAAACCCAATTAATGAGATTGGGGTGAATCCGCCACATTAATATGAAGAGACCATCAATCATTTGGGCGTTTGCAAAGGCATGAAGGTCATGGTAGTCCTTTTCATCCGCAAATAGGACCTTGATGTCATACCTCGATTTTTGCTTAATTTCTTGAAGCTTCTCAGCGATTCCTGTTAAAGAACGCGTATGATACGAGTCCGAAAAGACATCCTTCGAAAAGGGAACCATGAGACCGAGCGCCTGATGCCCTTTCTTAAGCCTATGTTTGGGATCGTAACCATATTCAGCAGCCAGCTTCTCTATAGCTGTCCTTTTTTCAAGGCTGACTGTATGGCAATAGTCCGGATGCAAAGCACGCCGTACCGTAGCCGGCGAAGTTCCGGATTCGCTGGCGATACGCTGTTTTTTAAGTTCATTACTGAGTTGTTGTTTATCTTCAATCATGTTCGCCCATGTCCGACTGTTTTAATTTGATTTGCATCCATCAATTTTCAATGAATGAATCATGCAATCTTGAACGTCCATCAATTAAACGCTACCACACAAAAAATTATTCGGCAAGGGTCAAAGCCTTTTTTCTCCCTATTTTCTTAAAATAAATTGTCTCCAATTTTATAGTTTCTAAAAAAAGACATTTAGTTAATGAGCCTTACCACTCCTAAGTCATTAAATAAATGAAGCTTTAAAGAAAGCCCGCTTCTGAAACTTTCACAGCAGCATTTTGTCCGGCTCTTTTTGAAATTTAATAAGATGTCACTTGGTGATATGGCCCCCATAGTACGCGCTTAAAGCAAGCGCTTTAAAAAGTATGTCCCGGACAATTTTGAGTTATTTAAACGCAAAAAAATGTCTCGAAACTTCAAGTTCAATTTTCATTCTTAATCGCTAATGGAGGAGGGTTTAACTTAGCAGAATTTTTTTATTTCAGGCATTATTTATGAAAGGGGAGCTTTTTGGACCTAGCAGTAATTCCATCTTTTGAACACCGCCCTTTGGCCGGTGCATGAGTAGTGCGGCTTCCTGTGACAGGGTTGCTTGTGCGAAAGTGCATCGTGCCTCTTTAATTCAATGGCATTCTTTACCATTCCCGATAACTTTCATCTCGAATAAATAATCCCGGATCACCAATGCATTGAAAGGCTTCTCGTAAAAGGCATCCGCTCCTTCTTGCAGCAGTTTTTCTTTAAGTTCCCCCTTTGCCGTCATCATGACAATAAAAGCCTTGGCATTAACCAGCTTCATAAGCTTTAAAATGTGATCACCCCGCAGAATCCCTTCTAGTTCAAAATCGAGAATAACTGCATCCGGCCTGCGCTCTAAGAAAGCCTTCAGTGCCTCATCCCCTCTCGAGACACAAATAATGTTGCAATCTCCCTCAAATATTTCCTCAAAAATGCTGCGTATCCCCTGTTCGTCATCTACGATCAATAATAGCTTTTCACGGTCCATAGGGCCCCTCAGCTGTTAAAAAGGTAACAGGACGCGGGCCTAAATTCAATAGTAAATGAGTTATATATCACGTGGACATAAATCACCCATAAAGGCTCAAATAGCCTCCTTAAATTCAAAGAAGGGGGCAAAATGAGCTCTATTGAAAAGAAATTTGGAAAGGTCGTCAGAAAGCTGAGAGAACGGAAAGGGTATAGCCAGGAAGAGTTTGCCGATCTGGTAGAAACCGAGCGGTCTTATTATGGCGGAATCGAACGCGGACAGCACAATCTCACGCTTCAGAAGATCGAGCGTATTATCAAAGGCTTAGGAATGCGTTGGTCCAGCTTTTTTAAATATATGGATGAATAATTTTAGTAAACGCCACCTTACCCAATTAGGCGGAGTTTCACGGAAGCGCTGTACGATGCTCGTCTCGCGCTACCTCATATACCCCTTTGGCGGCACCTGCGTTCATTACCACAATCCCCAAACCGATGATCAAATCCGGCCATGCCGAATGGGTATAAACTGTAACGAGTCCCGCACCGACAATGGCGGCATTCGCCAAGACATCATTTCGAGCTGAAAGGAACGCGGCCTTGGCCATGCTGCCGGCGTGCTTACGATAGCGAGTCAGCAGAATCACGCATGATAGATTCACCACAAACCACCAGCACCCGCGAGTGATAATGGCAAAGGAGCGGGTGGCGCAGGCATCGTAAACTTCTGCCAAGCAGTCCAAAGAGCAGCTAATCCAGGAACAAGCAGGATTCCCCTGCGAGTACCATTCCAACTCGTGCTCGTTTAGCCGCACTCCATCCTAATGTAATAAGGATCAAAAAGTTGACCGAGGCATCTTCTAAAAAGTCTACGCTGTCGGCAAACAGCGATACTGATCCGCTCAAGAAAAATCTGCAATGCGATGTCTCCCTTTTATTTGTAGTTGGAATACCGGGATTATTCTATGACTTCAATCGTTTTCTTCAACAAGGCTAAACCGGACCGGAATGCGCACCCAGGTTGAAAAGAAGACATTGCCTATGCCTGCAGGCTTAAACTGCCATTTTTTGACCGCCTTCATCGCTGCGTCATCCAGAATTTTATATCCCGAACTTTGCTCGACATTCACATCACCCGGTTTTCCGTCACTTTGCACAAAAACAGAAAGAAGAACAACGCCTTCCCAGCCTCTCTCCCTGGCCCACTGAGGATAGATAGGTGCTGGATTTTTTAAATAAGGATTGGCTTCGCGTTGGGCCGCGCCTTTTTGGGGCGGGATAGTGACGGATTTGGAAGACTGTCGCCTCTCCTCCTTGGGTTTCTCAATTTTTTTTAAGACGACTGTCTTTTTTGAAGGCTGTGAGGTTGTCAGAACCGTATCCGTCGGTTCCAAGTTTGCCTCGGGTTCGATTTTTGAAATCACAATCTCCATGCTGCTTGGAGCTTGCTCCACTCCAAAATTTGGAGAAAATGACAAAAGGCCTGATCCCGTCACAAAGATAACCGCATGCCCGATGACCGAAGTCAGAAGAATCGGAACAAAAAACTGCTGCCGGTAAGAATACGGAATCTTCATTGATTAATAGCTCCTGCCGCTATCCTGGGAAGAGACGGCGTGCAATTTCTCGGTTTCATGCACAATATTGATTTGCCGGGCCCCAGCCTGGCGCGCAATATCCATAATCTCCACAAAAAACTTATAGGGCATTTCGCTGTCACCGCGCAGGTGGACAGCTTTCTTTGAATCTTTGGCAAACCGGTTTTCAAGCTGGGCTTTTAACGCGTCTTTCGGGACCTTCTGCGTATTGACGTAAATATTCCCGGCCTTGTCCGCGCTTATGACAACTTGCTGCGGCTCCCGTTTGTCGTGCTGGACCGCTTTGGGCAAGGTCAACTTCAAAGTCGGATTGAGAAAAGAGGATGAGAGCATGAAAAAAATCAGAAGCTGAAAAACAATGTCGATCATGGGCGTCATATCAAGACCAAGACTGGATTTCCTGGGGCGTAGGAACTCCACTACATTACCCTCATGCTTTGATCGGCGGCTTCAATGTCTTCTGCCTTGAAATCTCGCGCCGAACTTTTCCCGAAAAATTCGTCAAGCTCGGAAATAATAAACTGCATTCTCCGCGCGATCCTGTCGGCCGCGCTTTCAAACCCATGATAAGCCGCCATGCAGGGAATCGCAATGACAAGACCAAAGACCGTGGTGATGAGCGCTTCCCAAATGCCGGACGCAAGGTCTCCCGGCTGAACCTGCCCGCCCAAAAGTTCTATCTGATGAAAAGCGGCGACAAGACCGGTCACTGTTCCCAAAAGACCGAGCAAAGGTGCGATATGCGTGATCGCGGCAAGCGCCCGTAGACGCGTTTCAACTTTCTCCAGCGCAAAAGAGCCTTCTCTTTTAAGGATTTCACTACGAAGATTATCGTGATTGAGATTTCGGAGGTACTCGCCTGCAATTCTGGGGACAGGATTCGGATGCTTGCGGCATAAAACCAGGGCCTCTTTTATTTTTCGCTTCAGAAGCAATCCCTTAAGGTCTTGGCTGAAGTGTTTATAGTCCAGCCGCAGACGCAGGAAATAGAGCGCCCTTTCCGCGATGATGGCTATCCCCGCGATGGAACAAGCAAGGAGCGGCCACATGGCAAAGCCCCCTTTTTGAAAAAGCCCGATTAACGTCTGATCCCAAAACATAGACTCACCCCAGACTGATTTTCACTCCGCCGTAAATATTCCGCGGATAAGCAGGATCGATTCCTGCGCTTGTCACGCGGGCATAATACTTCTCATCAAACAAATTATTGATGCCGCCGAAGATACTCAAATCAAATTTATTATAAACATTTTTCAAGAGATTAACTTCCCCGGTAAGATCCCAGACCTTATAGGAAGGGATGAAACGGTTCGCTGTACTCGCGTCATCGGCAAAATGTTCGTCCACAAAGGTGCTGACCAGGCTCAATTTGACCCGCTCATGCCAGTTATAATGAGCGCCTAAGCGAAGATTATATTGCGGAGCAAAAGCGGGTTGTCTTCCCTTGTTAGGTCCTTTGTTAAATCCTGCATCGAGTACCATAAGCGCGATAAAAGGACTCAATGAGCCAAGCTGCTTGCCATGGTCGGTTTTTTGAACATGGTCGTAGGCTCCGATTAAATCGATTTGGGTGGCGAGCTCCATCCCTTGGTGAAACGCATCCCCCACGTTTTCAATCGTGTTACCCACTGTGCCCGTCTGATCATTAAAATCTAAAATAAAATAGTTAATGTCCCAGCTCATAAATGGCACCGGATTGCCGCGCAGTCCGAAATCATATTGCCAGGCAAAGCCCTCTTTTAAATCCCCGCTAATGACTTGATTGGTTCCCAAGGGGACTGCGTCCGCAAAAATTTTGGGACGGTAAGATTGAGAAATGTTCACATAAGCTTCGATCCCCTTAAAAACCTCGTAAACGATTCCAAGTCCCATGAGCGGTACAAAATCAAAATCGCTTTCGTCCGCAAGAGGGACTGTTGTTTTATCGAGGTTTACTTTTTCCTTAATCTGCTGCCAGAGATGCTCAAACCGAACGCCCGGAGTAACGGACAACCTTCCCCAACGAAACAGATTTTCAATAAAAACTGAAAAGTATTGAATGTCCCGGTCGGAATCCTTTCGCACCGGCCCTGTGTCGGCAGCCGGTCCGGCTCCCCTTTCTTCGACCCGGGGGGAATCCGAAAAAAAGGTGTGGGTTCCGACCGTTAACGTGTGGCTTTCGCCAAAGAGTTCGTAGTTGTGACGAAGGCGCGGCTCAAATCCAAGGTTGTAGAAATCCTGCTCCTGAATGTCATTGGAATTGGCATTCGCCCCCGCCGGCTCTGTTCCGAAACCTCCTCCGCGCTGACGCTTGCTCCAGCGGCGATAGTGTCCGCCATAAACTTTGAAATCAAATTGGGTGGCCTCAGAAAATTCTTTCTCATACGAGATACTTCCGTAATAACGCTCCAGACGGAAACGATCAAACTGCCGCGTGGTCATTTCGAAATTGTCATCAAAGGCCTGGCGCGTAAGCCCACCGGGTTCTCCATGCTCTTCATGATACTCATCATAGTTCATGGTCAGCCGGGAGTCGCCCGTCTGATTGAGAGTGGTTTTAATCCCAGAGCTTATCACTTCGAAGTCGCTATTAGTGGCGCGGAAACCGTCGCCCTGCCTTTCATGGAAATAGCCAAGATAGCCAAGAGGTCCAACCGTCCCAGTCAAGGCCTCGTAGGTCGAAAAATAATTGTCTGATCCAAAAACATTCTCTGAATGCAAAGCGATTTTTTTATCAAGCGCAGGTTTTTTAGTCACAAAATTGAGAGCACCGCCAGGTTGCGGGCCGTACATCAGAGAAGATCCGCCGCGGATAAAATCAATTCTCTCAACGCTTTGAAGAGGTGGCGTGTAATAGGCTTCAGGATAGCCGAACATATCGGCCGTAATCGGAATACCGTCTTTCATCACCTGCATATATTGAGCCCGGTCAGGGTTGAGCCCCCGGTAACCAATACTTACAAGCGGTGTTGTTTCTTCGCTAATAAGAAGACCCGGCGCTTTCATCAAGGCCTGGCGGTAATTGTTATTGGTAATCGCGGGGGGCTCTTCGAGATTCAGGCGGGTTGTCTTTTTGCCCTTATTGATTTTTGTGCCCTGGACATCCGGTAAAAAAGGGGATTTTTCATCAACCTTGGAAGCTTTTACTATCACTTCTTCAAGCGTTGATGAACTTTTCTTTTGTTGCGCGTCGTCTTGCGCCACAGCCATTGTGTGCCCTAAACCCAAAGTTAAAACCATGAACCCAGCCAAGATTCTCTTTTTCATTGTTGCTTGTGCCCTTTCCTTTTTTCATTATTGGCTGGGTATTGACAGTCAGAATCCGGTCTTCCCTGGCTAATTTTTAATTTCATCTATTTTTCAAGCATTCTTTGCAAAGACGGGGCTGGCGGCAGCCGGCTTGCCCTGACTTGCCGCTTTGCCATCTAGGAACATAAGACCCATCATCAGAATCAAATAACCAAAATAGGCAGCCGTTTCGACCAAAGAGGGATTGCCGTTATATCCAAAAATCGCTTTAAGAAAGGAACCGATTCCTTCCTTTTCATTCAAGACCGGGTTGAAATCCCAAATGTGCTCAATGATGGGAAAGATAAAACCGGCTTCCTCAAGTTCATGAAGGCCATAAGCCAAAAGCCCCGCGGCTATAAAAGTTAAGAATAAACCCGTATACCGGAAGAAAGGTTTAAGAGGAATTTTTTTCCCAAGCCAGAAAAATGAAGTGGTGATGAAAACCGCAGAAATAAAACCCGCGATACCGCCGAACGCTGAAGTAACTCCACCTGCCTGCAGGGCAGCGGCTTTCAAAAAGAGAATAGTTTCTGCCCCTTCGCGTAGAACGGCAAAATAAGGCAATGCCATCAGGGATAAAACTTCTTGGCGATTGATGACGAGTTGCAACTTTTCGTGCATTTGGGTTTTGATCTTGGCCGCTTGCTTATGCATCCAGAGAACCATGTAGGTCAAAACACCGGCCGCAACTAAAGCTACGACCCCTTCAAA
This sequence comes from uncultured bacterium, assembly GCA_964349955.1. Taxonomy (GTDB): domain Bacteria; phylum Omnitrophota; class Omnitrophia; order Omnitrophales; family Aquincolibacteriaceae; genus CAYGIT01. The sequence goes on from CAYGIT010000093.1 coordinate 8,773, forward strand.
TATTTCCGCTGCTCTTCCCTCAAATTCTCCAACCGTTTGATCAAAAATAAAGGCTACGATAAGGCTTGTTCCAATCGCCGCTAACGTGCTCCAAAGGACATGCCGCAGATATTGGTTTGCCTTGGTTTGAATCAAATAGGTGAGGACAATAGCCACAATCAAAGCGGCCTCAAGCGTTTCTCTGAAAACAATCACAAAACTTGAAAGGGTAAAACCACTCATGACACGCTCCTTACGGCAATTCTTCTTGGGATATAGAATTTAAAAGAAATGGTTCTTCAAAAATCCATGGAAATTCATAAATTTTTTGTTCTAGCCATCTTTTGCCGCACGCCCTGCATTCCCAACATACCGTCGAAACCATTATTTCCTCTGCCCGCCGTTCGCTTGCCTGCGACCACTTCATCTCTTTTCTGCAGAAAGAACAGTTCATAGCTCGTCATAAAAGTTTGCGGATTGAATAAACTTGCAGGCATTGATGAAAATGACGACGAAGGCAATCAAACCCTTCGCGGGAATCAGAGCCAAGTGCCCAGAGCATTCCGCCCAACGCAGACTTTTTTTCAAAATCATACGATAGGATCCAACGGCCAACCTCACATGGATACAGACGCGCCATGGTTTCAATGAAACGCTGATAACGGTAATTCAGTAATTCTTCAATGTGAAGCGAGACGGGATTTTCAGAATGGCAGCATTGATGAATCAGACCGTAAACTTGAGTTTCAAGAACGTTCTCACTCGTGGAACAATGAAGAAGACGATTCTTAATCAAATCCGCAAGCTCGCGCCATTCAAAAGAGGCTGCAATTACTGTTTCCATGGACCGGCAGTCCACTTCCCAAATGCGCTTTCTTTCCAGACACTGAGGCTTCATGCAAAAACTCTTACTAAATTGTTATTGGCATTTTTTGCAATATCCAAACAGGCGGTGGTCATGAAAGACCAGTTTGAACTCAAAATCATCGCAAGCCTTCGCTTGAGCCTCTTCAACGGCATTGCTATGAAATTCGATGATTTTTCCACAACGAATGCAAACCATGTGATCATGGTGACCTTTGGAACCCGTTCTTTCAAAAAATTCTTTCTTTCCGGCGCCAGCCGATTTTTGGAGAATTCCGTATTCAAGAAGGAGCGGAAGCGTCCGGTAAACCGTCGCCCGGGCCATCCGTTCTCCCCTTTTTTTGAAGCGTTCATAGAGGCTGTCGGCATCAAAATGCTTCCCGAGTCTTTCGACCTCCTCAAAAATGCGCTTTCTTTCATAAGTGAGCTTGAGTCCTCTCTTTTCAAGTAATTCCTCGAACTTGCTCATCTTATCCTTTTGCTTCTGCATCATCATCCCCCTTCGCAGTGGCTACTCAGATTTCGAAACTGAGAAATCATCTAATTAAGATAATATCTAATTGAGACAAAATCTAATTTAAAGGCGGGGAGAAGTCAAGAATTAATTTGTTGCGGTGTTTTTTATAAAGCAATGCTTTTCAAGCGCAAAGAATTGCCGATCACCGATACAGAGCTAAACGCCATGGCGGCGCTGGCAATAATAGGGCTGAGGAGAATGCCGAAGAAAGGATAAAGAAGGCCTGCGGCGATCGGAACTCCCAGGATGTTGTAAATAAAAGCAAAAAAGAGATTTTGCCGAATGTTACTCATCGTCGCCCGGCTAAGTTTCCGGGCCTTAGCGATTCCCCGCAAATCCCCTTTGATAAGAACAATCCCCGCGCTTTGCATGGCCACATCGGTTCCGCTGCCCATAGCGATTCCCACATGAGCACGAGCTAAAGCCGGCGCATCATTAATTCCATCGCCCGCCATAGCGACCTTTCGTCCCTGTTCTTGAAGTTTCCTTACATGCTTTTCTTTATCTTCCGGCAAGACTTCCGCTTGAATTTCATCAATGCCGACTTTTTTGCCTACCGCTTGCGCAGTTTGGAGGTTATCTCCGGTAAGCATCACTATTTTTATTCCTTCGGAGTGCAATAGCCGAATGGCTTCAAGTGTCGATTCTTTGATGGGATCAGCGACACTGAGAAACCCAGCCGACTTGCCATTGATAGCAATAAATATCACGCCCTGGCCTTCACTGCGAAGCTGATCGGTCTTAGCAGAGAAATCAGACATATTTAATCCTTTTTCTTCCATGATTTTCGCACTACCAATCAAAACCTGTTTACCATCAACAATCCCGGTGATCCCCTTCCCTTTTTCATATTTAAAATCTTTTACATCTTTCAAAGCCAGTTTCTTTTCTTTCGCTGCATGAACAATGGCTTCTGCAAGGGGATGTTCGCTCTGTTTTTCAAGACTGGCGGCTAGACTCAAAATTTCATCTTCGGAAAATCCCAAAGTCATTATGGACATCAACTTAGGTTTTCCTTCAGTCAGTGTCCCAGTTTTATCCACGATAACCGTATCGATCTTTTCAAAGGTTTCAAGCGCTTCGGCATTCTTGATAAGAACTCCCGCCATTGCACCTCGCCCGGTCCCAACCATAATAGACATGGGCGTTGCAAGACCAAGGGCGCAAGGACAAGCAATGATAAGAACGGCAATAGCATTGACAAGAGCATGAGCTAATCGCGGCTCAGGTCCGATCCA
>CAYGIT010000094.1:0-6639 GCA_964349955.1 uncultured bacterium
TGGAGGTCTTTTCTTATTTATTCCTTAAGGAAGTGCCATTCGTGCCTGGCACCTTCTATTTTCTATTCTTCTATTTGGCCCTTCTATTTGAGCGTCTGGCCGAATCCCGTTCCCCAAAATACCTCCCCAAAACTCTTACGGATTTTCTCTGAAAAGCCGTTAATAGAAGAATCTGAGATTTTGTTTATTTTATGAGATAACAAGAGGGGAAGATGAGAAAAAAATTCGCCTGGATTATTTTGGTTGTTTTAAGCGTTACCACGAACGCTCCGGTTTCTTGGTCGGCTGGGTCCTACGATTGGACGGGGGCCTATGTCGGTGCCAATTTGGGCGGATCGTTCGGACGGCTTAAGGCAAGAACCGTGGGAAGTCCCACAGGATCAGGAACCGTTTATTTATTGCCGTTAGATTTCATACAAATCAGCGATTCGGGTAATAAAACTTCTCACCCAGGAACGTTCATCAGCGGCGCTCAAGCCGGTTTTAACTATCAAGCCCGGAAACTAGTTCTTGGGCTAGAAACCGATTTTGATAGGATGCCTTTAGATCACACTACGGTTTCTGGCCAGGAATATCTTACTGCTCCGGGAACCGGATTTCAGATTCGCCGTCACATTAGAACCCGCTGGTTAAGCACATTGCGGCCCCGTATTGGTTTTGCCATGAACCGATTGCTTATCTACGGGACAACCGGGATGGCTTTTTCAAGATTGAAATTCGAAGAAGAGTTTACCGATACATTCACGCCCGCTTATGAAAGCGCTTCAAAGACCCGGGGACTGCTGGGCTGGGCCCTGGGGGCCGGTATTGAATATGGGGTAACCAAAAATTGGACCGTAAAAGCGGAGTATCTTTTCATTAACTTTCCCTCGGTCTCTGTGCATGATTCTCCTCTAGTGGAACCGGCCGGCGGACGTGATGAATTTAACCACTCGGCGAATTTGGATCTTCATACTGTCCGCCTGGGGATCAATTTTAAATTTTGATAAAGAGGGATATTTTTCTCTCAGCCGATTTTCCCTATTCAACTCATACCTTTTTAGATATACTTTGACCTCCTCAGCTTGGATTCCCTGAATCAAGTTGGCTCAAATTAGGCACAAATGCCGAAATTGACATATGTGGCTTAAATCTTTGACCGCAGTAAGTTCAGTAATTATAATGATTTAATTCTTTTCGCGCCCGTAGCTCAATTGGATAGAGCGTCTGACTACGGATCAGAAGGTTGCAGGTTCAACTCCTGCCGGGCGCACCAAAAAGGTTTATTCCGGGCACATCCTTTACAGTTCATTCCGAGCACATCGTTTACACTTTAAGGCGTATTCAACCCAAAAGGGGGCCATATGCCTTGGAAGGAAACGTGTGTTATGGATGAGAGGACAAAATTTATCGGGCGTCTTTTATCTGGAGAGAAAATGGCGCCCTTGTGCCGAGAATTTGGTATCTCAAGGGTAACGGGACACAAAATTTGGAAACGTTATCGCGAGTTTGGTTCGGTAGCCGTTTTTGACCAATCGAGAGCGCCGCAAAAACATCCTAATCAAGTTCCTTTCGAGATTGAGCAGCTCATCGTTCGTTTCAAAAAAGAAAGACACCACTGGGGAGCTCCCAAGATCCGTGAATTAGTTGCGAAACGCTATCCTGGAGTAAAACCACCTGCCATAAGCACGGTCCATGCAATTCTGGACAGGCATGATCTTGTCAAAAGAAGACGCAAGAGAAGTCCGTACCGTGCTACGGCAACGTATCTTTCCTGTCCCAAAGAAGCCAATGACCTGTGGTGCGTTGACTTTAAGGGCGAATTTAAATTAGGCAGTAAAGTTTATTGTTATCCTCTGACTATTTCTGATTTTGCCACACGATTTCTCATTAATTGCGAAGCCCTCTCAACCACTCGAGAAGCGACTGCCTTTAGAGTGTTCGAAGAAACCTTCAAGGAGTACGGGCTGCCTGGAGCCATTCGAAGCGATCACGGAATCCCCTTTGCCTGCGGCAATGCGCTGTGGGGCCTTACCCGTCTGTCGGTCTGGTGGATCCGGTTGGGGATCAAGCTTGAGAGAATTGAGCCAGGGTGCCCCCAACAAAACGGGCGGCATGAAAGAATGCACCGGACCCTTAAAGCTGAAGCAACTCAGCCACCGGCTTTTAGCTTTCTCCAGCAACAAGAAAAATTCTATGAGTTTATGCAGGAATATAACTTTGAAAGGCCGCATCAAGCATTGGCCATGAAATGTCCTGGAGACCTATATCAAAAATCTCCACGCATCTACAAAGGACTTCCGGATATTACGTATCCTGGCTATGAAAAAACAATTCTTGTCAGTCATTGCGGAAGAATCTGCATCCGAAACCTAAAAATCCATCTCTCGAGGGCTTTGGCCAATCAACCGGTGGGAATCCGGTTAGTCGACAACAGCATCTGGGAAGTCTCTTTCAAAGATTATGATCTTGGATATTTTGATGACGAGAGCGGAAAGTTTGCTGCCAAGGAAGATCCCTTTGGGCTTATGTTAGAAAAGGTGCTGTAATCATGAAGCAGAAAAGTGTAAGCTATGTCTCCGGTAAAAAGTGTAAACCTTGTGCCGCTAAGTACAAAATTAAGTGTCCGTACCGGACACATGGGTAACAGTTCGTACCGGAGACATAGGTTACACATCGATCCCCCCAATCACATTCCCCCCCCCGTCTTTTAATTACTAACTAGTTGTTAATATTGTGGTTAGCATTCTTAAGCTTACCTATTATAGGTAATTATTGTATCAATATTAATACAATTTATATAAGTATCAACTTTACTACAACTTAATATTGTGTTATAGTTGGATCAACTTAAGAGGGGTAAAATGGTCTGTTACAAGTGCTTGGAAGAGATTAAAGCGGATGAGTCCAAACAATGCGGATTGCACCAAAATTGCTTTCTGCAATGGTTTGATTTATCTGATTCACAATCATTTAAAGATGTCCAGGCAAAATCGACTTCAACCGGTCCTGTTAAAAATGCAAGTAACGGATTTACTAAAAATAAAAGCCATTTTCATGGGCGGTATAAAAAATACGTAGCTACCTTAGGGAATGTCTCTTATGTTTTGAAAGTTAAAGAAGAAAAATTTCCCGAACTCCCAGGCACAGAATATCTGTGTAATCAAATCGCAGAACACCTGAAAATCGAAGTACCGCCATTTTACTTTATTTTATTTGAAGAGGAAGTCCCTACGTTTGTGTCGAGAAACTTTATGCAAGACTGTGTGGGCACTTTAAATCATATCAATTCGTTTTTTGAAAAAGATGAAGATTACAACTGTGAAAATATTATTAACATCATTACAGAAAATACCGGGCGCTTGAGCGAGATCGAACGCTTTATAGAGCTTTGTTTGTTCGATGCATTGACAGGAAACCATGATAGGCATGCTGGGAATATCGGATTTGTTCAAACCAGCAAGGAGCGTAAATTAGCGCCCTTTTATGACAATCCCTGCTATTTGGGCACAGAGATAGATTCTTTATTGGGTGCGGATCATAACCCCGCAGGGCATATTTTTACTGCAGCATCTAAGGAGCCCAAAATAAAAGAATATGCCGAAGAATTTATCCGATTGAGCTATGGAGCTGTTGTCGCCAGGTTTCGGGATAAAATAGATTTGGTGGAAATTAATGAGCTGGTTGATAAAGCCTTTATTTCCACTAAGCGCAAGACCGCAATCAAAGTTTTGATCGCTAAACGCTTTAAGGAGTTACAAGATGTCCTTCAAAACGGAATCTAAAAAAATAATTGGCATTGATGTTTTTTTAGAATCAAGAAAAACAAGAACTTATGCCGGAAGGCTGGAAGAATTCAAGAAAAATAATACGCAGGAATACGTTTTTACTTATAATGACAAGTATATTTATTCCAAGTCTGCAATCCCCCTTGGCCCAGACATTCCTTTGACTAAGAAGACGCACCGATCCCAGGAATTATTTAAATCCCTAAATGATAGAATTCCATCGTCCAAAAATCCTTCTTACGAAGAATATTGCAAGACTATGGGAATATCTTCTAAAGAACGGAATCCCATCATTCTCTTAGCGACTATTGGCCGGAGAGGGCCGTCATCGTTTATTTTTGAGCCCGTTTACACGGACGGCTATGGTTCCGATGATGTTAAAAAATTCAGAGAACAATTAGGATTAACTTTCAGAGAGTTCTCGCAGGTATTTGATTTTTCAAGCACAACAATACAAACCATAGAAGCAAATAAGGACAAAGGTAAAGAGTCTTTAAAAAGAATAGAGCTCTATGACAAGTTTCCAGAAGTTGCTTTGTATGAAGTGATGAGACGTGGGGGAATTCTCCATGAAAATAAAAAGAAACTGGTTCTGGAAAAGCTTGAAGAGAGATTAAATGAAAAGAAATATATGACCGCAGGCTTCTGAGGAATAATGTGAAAGCAAATAGTCGTTTAAGCCGTTTGTTTTTAGCGATGGTCATGATGATTTCCGTCTTCGGACAATCTGCTATGCTGAAAGTCAGATAGGATTCAAGCACATTCCTGTGCAATACATTGTGGCGTTGGGGGATTCAGGGGCAAACTCCGGGAATGATGCGCAATTGTGGGGGCTGTGGCGGCAAGATCCGGGGCCTCGAGGATGCCGGTTGGAAAACTACAAGCAGTTGAAGGCTACAGGCGTTGCCCCCGCGCAATGGGCATTTGACAAAAAAGATTGGTGGCTTGAGGAACACGGTTTGATTATGGAGAAGCCGACTTTTCCGCTACCTCCGGGAAAATACGTCGTGACCGGTGGGCGAGAAGTAACGAGCGTGCTCACTGTTGACTCCATGGACAAAAGGGGTTCGCAGCATTGGCAACTCGATCATGGCGCCAAGCTTTATGATGTGACGCACCTGCCCTGTCATGCGGCACGCTATACACCGGCTGTAAACAACGCTGATTGTTCGCCGGACAGGGTAGAAAAAGCAGCTTTTCCGGTGGCTCCCGGAATTTCAATGCCTTCAATCAAGAGTTGTAACAAAAAAGATTATGCGGTTGTTTTTGTGATAGGTGTGGCTGAGAATAATCAGAAACCGGAACATTAAAATAAAGGAGATAGGACATGGCTAAAGCAATTCCTGAAGGGTACGGCACGGTGACGTCCAGTTTTACGTTCAAGGATTCGAAAAAGGCCATTGAGTTTTACAAAAAGGCTTTCAATGCAAAGGTGCTGGATCTTATGCCGGGGCTTACGGGGCAAGGGATCATGCATGCAACGATGCAGATTGGCAATTCAATTGTGATGATGGGTGACGAAAATCCGGGGAAGGACTGCAGTAAGAGCGCCGAAGCGCTCGGTGGTTCCCCGATCAGCCTCTACCTTTATGTGGCGAACGCGGATGAGGCGTTCAAGCAGGCCGTCGAGGCAGGCGGAACGGCAACCATGCCGGTGGCGGAGATGTTCTGGGGAGATCGAGCGGGGTCGATCCGCGACCCGTTTGGCTACACTTGGATGATTGCGACGCATACGCAGGATCTGACCCAGGAGCAGATTCGTAAGGGCGCCGAGGCATTTTTCTCTCAAATGGCGAAGCAATAGGGCCCAAAATCTAAGGTTAAAGTTTTGGGGGATTTGCCGATCTTCTATATATGCGGTTTTCTTAGGTGGTACAGTACAGAACTGATCAACTAAAACAAGTGACAACGAGGAGTGTAATGATGAAGAAAATTTTTGCGGTAGTCTTTACATTGATGCTTTTGGCAGGACCGGCTTTTGCGGCTGATGAGGATTGGAATTCAAACGAAGAGAATGCAACTACGCCTGCGGCCGATGCGCCCAAGGCGGGGATTGCGGCTTTGGCCCAGAACCCGGCGGCTTTAAGGGCCATGATCAACATTGCCAAGGCCCGCGCCAAACAGAATGAAACACAAGTCGAGACCGAAAAGACATACGAGTAGTCTTGTTTTTTCAAGGCGGCAGGTTTAATAACCTGCCGCCTTTTTGTTTTTATTGGTAGAATGTCCGGATGACTGATCAAGCAAAAAGAACCAACCTGCCTGCGGCTTCTCTGGACCTGCCGGATAATTTCGAATTAAGCGAAGATTTTAGGCGCTGTTTTCATGAGCTCGAAAACACCCGGGCCAATATTTATATTACCGGGGAAGCGGGAACCGGCAAGACAACCCTCCTGAAGTATTTTCGCCAAAACACGAAAAAGAATATCGTGGTATTGGCTCCTACCGGAATCGCCGCGATCAATTGTTACGGTCAAACTCTACACTCCTTTTTCAGATTCCCTCCCAAATTGATCCAAAAGGAACATATCCGCAGGGTCTATAACGGGCAAAAAATATTTTCGAAGCTGGACATGGTGATTATTGATGAAGCTTCCATGATGAGGGCGGATCTTCTCGATGCCGTGGACGAGGCTTTGCGTTTGAATATGGGGACCCCAGATGAAGCGTTTGGCGGGGTCCAGGTCGTTCTGTTTGGGGATCTCTATCAGCTGCCGCCGATCATTGATAAACAAGCCCGAGAAATTTATGCGCAGCGCTACGAAACCCCGTATTTTTTTAGCTCGAAGATTTTTAATGAAACCTCTTTTAAACAAATGATTTTGTCTTTTAATTCTGTAACCGCGAATTCTCTTTTTTCATCATCAATAGT
>CAYGIT010000094.1:6649-11002 GCA_964349955.1 uncultured bacterium
GCAAAGCGATTCAGGATTTACGGAAATTCTCAATAAAATAAGAAATAAAACGCTTGGCGATTCCGAAATCCGGATTTTGAATGCGAGGACTCATCAGAAACCAGATCCTGTCATCGAAGATTGTATTACCCTGACTCCCACCAATGCGGCGGCATTGACCCTGAATGAATCCCGGTTGGCAAAACTGAAGGCCGAAGAATTTGTTTATTCTGCCAGCATTCACGGAGAGTTTGATGAATCCTCGTACCCGACGGAGGTCCAGCTCCGGCTGAAGGTGGGCGCGCAAGTCCTGATGATCCAAAATGATCCGGAAAAAAGATGGGTCAATGGCAGTGTCGGGGAGCTGATAAAACTGGATGAAGATTCTATCCAGGTGAGGATCGAGGGCAAGAACCACGAAGTGGACAAGGCGAAATGGAAAAAAATAAGATACAAACATCACCTCGAACTTGACCGCATCACGGAAGAAGAAATCGGCGGTTTTGAGCAATATCCGATCAAATTAGCATGGGCCATCACGATCCATAAAAGCCAGGGATTGACCTTTGACCGGGTCATTGTCGATTTTGATTCGGGAACGTTTGCACATGGCCAGGCTTACGTGGCATTGAGCCGCTGCCGGAGCCTTGAAGGATTGACCCTCAAAAGACCCCTGACTCAATCCGACATCATTTTTGACCCAAGAATTGCCCGGTATCATGCCGAACCCGCCGAAGCATGAATTCCGGCGTGCTCCAGATCCATCTCAAGCCTGCGGACGAAGATAAAATCCAATTCGAATTTTGGCAGGGAGAAACCCTTTTAGGGGAACACTCGCATGAGATTCCCGGTATTTTCCGGAAATTCATGAGCGAGTCTTACTCGTATCCTTCTGATGCTTCGGAAACGGGAGAAGAAGTGCTTCGCAATTTTTTGCGTGACCCGGACCGTGATTTCGAGCTTTGGATTCCTACGGAAAAGGGGCCTCTCCACGCTCAGTGGCAGGCCAGGCGAAAATTAAATCTTCGGACCCAATTGGATCAAGCCGGGCAGGACAACCAAGAAGTGACGATCCGGCGGCTTGCGGAAGCGGAAGGAAAAGAAATCCTCTCATTTTCCAGAATCGGCCGGACCCTTTTTTTTGACCTTCAAGCGGGGATTTTGAGCCCGGTTTCCAACTGGCAAGGCTGGCAATACGCGGATTTCTTCGACAATCGCCGGCTTTTCGATGAAGATTTTTCCGAAGAGGAAGACTTGGAGGATTGGTCTTCGGGCGAAATCGGTGAAAAGCGGCATCAGGAGATTTTCCGGTTTTATCAGGAGCCTCTCGCAACCTCTCTCGAGGAGTTTCATCACAAACCGTTTATTTTTTTACCTCCTGAGGGCAACTTACTGGAAAAAGACATTCTTTTTTCCGTTCAGAATGCACAGACGCAGCCTCTCGAAAGTCCCTGCCGTTTGCGTGTCTCCCTTCTTAAAAGCGAAGACCCTGAAAAAATGAAAGTGAAGCTCGAAGGAGCCTTCTCCGAACAGGTTTTTTCATTCGATCACCATCCTCTCCTTTTCTGGTTGCGGGCGCGATTGGAACAAGCCCTGGAACTTTCTCATTTGAAACAGCGCGACAAGGATATTTTGCGTGAGGCCATGTGCAATCTGGTTTTAGAACCGGGCAAGGATAAAATAAAACGCGAAAAAATCGTCCGCGAAACCTTGAAGAAACTTCCCGAGCGGTATGACGTGAGATCCGCAGCCAGGCATTATTTAAAATCTTTCTGCCATTTTTTGGACGGGGCCCAGGAAGCTTTTCAGATTTTCGCAGCGCCGGGTTTGTGGAGCATCGGTAAAATCAAAATCCGCGCGCTTCTGGCGGTTTTTAGCTTGTCTTTCCTGTTTTTGGGGAAAGAGGTTTCCAATCTTGACGAAGAAGGCCAGGCTGCCGTGGACAAAGAAAAGGCGCTCACCGGGCTGGCTCTTTTCAAAAGAGAATTGGACCGGGTGGGAGCCGATCTTTATTTTGACCAAAAGGCTATCCGGGTTTCAAAGCTTGATTTTATCATGGATGCTGCCCGCAAGTCCGGACAGGACTGGTTTGAAATCCATCCTGAAATCAAATTGGACAACCGGACTCTTTCGCAGCAAGAATTGGAAACACTCCTCGATCATCAGGGTTTTCTTATCAAAGAGGACGGGGTGGTACTGATCGATGCCAACTCCAATGAGATTTTGAGAAAACTGGAACGGTTCCTCAAGCAAAAAGCGGAATCAGGTTCCCAAAAATCAAAAGAATATGTAAACGTGCCGGCGCTTGAAATTTTTGACTGGATGGTTTTGAAAAAATTAGGGATCAAGTTCCGGCTAAGCGGCGAAGAGGAAGACCGGTTGGACAAACTCCTGCGTTTCAAGAAACTTCCCTCCAAAAAACTGCCTGTAAAATTTCAAGGGACCCTGCGGGATTATCAAAAGGAAGGTTATGATTGGTTGGCTTTTCTCTATGAGCACCGGTTGGGCGCGTGTCTGGCCGATGACATGGGCCTTGGAAAAACCGTTCAGGCCATTGCCTTTTTGGGTGGGCTGCACGAAGGCCAGATTGTTTCGTTGCCTCCGGACCGTCAACGGCCTCACCTGGTCGTGATGCCCGCAAGTCTTATTTTTAACTGGGAGTCTGAAATCCAGAAATTTTATCCGGATTTCAAGGTGTTGCAATATGTGGGGCAGGAGCGCATCACGGATTTTGAAAAGTATGACCTCATTCTTACGACCTACGACATTCTCCGGCGAGACATGAATCAGTTCAAAGAGCGGGCCTTTCATGTGATTCTTTTTGACGAAACACAAATGGTCAAAAATCTTTTTTCGGCCCGGGCGAATGCGGCAAGGAATTTAAAGGCAAGATTTAAAATTTGCATGACGGGCACGCCCCTTGAAAACCATTTGGGCGAATATTACTCGGTGATCGATTTGTGCGTGCCGGGCCTTTTCGGAAATTACGAAAGTTTTAAAAGCCAGATGAAAAAGGATGAGCTGGGTTTTCTTCTTCAGCGCACGCGTCCTTTCGTGCTTCGCCGCACCAAAGACAATATTCTGAAAGAGCTTCCCCCCAAAGTGGAATCGGATATGTACCTGGCTCTGACGGACCAGCAGAAATGGCTTTATGCGAAAACCGTCGAAGAAGTCAAAAGCAATATCCGCACGGCCTATCACGACAAAACAGAGGCGCAGGCGCGGGTGATGGCTCTGACGGGAATGCTTAGGCTTCGCCAGATTTGCCTCTCTCCGGCATTAGTGAACGCGAATCCGCAGGAAATTTCCCCGAAAATAGAATTTTTGATCATCAAATTGGAGGAGTTAAAAGAAGAAAACCATTCCGCTCTGGTGTTTTCGCAATTCACCTCTTTTTTGGATATCGTGGGGCATGAACTGCAGAAGAAAAAAATCGATTATTATCGCCTGGATGGGAAGACGCCTTTGCGAAAACGAAGGGACCAGGTCGAAGCTTTTCAGGCAGGCGAGGGGCCGTCGGTGTTTTTAATCAGCTTAAAGGCCGGCGGGTTTGGGCTCAATCTGACCCGCGCCAATTATGTTTTCCATCTGGACCCCTGGTGGAATCCTGCCGTGGACCGCCAGGCTTCGGATCGCGCCCATCGTATCGGGCAGGACAAACCGGTCTTTATCCAGCGCATGCTGATGCGGCATACGATCGAAGAAAAGGTCATGGCGCTGCGTAATTCCAAGTGGGAACTTTTTCGGGCTGTGATGAATGAAGAAGCCCCAAGTCTTGGAGCAGCCTCTCTTTCCCGCGCGGACTTTGAATTTTTGCTTTCCTGAGAAGAGCTCAATAAAATTTATGCCTTGTTTGTGGGGGGCTTTTTTTGTAAGTTATACCCCTTGTGCCGCCCGAATCAATCCATGAACACTTTATGCGAGAGGCTTTAAAGCAGGCCAAAATGGCCCTTGAAAAAGGGGATGTGCCTGTGGGGGCGGTGGTTGTCTATAAAGGGCAGATTATCGGGCGGGGCAGTAATCAAATGGTGCTGCTCAAAGACCCGACGGCGCATGCGGAAATGATTGCCATGACCCAGGCCTCGAGTTTTTTGGCGGAGAATACCCAGGACCACCGGGGCTCCCTTGAAAAGGCAACGCTGTACGCGACCCTGGAGCCCTGCGTCATGTGCGCAGGCGCTCTCGTGCTGAATAAGTGCGAAAGCCTGATTTTCGGAGCACGCGATCCCAAAGCAGGCGCGTGTGAAAGTCTTTATAAAATTACCCAGGATGACCGCCTGAACCACCGCTTGAAAGTGACAGGCGGTATTATGGAAAATGAGTCCCGGTTTTTTTTGCAGGAATTTTTCCGTTCCCTAAGAAAAGAGCGGCGGT
>CAYGIT010000095.1:0-10833 GCA_964349955.1 uncultured bacterium
AAATTCAACCCAAATATTTTCTTTCGGACGAGGAGAAGAAACGGGTTTTTGCCGCGATCCGGCAGGCCGAAAGCAGGACTTCCGGTGAAATTCGCGTGGCGTTAGATTGCAAGGGGCATGGCGATGTGCTGACACAGGCCCAAAAAGTTTTCAAGAAACTGGGCATGACAAAAACGAAACTCCGGAACGGGGTTTTGATTTTTATTTCGCTCAAAGACCGTTCTTTTGCGATTCTTGGCGACAAAGGGATTCACGAAAAGCTGGGCCATGAATTCTGGAAAGAAGCCGCGGCCGGGATCCAGCCTTTTTTTGCGCGCGAGGAATTTGGGGCAGGGCTTGAATGGGCCATTCAAAAAACCGGAGAGTCCCTGACCCGGTATTTCCCCTCCGAAAAAAACGATACCAATGAACTCCCGGACGCGCTAATGTAGTCCCTGGCCGGGGATGCCGATAAATAAACCCAAACAAGGGGATGATTCCATTGAATTTTTTGACGCTTGCGCGTGAATCAAAATTGTTTAGCCACGAACTCGGATTCAAATTCGCCGCGGTCGTGGGAGCACTTCTTTTCATTCTCGTTTTGTTCAAGACCCATGTCCGCGATAAACAAAGGCCGATCTTGATTTTTTGCCTTTATGCGGGGTATGTGGCCCTGCAAGCGCTTTTACCCATGGAGTTTTTTCCTTTCACGGCTTTTCCGTTCCGCGCCTATCCGGAGTCTTCCTCCGCCCGCTATGTCAAAGTTTTGAAAGTGATGGAAGACGGAACCATTGTTCCGCTCGAATCTCATCCGGTTCTTGGGCATTTTTCAGGCGGGCGTCCGAAAAAATCCTGGGATAAAATATTCAATGCTCCCCAGGCCTGCGACCGTTTTGCCAAGGCCTACAGCGCTCATGATTTCAAAAAGGACCCGCGGGTCGGCCGTCCGCTTGTTCATGAACTTCATTTTGAAAGCTGGAAATGGGATTGGGTCCGCGATGCCCAGGCCGCTGAAAAGGGTTTCCTCGTTCAACGAATGATTTGCAAGGCTTGAAAGGAGCCAGGATGTGCTTGAATCCAAAGTGATCGGAGCCGCCCCTTCAGACCGTCTGGGAGCTATCCGGGTGATTGTGGTGGTGTGTGCAATCCTCAATGTTGTTTTCCGGGATTTCAACCTGCTTGCCCAGGCCGCAGGGCCCTGGTACCAGGCTGAAGGTTTTTTTCAATTCCTTCCCGCTCGCTGGACCGGTGTTTTCTTTTATTCCGGCACGGTGCTTCTTCTTTTCAAGGCATGCCTGCTTCTTTTTTTGATTTCCTCCCTGCTCGGTTTTTACACGCGTTTTTCATTGTTTGTTTCCACGGGATTGTACGCCCTCTATCTGGCGACTTTGGGTTCCGCAACCGGGTCGCTTGATTGCGGCATCCTGCCGCTTTACCTGATGTTCATGCTCATCTGGATTCCTTCCGGGGAAGGGATATCCCTGGATCAACAATGGCGCCCGGAATATTCGCATTTAAAGGTGGATGACCGCCCGAGTGTTTCAATCGGCTGGTCGGTTTTTCTCCTCCGCGCCGTGCTCGCTTTTTCCTTTTTTCAGGACGGGCTTTCGAAAATCCAGAATACCGGCCTGGGCTGGATTCGTCCCTGGAGGCTGGAACAGTTTCTCATTCAAGACAGCCTTATTTTCTCCCACGCAGCCTGGGTCTCTCATTTAATGTCGGCGCCTCCGGCATTCTGGATCCTGCTGGCCGCCGCCTATCTGGGTTTCGAGCTATTTTTTCCCGTGATCCTGCTGGTAAGAAATTTACGCGTCCTTTATTTGCTGGCCGCCGTGCTTGTCCGCAGTTTTGTTTTGATTCCCCAGAATATTTTCTTTCACGATCTCATTCTCCTGCAGTTTATTTTTTACGATTGGGACAGAATCCTTCCGCTGAGACCGGTTCCTGAGCAAGACCGCAGAAAAAGAAACCCGCTTTTTCGTATCCGCAAAGCTTGAATCCCCATGGCTTGGATTTAGGGGACAGGCATATACTTCATGCCTGTCCCCTAAATCCCGTAGCGCATTTTTATGCTATACTGGCCGTGTCATGCAAAAATTAAACCGCCTGCGCCTCGAAAAAAGCCCCTATCTTTTACAGCATTCCGCCAATCCCGTGGACTGGTATCCGTGGGGTCCCGAAGCTTTCGAAAAGGCAAAGAAAGAAAAGAAACTGGTATTTCTTTCCATAGGGTACTCGACTTGCCACTGGTGCCATGTCATGGAACGCGAGTCTTTTGAAAATGCCGGAATCGCCGCCTTGCTGAATCAGGATTTTGTGGCCGTGAAGGTGGACCGCGAAGAACGCCCCGACATTGACCATATTTATATGGCCGTGGTGCAGGGCATGACCGGCGCCGGCGGATGGCCGCTTTCCGTTTTTTTGACCCCCGGAGCACAACCGGTAACGGGCGGAACCTATTTTCCGCCTGAAGACCGTTGGGGAAGGGCAGGCATGAAAAGCCTTCTCCCGCGCCTTGCCGCCTTTTGGCAGGAAAAACGCGAAGAAATTGAAAAAAACGTGATTCCCTTTTCAGAGCCTTCCGCAAACAACCTGAAAAGTTCCGCGCCAAGCCCCGAAGAAGCTCTGCTTGCCAAAGCCTTTCAGCAATTGACGGCTAATTTCGATTCGGAAAACGGCGGTTTTGGGCAGGCTCCGAAATTTCCCCGAAGCCATGATTTGTCCTTTCTCCTTCGCTATTGGAAAAGGTCGCAGGATCATTTTGCGCTCGAGATGGTCGAGATCACGCTGGACAAAATGGCCAAAAGCGGGATGGCGGACCAG
Organism: uncultured bacterium; assembly: GCA_964349955.1. Taxonomy (GTDB): domain Bacteria; phylum Omnitrophota; class Omnitrophia; order Omnitrophales; family Aquincolibacteriaceae; genus CAYGIT01. Next base: position 2,803 of record CAYGIT010000095.1, read on the forward strand.
TTAGGAGGCGGGTTTCACCGTTATTCGACGGATGCGCGGTGGCTCATCCCTCATTTTGAAAAAATGCTTTACGATCAGGCGCTTCTAGCCATCGCCTACCTCGAAGCCCATCAGGCGACGCGCAAAGACATTTATGCGGTGGTGGCGCGGGACATTCTCGATTATGTTCTTTATCAGATGACCGGCCCGGAAGGTGGTTTTTATTCCGCCGAGGACGCCGACAGCGAAGGGGAAGAAGGAAAGTTTTATGCGTGGAGACCGGAAGAAATCGGGCAGGTGCTGGGTCCTGAAACCGGAAAAATTTTAAGCGACTTTTACGGAGTTTCGGACGAAGGCAATTTTGAAAATGCCACCTCGGTTTTGCATATTTCCCAGCCGCTTGAAGTCTTTGCCTCCGCCCGGGGCCTTCAACCCCTCGAAATGGCGAAAATCATTGCGGCAGGGTCCAAAAAGCTCTTCGAAGCCAGAAAAAAAAGAATTGCCCCTTACAAGGACGACAAAATTCTCACGGCATGGAACGGCCTCATGATTTCCGCTTTTGCGTTGGGAAGCCGAGTATTGAACAGCCCCGCCTATGCCTGCGCGGCAGAAAAAGCTGCGGATTTTATTTTGACCCGCCTTCAAAAAGACGGGCGGCTGCAGCGAAGGTACCGGCAGGGAGAAAGCGCGGTCCCGGCTTTTCAGGATGATTATGCTTGCCTGGCATCCGGCCTTGTCGAGCTTTATGAAACGACCTTCGACATCCGCTGGCTTGAAGAAGCCAAGCGTCTCACGGATGGGATGCTGGAACATTTTTGGGACGGCGCGGAAGGCGGATTTTTTTATACCGCGGATGACGGGGAAAAATTGATCACCCGCCCCAAAGAATATTACGATGGCGCGATTCCCTCGGGAAATTCCATGGCGGCCATCCTTCTTTTGAAGCTTTCGAGAATGACGGGGAATCCTCTTTATGAGAAACGGGCGTCTGAAGTGATCCTTTCGAATACCCCGGCCCTGAATGCACATCCGGTCGCTTTTTCTGCGCTTTTGAGCGCCTTTGATTTTGCGCTGGGACCTTCGCGGGAAATTGTGATTGCCGGCGACCGCAATGCGCCTGATTTCAAAACCATGCAGGAGCTTTTATTTCCGCGTTTTGCTCCGCATGATGTCTGGCTCCATCGCCCTGCCGGAAAAACAGCCGTGTATCTTTGCTACAATCAGCAATGCCAAATGCCCATCACCGAAGCCGGCGAGTTAAGAAAACAATTAAACCTTTCATGACCTACGACGCCATTATTCTCGGGGATGGAATTGCCGGATTGGGAGCGGGACTGGGCCTTGCCCGTTACCGGAAGAAAATTCTGGTGATCGGCAAAAAGGGGATTAAAGGATCGTCAACGCCCCGTGCCGCCGGCATTCTGGACCCTTTTCTTGAAATGAATCTCGGCTCGCCTCTTTTCCGGTTTTCCCGTGCGGCATTCCGCCGCTATCCCGCCTGGTTAAAAAGTTTTGGCGTTTCTTTGGAGAAGGCCGGATATAAAACGGTGGGGATGCTTTTCGTTGCAATGAATGAGCGTGAGGAAAACGAATTACGCCGCAGGCTGGCATGGCAGAAAAAAAGCGGGATTCCCATTCGTTGGCTGACTGCCGCCGAAATTCTCAAAAGGGAACCTTCCGTTTCCGGGAAATTACAGGGCGGACTTTTCTACCCTTCGATTCCGCGGATCCAGCCGGAAAAACTCATAAAAATTCTCAAGACAGTCGCGCGAAAAAAAGGAATCCGGATCCTCTCAAAAAAATCTTCCGCGTCCCTGGTGGTTTTTCAAAAACAGGTGGCAGGGGTGCGCCTCGAAGGATGCTTTTTCAAATCAAAGGTTGTGATTCAGGCGGCGGGTGCCTGGGCCGGAATACCCGGCGCGGTGGGAAATCCGCTCCCGGTCAGCCCGGTGCGCGGCCAGGTTTTGATTGCAAAAACCGGAAAAAATAAAATTTCAACGATTCTTCATTCTCTGGATGGCGGATACATTGTTCCTTGGGACCGGACCACGCTTCTCCTCGGTTCTACGGTCGAACGGGCGGGTTTTCATCCCGGAACAACGGCCAAAGGCCTGAAAAGTATTCGCCGGCGAATTGAAAGAATCGTTCCGGGCCTGATCGGTGCTAAAATCGTTGACTCCTGGGCAGGTCTCCGGCCGTTTCCCAAAGACCGGCTTCCTATTATAGGAAAGTCGCCGCTCAAGGGGCTTTACCTGGCCGCCGGGTATTACCGCTCCGGAATTCTTGTGAGCGGCCTGGCCGGCGAGCTTTTGGCCAAGGGAATCGTCACGGGGAAAATGCCTGCCCGGTTGCAGGCCTTTGATCCCGGGAGGAGGTTGAATTATGAATAAAAAAACAAACCCCACCACCGATGTTTTGAAAATTTCCATGGCAACGGCGCTGGTGCTGGCCTTGATGAAATTTGCAGCCGGGTATTTCACCCATTCGATGGCGGTGATTGCTTCGGGGCTGGATTCGGCCATGGACATGGCCACTTCTTTCGTCAATTTTATTGCCGCGCGCGAAGCCGCCAAACCGCCGGATGAAGACCATGCTTACGGCCACGGAAAAATCGAAAGCCTTGCCAGTCTTTTTCAAAGCCTGCTGATCGGGTTCTCCGGCCTTTTTATAGCGTCTGAATCGATCCGCCGGTTTGTGACCGGGACTTACCTGCAGGATCTCGAGTCTGGAATCATCATCATGGTCACGGCCATTATTCTCACGCTTCTTTTGGTCTGGAAACTCAATCAAACCGCCGCGCGTAACAGTTCTCTCATCCTGACGACCGAAAAACTGCATTACAGCATGGACGTTTTGAGCAATGGCGGCACGCTTGCCGCGCTATTGCTTGTCCAGATGACCGGGTTTGTTTTTTGGGATCTTCTGTGTTCGATCGCAGTTGCCTTGTATATTTTCAGGACTTCCACTAAAATTTTCAGAAGCGCGGTCGATGAGCTCCTGGACAAAAGCCTTTCGCCGGTTTCAAAAGAAGAAATCGAGAACCTGATCCAGGGATTCAATCCCTCCATCGGGGGGCTTCATAATTTTCGCAGCCGGCGCGTGGGCAAGCAAATCTTCCTGGATTTTCACGTGGAAATCCGGGGCGAAGAGGATTTCCGGAAAGCGCATCTGATGACCGAAGATTTGATCGATAAAATCCGTGAAAAATATCCGGAAGCCGACGTGACCGTCCATTATGATCCGGAAGGAGAACGGTAGGCACATGAGAATACTTCTGGTGGAAGATGAGAAAAAGATGGCGAGCTTCATTGAAAGAGGCCTGAAAGAAGAGGGGTATGCCGTCGATACCTGCAGCGACGGTGAAACCGGATGGGAATATGCTTCCACCAATGAGTACGATTGCATTCTTCTGGATGTCATGCTTCCGAAATTAAACGGCCTTGAGTTATGCGCGAAGATCCGTAACGAGGGAGTCCGCACTCCGGTGCTGCTGCTGACGGCCCGCGATTCCGTGGAAGACAAAATCAAAGGGCTTGACCAGGGCGCCGACGATTATCTGACCAAACCTTTTGCTTTTGACGAGCTTCTCGCACGGATCCGCGCGCTTCTGAGAAGGCCCCGGGGTTTTGAAGAAAAAACCCGTCTCAAGGCCGGGCGCATTGAAATGGATCTTTTGGCGCGCCGCGTTCTTTCAGACGGCAAAGAAGTTTTGCTTTCCCAGAAGGAATTTGCACTGCTGGAGTTTTTGATGCGCCATAAAGGGACGGTGGTTTCGCGTACCCAGATCGCCGAGCATGTATGGGACCTGCATTTTGATCCCATGAGCAATACCATCGATGTGTACATCAATTTTTTACGCAAAAAAATAGACACGGCTCCCCGGCAAGAAAGCTGCATTGAAACCGTTCGCGGCGCTGGCTACCGCCTTCTGGATGCATGATTTCCCTCCGTTCCGTTAAATTCCGCCTCACGGTCTGGTACGCTTTCGTTCTCACCGTTTTTCTTTCGGTTTTTGCTTTCATGATGCATTCCGAGCTTGCGCGGGCGCTCTATCACGACATGGATCATAATCTTTCCCAGGAAACCCGGCGTCTCGAAGAAAGTATTCTTGCAGAACTCGAACCGTTTTTAAAAAAACACCTTGTTTCCAAAGAAAAACCGGCGGAAGCTCCTTATTTTATTTCATCCGAAATGCAGCGCTTGATCGCGGAACAATTGATCCGTTGGGAAAAAAAGACCCGGAGTGTCGAGCGAAGCGCTTTGATTGTCCGGATCGTGGCATTCAATCACCGGCCCATGCTTTCCAATTTATTGGGATGGCAGCGTGAGATTATTTTCCCGGACTTCGAGCGGAATTCTCTTTTTGCCGAAAAAGGCAATTCTTTCGAGACCATCCATTTTCATAAAAAACCCATCCGGCTTTATTATCAGCTCGTGCAAATTCAGGGTCGCCCTCTTTTTATCATTCAGTCCGGCATTTCCCTCCAGGAAATCAAAAACACCCTGGAGCGGCTCGCTTTCATTATCTGGATTTCCATTCCCGGCATGGTGGGGGCCGCCTGTATTGCAGGATGGCTACTCGCAAAACGGTCTTTAAGCCCGATCGATTCGATGATCCGGGAGGCGCGCCAAATCACCGCCGCCTACCTTAAAGGCAGGCTTCCCAGGACCCATACACGGGATGAACTGGACCGGCTGGCGGAAACCCTGAATGAGATGCTGGACCGGCTGGAGTCTTCCACCAAAGCCATCCAGGATTTCAGTTCGGACATTTCCCATGAACTCAAGACGCCATTGGCCATTATCCGCGGGGAAATTGATCTGGCTCTAAGGCGTTCCCGCTCCCCGGAATCCCTTCTCGAAACCCTGCATACGATTGAAGGCGAAGTCAATGAACTGATCCGGCTGGTGGATGACCTGCTGCTGCTTGTCCGCAGCGATGCCAAGCAGCTCCGATTTGAAAAAAAGGAAGTTTATCTCGCGGAATTACTGAAGCAGACGGGTGAACGGTACCGGGAGCGAGCGCTTGAAAAGAAAATCGATTTGGTGATTCAGGCGGCGCATGATGTCACGCTCCATGGTGACAAGATATATTTGAAAAGGCTTGTCAGCAATCTTTTGGACAATTCCATCAAGTTCACGCCTCCGGGGGGCCGGGTGACGCTTAATCTTTCGGTATCAGACGGCCAGGCCATCATTGAAATCCTGGATACCGGCATCGGAATTGAAGAGGAAATGCAGTCCAAGGTGTTTTCCCGGTTTTTCCGTACCGACCAGGCGCGTTCCCATGAAGGCTCGGGCCTGGGCCTGAATATTGCCCGGGCCATTGCCGAAGCCCATCAGGGGACGATCTCTATTCTTAGCCAGCCCCAAAAGGGTACCTGCGTAACGCTCCGCTTCCCCATTAAAATCTTTTAATTTTGTTTTAATCTTTCTTTAACCCTTCTTTTGCTATCTTCATTCAACAAATTAAAGCCATAAGAATTGGTATTTAAACAGTCACATTAACTCTTGAGGAAGTCATGAAAATTACAAGCGCGCTTTTAGAACCCCATCTTTCAGAAATCGAAAGCGAATTTTTACGGCTCATGACCTATGTCAGCGGCCAGGACTGCGAAGAGTCCCAGGATTTAAAAACCTATATTGAAAATCAATTGCGCCAGGTTCATACAACTAAAACAAGTCTTCGTTCCTTTTCCGATCATTCCGGGCACGGGCTTTCCCCGCAGCTTTTCGAGGATTCCAAAATGATGAAATTGAGACTGCGTTTTGCCGAACGGCGCTGGAGACTCCTGTTGTCGAATCAGGCGCGGAACCGTAAGATGCGGGAAAGGATCGATCATGTGGCATCCGTTGCTGCTTGAAGATTCGATTTTTCTCCACTTAGAGGCCCCCAATGCCGAGGTCGCATTGACGGAAATGATCGCGAGGTTTCGGGCGCCCGGTTTCAGCCCCAGCCAAAAAAGTAATTTGCTTGAAACCCTTTTGCAGAGAGAACGTTTTGGAACCACCGCCTTGGGCGACGGCATTGCGATCCCGCATTGTATTTTTCCGGGAATGGAGTCCTCTTTTTCATGCCTTGGAATCAGCCGGAAGGGCATCCCTTTTCCATCGCTTGACGGCGAACCCGTTTATCTTATGTACATGACGGTATTTCCGGAAAGCGGAAGCGCGCATGCCGAACGTTTTATGGTTCTCCGGGAAGCTGAAATGTTTCTCAAAGATGCTTTTATCCGGGAGCGCCTCAAAATTTCCGAAACCCCCGCAGAAGCATACGAAATGATTATGCGTGAAGCCGCGCATTTTTCGACCCCTTACCGCCTGGCCGGAAATCAGTAAAACAGCTCTCCTTTCTCCCTCCCTTCAGTTTGCGCCCAAAGGGCCGAAATTTAAGCCATGCGCTTATTGCTGGCCACTAACAATCCTCCTCTCCAAACCCTGGTCAAGCGCTCGCTTGCCCGTTTCCAGCATGAGTGGGAGGACGTCGACAATGGCTTTGATGCATTTGAAAAAGCCATCACCCGGAAATTTGATTTAATCATTCTTGATTTTGACCTGCCCCGCATGAAAGCCTTTGAAATATTACTGCGCTTCCGGGCGCTTGAAAATTTTCTTCCTCCTCCGGCCATTGTCCTGACTTTTTCGGAAGAGGAAAGGCTCAAAATCGAAAGCGGGCATTTCTCCCGGACCGAAATCATCCCGAGGCCGATGGTTCTTCGAATCTTCGTGGGTATGGTGCGGCAGATTCTCGAAAAGGAAATCCGGGTGGCTTGCCTGGGCGGCGGAACCGGGCTTTTCACGCTTTTGCTGGGTCTCAAAACCCTGACCGGTGTTTCACTGACTTCCATTGTGAGTATGAGCGACGACGGCGGATCCACGGGACAGCTTCGTGATATGTTCGGCATCCTGCCGCCGGGCGACATCCGGCGATGTCTTGTCGCGCTTTCCACAGCCCCCGATCTTTTGAATGAACTCATGCAATACCGTTTCAAATCCGGAAAAGGGCTCGAAGGCCACAATCTCGGAAATCTTCTTTTGACGGCTTTGAATGACATGCGGGGTTCCATGTCGCTGGCAGTCAAAGCCATTGGGGAAATTCTGAATATCCAGGGACAAGTGATTCCTGTGACCGAAACCGTAAATACGCTCATGGCGCAGTTGGAAGACGGCGCCATCCTTTCAGGGGAACACCGGATTGACCTTTTTGAGGGCCATGACCCTAACCTCAAGATTACGCGGTTGTGGCAGGAGCCCGCGGCCAAGGCAAATCCCGATGCTCTCGAGGCCTTGCTCAATGCGGACTTTATTATCCTGGGACCGGGAGATCTTTTCACCAGTGTCATTCCCAATCTGATTGTGGACGGAATCGCCGATGCGATTTTGGCCAGCCGGAGCAAGAAAATCTATATTTGCAATGTGATGAGCGAACCAGGGGAGACAACTGACTTTCAAGTCAGTGACCATGTCCGGGAAATCATCCAGTATCTCAAGAAAGACGCGCTGGATTATGTGATTTGCCCGTCCACGAAATTCTCGAAAGAATCCCTGGAGCGGTACCAAAAGAAAATGCAAGTCCCGGTGATCGAGAAATATCCGGAAAAACTCAAAAAGCTTACCCGCGCAAAAATCCTTTGGGCGGATGTGGCCTCTGAAACCGAACTGGTCCGCCATGACAGCCTTAAATTGACGGCCGAAATCAAAAAAATCATGGGGAGAACACCCGCGAAGCCTTAAAGGTTCTTGAGCCCTAATTTCTGCTTGCTTTCCGGGAGCGAAATCGTATCATACAACAATCGCAATTTTACTCTTTCAGGGCCAACTTTTTTTAAATTTGAAGTGATTTGGATGAAAAATTTGATCATGCCCCTTTGCGGACGTGACCTGATACGGGCACGCATCCAAAAATGGATTGAAGCATTTGCAAAGGGATACCGCCAGAATATGGGACTTCTGGGCCACGACGGCCTGGGGAAAACCCGTGTTCTTGCCGGGATTTATCGCGAACTCACCGCTTGCCATTCTTCCCTGATTCCCGTTTATGTCGATGCGCGC
>CAYGIT010000096.1:0-239 GCA_964349955.1 uncultured bacterium
GCTGGATTTTCAGCAAGATCCACGCGCACCTGATTGATTTCATGGTCCTGCAAAAGCAGTTTGGCATCGTACATTAATTTTTTCAAAAGCTCTTCGCCCGGGCCTTTGGGAAGATTCGCATCAATCCGCTGGCCGGTCAAAAATTCCGGGGCATGGGTCTTGGCAGAAAGCGCTTCATAGCCATGCGAGTCCTTGATCACGGCAATGTGCCGGTATCCGGAGCCCGCAAAAAAAGGGAC
>CAYGIT010000096.1:249-10644 GCA_964349955.1 uncultured bacterium
GGCCGTTATCTGATCTTCAATTTCTAGTTCGTCTTCTTGCATCGCCTGCATTTGCGTAAGCGCTTTGGCTTCTTTGGTCGGAATGTTTCCGGCCGTGGCATCCGCGAGCGTGCCGTCGGCCTCCGTGATAAAATTCATGCGGAAAGCGATTTCGTTTTCTTCGAGTTTTAGTTCAAGATTCGCGGCTTCCAGCGGACCCCGGCCCGTATAGACTTTGTCCGCTTCATACCCGAGCAAATTGAGCAAACAGGTGTCCGGGGAGGGTTCAAAGCGATCGGCCACCAATTTGACCTGGCCCACCTTTCCCATTTTTGAAAAATAATTCAGGTTCGGAATTTTCGCCACTTCTAAAGGCGTTTTTCCGGCAAGCTCTTCGGCCGGATGGTCCGCCGCGCCGGCAAGCGCAATCACAATGGTTTTCATTTTATCCTTTCAACACCCGGGTCACCGCTTCAAGCGTCGGCGCCACGGTCTCGATTTTATCGTCAAAGCTTAAGGCATAATCCGGATCTTTCAGGCCCGATCCGGTCAGCGTAATCACAATCCGGGTATTTTCCTCGAAAAATTTTCGCTGCGCAAGTTTACGCACCCCGGCGACCGCTGCCGCCGAAGCCGGTTCCGCAAATACGCCTTCGCGCTCCGCAATAAAACGGTAAGCCCAACTGATTTCTTCATCGGTCACAGCTTCGATCAATCCACCGGACTCGTCCCGTGCCGGGAGGGCTCCCTGCCAGCTTGCCGGATTGCCGATGCGGATCGCCGTGGCAATGGTTTCCGGTTTTTCAACGGGATGTCCCAGCACAATCGGCGCGGATCCTGCAGCCTGAAATCCGAGCATTTTCGGAAGTACTTCGGATCTGCCCGCTTTTTTATATTCTCTGTAACCTTTCCAGTAGGCCGTGATATTCCCGGCATTTCCCACGGGGATCGCATGATATTCGGGCGCATCTCCCAAATCATCCGCGATTTCAAAAGCCGCAGTTTTCTGGCCTTCGATGCGAAAGGGATTGATGGAATTCACCAGCGTGATTTTGCCGTCTTTCGTGATTTGTTTGACAAGCTCAAGCGCCTGGTCAAAATTGCCCTGAATCATGATGGTCTTGGCCCCGTAGCGGTAGGCCTGTAAAAGTTTTCCCTTCGCGATTTTTCCTTCAGGAATCAAAACATAACATTTCAATCCGCAGCGGGAAGCATAGGCCGCCGCAGAAGCCGAAGTATTTCCGGTCGAAGCGCACATCACGGCTTTCGAGCCTTCCTCCACCGCTTTTGAAATGGCCAGGGTCATTCCCCGGTCCTTGAAAGATCCCGTGGGATTCAACCCTTCGAATTTGTAATAAATGCGGACATTTTTCAGGCCCAGTTCCTTGGGCAGGGCTTCGGCCAGAATGAGCGGCGTATTGCCCTCATTCAAGGAAATAATGGGCGTTTTTTCCGTCACCGGAAGGAATTCCTGATACCGCTCGATGATTCCGATTTTTTTGACCGCGAATTTCGGCATTTTAATTTCCTTCGATTCTCAATACCTGGGATTTACCGCGCACGCTATCCAAGCGGTTAATCGTGCGGATGGCTTCGCAAACATCTTTTTCATGCGCATCATGCGTGATCAAAATAAGCGGCACCACTCCGCCGGCGCTGCGCTCGCGCTGAATCACGTCCGAAATGCTGATCCGGTGTTTTCCGAGCAATTGCGTGATTTTTGAAAGCACGCCCGGCCGGTCCACCACATGAAAACGCAGGTAGTAGCGCGACAGGATGGAAGAAATATTTTTAATTCTAAGCGGGCGTTCCACCGCGCGCATGGCCACCTCGCTCGCGGCGCGTTCTTTGCGAAGCGCCAGGTCGGTGAGGTCGGCCATCACAGCGCTTGCCGTCGGCGCAGGCCCCGCCCCGCGGCCATAAAAAAGCACGTCCCCGACTTCGTCGCCATGCAGCAAGACCGCATTGAACGAGCCGTTCACGCTTGCCAGAATATGATTTTTCGGAAGCAGCGTGGGCTGCACGCGGGCTTCGATGTCCGAACTGTTTGCCGATGATTTTGCGATCGCAAGCAATTTGATCCGGTATCCGAATTCCTCGGCAAAGGCAATGTCTTCACTGCGGATGCTTGAAATTCCTTCACAATGAATGTCTTTAAATTTCACTTTCCCGCCGAATGCAAAACGGGCCAGGACCGCAAGCTTATGGGCCGCGTCAATGCCTTCGATATCCAAAGCCGGATCGGCTTCCGCATAGCCTTTTTTCTGGGCCGCGGCGAGCGCGACTTTAAAATCCTGTTTCAGTTCCGTCATTTGCGTCAGGATAAAATTGCTGGTGCCGTTGATGATCGAATGGACGGAGTCAATGTGATTGGCGACAAGCCCTTCGCGTAAGGCCTTGATCACCGGAATTCCGCCGCCGACGCTGGCTTCAAAGTAAACCCGGCACTTTTCGCGAATGGCCAGCTCAAAGATTTCATCGCCATGCTCGGCCAGAAGCGCTTTGTTGGCCGTTACCACGTCTTTTCCCTGGCGAAGCGCCTCGATCACCAATTCGCGCGCCACCCCGGTTCCCCCGATCAGTTCCACGATCACATCGATTTCGGGGTCGCGGACGATCTCAAAAGCGTCGGTGGTAAATTTGACTCCGGGGGTTTTGATATTTCTTTTTTTGCCGGAATGCTTCACCGCCACCCGCGGAATCTGGAGTGAAACTCCGATCTGCTCGCGAAAAAAGTTCTTTTTCCGGGCATAGAGCGAGAAAAAACCGCTGCCCACTTGTCCTAATCCCAAAAGGCCGATCCGCAATGTTTTCATTTTAAAAGGAATAACCACCCTAACTTAATGCTATGAAGGAAGTTAAGAAAAAAGAGGCTTCAGTATAGCCCAGCCTCCCCCAAAAAGCAACAATGTCCAAAAATTGACGTCTGCGCTATACTGTTCAATCATTTTAACAGACAACCTTCTTGAAGGAGAATTCATGAAACCGAAATCTTTTCTTTCGTTCTTTGCGCTTGCGCTTCTCATCTCCTCTGTTTTCCTTCAGACCGGCATGTCCCGGCGCGGCGAATATGACGAAGAAGCACGCGAGCAGGAACGCCTTGAAAAAGCACAGCGCAAAGCCGAAAAGCATGCGCCCACCAATCCCTTTAAAAATATTGCCGGCGGCGTGAAGCAGGCAACCGTCGATAGCGCGGGAGGCTTTGTTTCCGAAACCACGGAAGGCACTAAAAATGATGCGGCCGTGGTGGGAACTCTGGAAGGCGCGCGCAAGGGAAGCGAAAAAGTGCTGGATAATACGGTGAAGGGGCTTTCCAAGGTCGCGACGCTTGGGTATGGGGAAGTAAAAAGCTACGAAATCGAAGAGCCGGAAAAAGGGACAGACGAGCCCACCAAAATCAAGATCAAGATTCCTGGGACTTGATCTCCTCTTGTCATTCTGAGCCCCGAAGGGGCGAAGAATCTCAGAGATCCTTCGTCGCGCCGCTGGCGCTCCTCAGGATGACACATGCATCTTAGATATTAAATTGCAGGTCGTAGAGCTTCTTGTAAACCCCGCCATCACGGAGAAGCTCTTCGTTGGTTCCTTCCTGAACAATCTCCCCTTCCGCAAATACGAGGATGCGGTTGGCCCGCTGGATCGTGGAAAGACGGTGGGCAATCACAAAAGCGGTGCGGCCCTGCATGGCCGTTTCAAGGGCCTTCTGCACTTCGCGTTCGCTTTCGGTATCAAGGTGCGAAGTGGCTTCGTCAAAAATTAAAATTTCCGGATTCTTTAAAAGCGCGCGCGCAATGGCCAACCGCTGGCGCTGGCCGCCCGAAAGCTTGAGGCCACGTTCCCCCAGGGGCGTTTCATAGCCCTGCGGCAGGGCTTCGATAAAATGATCGGCATGAGCAAACTCGGCCGCGCGCCGCACATTCTCCAGGCTTGCGTCCGGTCTTCCGTAAGCAATATTTTCATGCACGGTTGCATTAAAAAGCGTGGTCTCCTGATTCACAATTCCGATTTTGTCGCGCAGGGATTTCAAACTGATATTGCGGATATCTACGCCGTTGATTTTTACGGCGCCGCCCGTGGGATCATAAAACCGCGGGAGGAGATTCACGAGCGTGGTTTTTCCGGAGCCGCTCGCCCCCACGATCGCAAGCACATCGCCGCGGTGGACCTTGATGGAAACGCCTTTCAAAACGGGCTTCACCGGATCATACCAAAAACGGACATTCTCATACTGCACTTCGGCCACCGGCTCGCGAAAATCCGGGGCGCCGGGCGCGCTTTGCACGCTTGGCACGGCATCCATGATTTCAAAAATACGGCTTCCGGCCGCAATCGATTGCTGAATGGTACTGTTGACCTTGCTGATTTTTTTCAAAGGCTCGTAAAAAATAAAAAGCGACCCCACAAAGGCGACAAACCGGTCCGGAGGCAGGTGCTTCAGCCCGAACCAGACGGCAATGGCGGCTCCCGTAGCGCCCATAATTTCAATCAGAGGCCGCTGGACGAGCGTAATGCGGATGGTTTTTTTGAAAAACTCGAAAACACTTTTATTGATTTTCTGAAACCGGGAGATTTCCCCTTCCTCGCGGTTGAAGGATTTCACAATGGCAATTCCGGAAAGGGTCTCCCCGATCACCGAGGTAATATCGGCCGCGCGCTCCTGCATTTTCTTGGTCGTGCGCCTGAGATTTTTTCCAAGCAGCACAATGGGGATCGCCACCAGGGGGAAAATAAGGAGCGCGTACACGGCATCGGGCCCGCCCCAAATAAAAACCCAGGGGATATTGAACAGGATGACAAAAGGCTGCTTTACCAGATCGACAATGACATCGGTCACTGCGCCCTGGATCGAGCCAACGTCGTTCAGAATCCGGCTTAAAAAATCGCCGGTACGGCTCCGGGAATAAAAATCATTGGAAAGATAAACCATGTGCTTGTAAAGATCGTCCCGGATCTGGCGCACGGCGCTGATGCCGATGGAAGCCATTTGATAGTTGGAAATATAATCAAAGATGCCTCGAAGGGTAAAAACGCCGATCATCAGGACCGGGATCCACTGGGCTGAAAAGTGAAGGTTTACGAGGAAAGGCACATGCGGGATATTGTTGACCACGACCTCTTTTTGGTGATAAAGACCGTTGATGACCACATACCCGATAAGGGAAACCAGGGAGTTTGCCACCGCATAGGCCAGCATGCACACAATGGCCAGGGCAAACCGCCATTTATAAGGCTTGATGTATCCAACGAGGCGCTTGTAGATATCCATAGAAGGCGAGAATGTAACATATCCGTTGACACCCCACAAGGTTATTTGCTAGGATGAACTTTCTTCCTTGAATATAAAGCCTTTCATTTAAAGGAGTTAGGATGGACTCACCTTTGCGGGTTGCCGTGATCGGAATTGGACACCTCGGAAAAGAGCATGCCCGGATTTACCACGACCTGCCCGAAGCAAAGCTTATAGGACTCTGTGATTCGGATCCCACCCGCAAGGAAAAAGCGGATGCCGCGGGAATCCCCTTCTATTCGGATTTTCACGAACTCATCGGAAAGGTGGATGCGGTCAGCGTCGCCACCCCCACATTTGCCCATCATGCCGTTGCCCGGGAATTCCTGAAGGTGGGCGTGCACACCCTGATCGAAAAACCCATCACGCTGAAGCTCGAAGAAGCGGATGAGCTGATCGATCTGGCCCGCAAAAACAATTGCGCGCTCCAGGTGGGGCATATCGAACGGCACAATCCTGCGCTGAAGCGCATCGGCGACATTGCCAAAAACATCCGTTTCCTTGAAATTCACCGTCTCGGCCCTTTCACGGGCCGCATCAATGACTGCGGCGTGGTGCTGGATTTGATGATCCATGACCTCGACATTGTGTTGAGTTTGATGAAATCCGAAGTGGCGTCATTTGATGCCGTGGGCGTGAATGTGCTCACTCCCTTTGAAGATATCGCCAATGTCCGCATCAAATTCAAAAATGGCGCCGTGGCAGACCTGACGGCTTCCCGGCTCACGCCTGAAAAACAACGAAAAATCCGCCTGTTTCAGGACGATGCCTATGTGTCGATGGATTATGGCGCGCAAAGCGCGAAGATTTTTCGCAAGACCGGCACGCAAATCACCCAGGAAGACGTGAACATCGAAAAATCCGAGCCCCTGAAAGATGAACTCAAATTCTTTCTGGATGGCATTGCCACCGGAAAAAGTCCCGGCAAACCGGACGAAGCCGCGCGAAACGCGCTTGCCTTTGCGATTCAAATCGTCGAAGCCATCCGGAACAATAACCGGGGATAACTTCAATGCCGAAAAAAATCTTCATCATTGCCTGCGAGCCCTCCGGGGATTCGCACGGCGCCCATCTCGTGGAAGAATTAAAAAAGCTCGCGCCCGGGACTGAATTCACGGGGCTTGGCGGACCGAAAATGGCCACGGCCGGTGTCCGCTTGCTTGAAGACATGACCCGGATTTCCGCGCTGGGGTTCGGGGATGTGCTCCGGCTTTATTTTACTTATCTCAAAATTTTCAATCGCGCGCTGGCCGAAGTGGAAACTTCCCGCCCCAATGCCCTGATTTTGATCGACTCCCCGGCTTTCAATCTGCGCTTTGCCAAAAAAATCGCCAAACGCTTTCCTGTCTTTTATTACATCGCGCCCCAAATCTGGGCCTGGGGAGGGCGGCGCATTCATACCATCAAAAAAACAATTTCCAAAATGCTGGTGATCCTGCCTTTTGAAAAGGAAATCTATGACAAGGCCGGAGTGCCCTGCGAATTTGTGGGCCATCCCCTGCTGGATTCGCTCGAAATCACGGCAAGCCGGGCGGCATTACGCGAATCGCTCGGAATCAAACCCGGCGAGATCGCCGTCGGAATTCTTCCGGGTTCCCGCGAAAAAGAAGTCAAAAGAATCCTGCCTTTGATGCTGGAATGCGCAACCCTTCTCAAGAAAAAAATGCCGGAAACGGTTTTCTATCTCAGCAATTCTCCGAATGTGGCTCCCTCACTCTATGAAGAAATTCTCAAAGAATTCGGCGAACTGGGCGTGCGTGCATCCGTCAAGCCCATGCGGGAAACCGTGAGCGCCATGGATTTTGCCTTTGTCACTTCCGGCACAGCCACGCTGGAGACGGCGCTGCTCGGCACGCCGTTCTTTTTATTTTACAAGGCGAGCTGGACGACTTATATGCTTGGAAAACAGTTGATCCGCGTTCCATTTCTGGGACTCGTAAATTTACTGGCGGGAAAACGCGTGGTCCCGGAATTCATCCAGAAGGACATTCATCCTGAAACGGTCGCGCATGAAGCGGAAATCCTCCTGAAAAACGGGGAATTGTACGAAAGCATGAAGCAGGAATTTCAAAATTTGCGGAAAATTCTCGGCGCTTCCGGCGCCAGCCGGCATGCCGCCCTGTCCATTTTGAGCTGATTATTTCCTAGCCGGAGCGGCGGGCGGATCGAAGTGCTGCCAGGGAAATTCGGGTTGCACGATGGGCGCGTATCCGGCAGGCAGCGGAAACGGGAAAGTCACGATTTCATAAGCCCCCACCACCACCCGTCCCACCGTATAAAAAGCCCCCCGCACAATTCCCAGCATCCAGCTTGGCGGAAAAGTGTCCCGCTTTTTTTCTTTGGCCAGCTCGGTGGTGATCTCCGTAGGAGAAAGAGCGGCATTCAGAAACCCGCGCTGGAGCTTTCGGAGCGCTGTCCCTTCCGGTTGAATTTCAGTCGCATAGGAGAGAGGAATAAGGCTAAAAAGGAGGGTCAAAAAAACGGCTGTCTTTTTCATAGAGGCGGGAAACAATGTACCATAAAGATCTTGCTGAAACAACTCCAAGAAGCAAAAAGCCCGCACCGAAGGGTGCGGGCTTTTTCGCAAATCAGGATAGCCCCTCTTAAAGCTTGAAGAGCATGTCCGCGTATGTCGGAACCGGCCACTGGTCCGCAGCCACCACAGTTTCCAGCGTGTCGATATCCGTGCGGAGATCGGCCTGGGCCGTAAAAACCTTGTCGCGGAAAAACTCGGCCTTTTCCTTCGCGTGCTCAATCGCCTGGCCTTTGAGAGTGGTCGACTCCAGCGTATTGAGTTTCTTCTGGGCCGATTGAAGCAAGCTCGAAATCTTCGTCAAAAGATCCTTTTGCACCACGGCAATCGCGCCGGCCGTCTTGAGTTTATTCACGGTTTCGGCCAATTGAGCGGTGTAGCCGATCACCGAAGGAATGTACTGGCGCTTGACCATGTCAATCGAAGCAAGCGCTTCAATATTAATGGTCTTCACATAATGCTCCAGATAAATCTCATACCGGGAATGCAGCTCTTCCTTCGTCAATACTTTGTATTTCTCGAAAAGCTTTCCGGCTTCGGGCGTGGCCATTTGCCTGTAGGCATCCACCGAATTGGTAATATTCGGAAGACCGCGCTTGGCAGCTTCTTTTTTCCATTCCGCGGAATAGCCGTTCCCGTTAAAAATGACCCGGCCATGTTTGATCATGGCTTCTTTGACAATCGCCGCCGCTTCTTTATTGACGTCCTTTGCCTTTTCAAGACGCGTTGCGATCTCATCCAGAGCTTCGGTAACGATCGTATTCAGAACCACATTCGGGCCAGAAATGGAAGCCGAGGAAGGCACCATGCGGAATTCAAACTTATTGCCGGTAAAAGCAAAAGGAGAAGTCCGGTTGCGGTCTGTATTGTCTTTCGGAAGGGCAGGAAGAGAATCGACACCAATGTGAAGATGGTGCTGGCCTTTGGAAGAGGCTTTCTTTCCCTTGGCGAGGCTTTCGAGAATATCCGTCAGCTCTTCGCCCATGAAAATCGAAATAATCGCGGGAGGGGCTTCATTCGCGCCTAGGCGCAAATCATTTCCCGGATTGGCCGCGCCGGCGCGAAGCATGTCGGCATGGCGGTCTACCGCAATGATGAGCGAACTCAAGAAAACCAGAAACTGCTCATTGTCATGCGGGGTATGGCCCGGCTCCAGCAAATTTGCGCCTTCCTCGGTGGCCATGGACCAGTTATTGTGTTTGCCTGAACCGTTGACGCCGGCATAAGGCTTTTCATGCAGCAGGCACACCAGGTCATGACGGATCGCCACTTTGCGCATGGTATCCATCACAAGCTGGTTATGGTCGGCGGCAATATTGATTTGGGCGAAAATCGGGGCCATTTCAAATTGGGCAGGGGCCACTTCATTATGCTTGGTTTTGGAGGAAACGCCCATTTTCCAAAGCTCGGTGTCCAGATCTTTCATGAACTTGGAAACGCGGTCCTTGATCGAACCGAAATACTGGTCTTCCAGCTCCTGCCCTTTCGGGGCCGGGGAACCAAAAAGTGTCCGGTTGGCGACCATTAAATCCAGGCGCTTTTCGTAAAACTTCTTATCGATCAGGAAATATTCCTGCTCGGGCCCCATCGTCGGGGTCACGCGCTTGGTCGTAGTATTTCCAAGGGCGCGAAGCACGCGCACGGCCTGTTTGGAAAGCGCCTCCATGGAACGAAGAAGCGGGGTTTTTTTATCAAGGGCTTCACCGGTATAAGAACAAAACGCGGTCGGAATGCAAAGCGTCACATTGCCGGCATCGTCTTCTTTTAAAAACGCAGGCGAAGTGCAATCCCATGCCGTGTAGCCCCGCGCTTCGAACGTCGCGCGAAGACCGCCGGAAGGAAAAGACGAAGCATCCGGCTCGCCCTGAATCAGCTGCTTTCCGGAAAACTCCATGACCACGCTGCCATCGCCGGTCGGAGCAATAAAGGAATCGTGTTTTTCAGCGGTCCCGCCGGTCAGCGGCTGGAACCAGTGCGTGTAATGCGTGGCGCCCTTTTCGATGGCCCAGTCTTTCATCGCGTTTGCGACAACATTGGCCACTTCGAGAGTTAACGGCATTCCCTGAGAAATCGTTTTGCGAAGCGACTTGAAAGTGTCTCTCGGCAGGCGTTCTTTCATTTTTTGTTCATTGAAAACATTCGATCCAAAAACTTCCGTAATATCCGCCATGGTCAAATCCCCTCTTCTATTGTGAATTATCCTTTCCCGGAACTCGGGAAAAGTCCTTGAAGTTTAATGATACTGTGCGGCAAAGTCAATACCCAAAGGGTTGATAACCGCTACGATTTTCTCATCGCCGGCTTTTTTAAATTAAAAATCAATGCTCCTTTTAAAAGCAATCCCTATGCCAACTTCAAATGCTATTTTCTGCCATAATTTGAGGGTTGATTAAATTCAAAGATAGAAGAGAAAGAAACAAAATTGTTACCTCTAAGGCATGATTCCGTAAGTTTTTAATTTGTAGCCGAGCATTCGCTGGGTGATTCCGAGGAGGTCGGAAGCTTTTTTCTGGTTTCCGGCGGTTTTTTGGAGGGCTTGGGTGATGACCTGTTTTTCGAGATTGGCCACGGCTTCGGGCAAGGGGGAATGAAGCAG
>CAYGIT010000097.1:0-10464 GCA_964349955.1 uncultured bacterium
TTTTTAGCCGCAGCTTTCAAAAAAGGCGTGGGCGCCGGATCATAAATCAAATCAAAAAACAAAATTCTTTTCCCTGCTTCCGGAATCACTTTTTCGGGAACCGGAAGCGGGTCTTTTTTTTTCAAACCCAACGGCGTCGCATTGACCACCAAATCGGAATCCGCGAATGCGGGCTTTAATTTTTCGAAAGGGCCTTCCAAAATTTCAAAATCCATGCCGGGAAATACTTTCCGGAAATCCCGCGCAATTCCGGCCGCCGGGCCCCGGCGCCTTGCGGCAATCCGGATTTTCCGGGCTCCCCGGCTTGCCAGGCCGTAAATCACAGCCCGGGACGCTCCGCCGGCGCCCAGCACCAGGATTTTTTTTCCGCACGGATCGAATTTTCCCTCTTTCTCAAGGGAAGTGAGAAAACCGTAAGCATCGGTATTGGCTCCCACCCACCGGCCGCTTTTTCGAAAGACGGTATTCACGGCTCCGATCGCGCGGGCCTCGGGAGTCAGGGCATGCAAATAAGGCATGACCGCCTGTTTGTACGGAACGGTCAGGTTAAAACCTTCAATAAGAAAACGGGAAAGACCGGTCATGGCTTTTCGGAAATCCCGGGAACCAAGCTCGAAAGCAAGGTAATGGGCCTTCCAGCCAATCTGCTCGAAGGCGGCTTCCTGCATGGCCGGGGACAAGGTATGGGCAAGCGGATTGCCGAATATACCAAAAAGCCGCAAAGTTTCGGAGTTTTTTTTCATGGACGATTTAGGGGACAGGCATGAAGTGCAATGCATGCCTGTCCCCTAAATCCACCCGGCATTTGATGCATGACAAGCCACTAAACCAGAGAACGGGCTGAAATTTTATTAAGCGCAAAGAGGTAAGCCTTGACGCTGGCCTCAATAATATCGGTACTGGTTCCGCGGCCGGTCACCTCGCGGTCCGACACATAAAGTTTGACCGTGACCTCGCCCTGGGCATCCATTCCCCCGGTGACGGATTGAATCCCGTAATGGGTCACGCGGGCATCCGACTTGACGATTTTTTCGATGGCCTTGTAACAGGCATCCACCGGCCCGTCCCCGCCGGAATCCGCATCATGGATTTTATTTTTGAAACTCAAGGAAACTGCGGCGTACGGTTTTTTTCCTGTTTCACTGGAGACTTTTAAATGTTCCAGTTTCCAGACTTCCGGGATGCGGCCGATTTCATTTTCCAAAAGCGCTTCGATGTCTTCGTCAAAAACATATTTCTTTTTGTCCGCAAGCGCTTTGAACTGCCGAAAAATGCGGGCGGTGTCTTCCTCATTCAGACTGTATCCCAGCTTTGCGATTCTTTCCTTGAAGGCATGCCGGCCGGAAAGTTTTCCTAAAATCAATTGCGTGCCTGAAAGCCCGATGCGTTTAGGGTCCATGATCTCATAAGTCTGGCGCTTTTTGAGGATGCCGTCCTGATGAATGCCGGATTCATGCGAAAAAGCATTGCGGCCCACGATGGCCTTGTTGGGCTGTACTACCATGCCGGTCAGATGCGAAACCATGCGCGAACTTTTGGTGATCTCGGCAAGGCGGATGCCGGTCGAACAATGGATGAAATCCTTTCGCGTATCGATCGCCATCACGATTTCTTCCAGAGAGGCATTGCCGGCGCGCTCGCCGATGCCGTTGATCGTGCATTCCACCTGGTTGGCGCCGGCCAGCACCGCGGCCAGGGAATTGGCCACCGCCAGCCCCAAATCATTGTGGCAATGCACCGAAAGCACGGTTTTTTTTCCAAGACTGGGATTCTTTTTGATCAAAAACCGGATGAGGTCTTCGAATTCCTGGGGCACGGTGTACCCCACGGTATCAGGAATATTAATGGAAGTAGCGCCGGCATCAATCGCCGCGCGCGTGACATCCGCCAAAAATCCGGGCTCCGTTCGCGAGGCATCTTCGGGAGAAAACTCGATTTGGGGGAAATCTTTTTTCGCAGACCGGATATGGTCCACCGCAATCTGGATGATTTCCTTTTTTCCCTTTTTCAATTTGTACTGCCGGTGGATTTGCGACGTGGCGAGAAAAAGATGCAGCCTTTTTTTGGCGGCGGGCTCCAGGGCACGCCGGCAGGCCTCAATGTCTTTTTCGAGGGTGCGCGCAAGCCCGCAAATCACGGTTTTGCGGACTTCTTTCGCGATCATGCGTACCGCAGTCATTTCGCCGGGCGAGGAGGCGGGAAAGCCGGCCTCAATGACATCTACATTCAAACGCTCAAGCTGTTTGGCGATTTTCAGTTTTTCATCCGGAGTCAGCGAGGCCCCGGGCGATTGCTCGCCATCTCTTAGTGTGGTATCAAAAATGTAGATTCGTCTGCGTTCCATAACATCCCCGTCATTCTATTTTGCTGTCACTTTTACTTTTTTCGTTTTGACGGCAGGCGTTTTTGCAGAAGGCTGTTTCAACCAATGCATCATGCCTCTCAGTTCGGCTCCGACTTTCTCGACCGGATGATTATCGCATTCCTGGCGCATCTTATTGAAATTCGGCCGGCCTTTTTTGTTCTCCTCGATCCATTCCTTGGCAAAGGAACCGGACTGGATTTCCTTTAAAATGTTTTTCATGGCTTCGCGCGCCTCTTTGCCGATCACGCGCTTGCCGCGTGAATAATCGCCATACTCGGCGGTATCGGAAACACGGCGGTGCATCCCGGAAAGGCCATGCACGAAAACCGCATCGACAATCAATTTCACTTCGTGCAGGCATTCGAAATAAGCCATTTCGGGCTGATACCCCGCTTCCACGAGCGTTTCGTAGCCGGCGCGGATCAGCTCGCTCAAACCGCCGCAAAGCACGGATTGTTCGCCGAAAAGATCGGTTTCAGTTTCTTCCTTGAAATTGGTTTCAATCACGCCCGCGCGGGTTCCGCCGATGGCTTTGGCATACGCCAGACCGAGTTTCAAAGCATTGCCGGTCGCATTTTGATGAATGGCCACCAGGCACGGCACGCCTCCGCCTTCCACAAATTGGGAACGCACGAGCGAGCCCGGCCCTTTGGGAGCCACCATAAAAACGTCAATGTTTTTGGGCGGCTTGATGTAGCCGAAATGGATATTGAATCCATGGGAAAACAGCAGGGACTTGCCGGGCTTGATGTAAGGCTCGATACTTTGCGCATAAATTTCGCCCTGCAAATGGTCCTGCGTGAGGATCTGAATAATATCCGCCCGTTT
Source organism: uncultured bacterium (assembly GCA_964349955.1). Lineage (GTDB taxonomy): Bacteria > Omnitrophota > Omnitrophia > Omnitrophales > Aquincolibacteriaceae > CAYGIT01. Next base: position 3,194 of record CAYGIT010000097.1, read on the forward strand.
CGCGGCTTCCTCTGCCTCCACAGGCTTAAAACCATCCTGGACTGCCATGTCATAGTTCGAGCCACCCTTGCGCTGCGCAATCAGAACTTCAACCCCTGAATCACGCAAGTTGAGGCCCTGTCCCCGGCCCTGAATGCCATAACCCACAATGGCCACTTTTTTGCCTTTTAGAATTTTCAGGTCCGCATCTTTGTCATAATAAATTTTCGCCATGAAAAAAGTCTCCTTTTATTTCACACCGGTTCAGAGGAATTGGGGACAGGTACGAAGTGTGCTGTACCTGTCCCCAATTCGAAGCGGCCTTATTTGTTTGTCTGAAGTTTTTTGGGCTTCTTGAGAGCTGCAGCGGAAACGGCCTTGGGCGCTTCTTTGGCAGGCGCGATCAGCTCTTTGCTGCGTGAAAGCGCTACGACCCCGGTACGGACGGTTTCACGAATGCCAAAGGGCGTCAGAAGCTCGACGATTGCGTCGATCTTGCTCTCGCCGCCCGTGACTTCGATGGTCATCGAGTCGGGGTTGACATCCACCACCTTGGCGCGGAACGTATTGACGATTTGCAGGATATCGTTGCGGCTTCCGGCATTGGCATTGACTTTCACGAGCACCAGTTCCCGGTCAATCAAATCCTCGCCGCTCAAATCTTCGACCATGATCACATCAATCAGTTTATTGAGCTGTTTGATGATCTGTTCCACAATACGGTCATCGCCATGCACCAAAATGGTCATGCGCGAAACGGAGGGGTCATGGGTTTCTCCGACGGCAAGGCTATCGATATTGAATCCACGCGCCGAAAATAGCCCGGCCACATGCGTCAGCACCCCAAAATGATTTTCCACCAGTACAGAGATCGTATGTTCCATAGATTTTATCCCTTTAGCCTTTTTTTTGAATTTTGCATTTTGATTTTTGCATTGCTGTTATGCCATGTCCATGACTTGATCCAAGGCATGCCCGGCAGGCACCATCGGATAAACATTGTCGGATTTTGCAACCACAATATGCGCCAAAGCCGGCCCGTCATGGGCCAGTATTTTTTTCAGTCCTGCGATCACATCTTCTTTTTTATCAATTTTCAGCGCAAAAACATGGCAGCCTTCCGCCACTTTCACGAAATCGGGATTGGAGGGGCCGAGAATGGAGGCTGAATAACGCTGGCGGTAAAAAAGTTCCTGCCATTGCCGCACCATTCCATGATGGGAATTATCCATCAAAATGATTTTGACCGGAATCTTGTAATAAGACGCGGTGACCAGCTCGCACATGGTCATTTGAAACGAACCGTCGCCGTCAAAGCAAACCACAGTCTCATTCGGGCGGCCAAGCTTCGCGCCGATTGCGGAAGGCAGGCCATAGCCCATGGTCCCCAGGCCGCCGGAAGTGATCATGCCCCGGGGCGCGGCAAATCCGTACCACTGGGCTGTCCACATCTGGTGCTGGCCTACACCCGTTGTCACCACGGCCTTGTGATTCGTCAGCTCGCCGACTTTTTCGATCACGTATTCCTGGCGGATTGAACCGTTCGATTGATCATATTTCAAAGGATGTTTCTTTTTCCAGGCCTCGATCTGGGCCAGCCACTCTTTCATCTGCGGCCGGATATTGCCCACTTTCTTGTTCAAGTCTTTCAAAACCTGTTTCACATCCCCCACAATCGCGCAATGCACTTTCACAACTTTTGAAATCGACGCAGGGTCAATGTCAATGTGAACGATTTTTGCATGCGGCGCGAATTTATCGATCTTGCCGGTCACGCGGTCGTCAAAACGCGCGCCCACGGCAATCAACAAATCGGAATTCTGCACCGAATAATTGGCATAATGCGTGCCGTGCATGCCGAGCATTCTCAATGAAGAAGGATGCGTTTCCGGGAAAATCCCCAGTCCCAATACCGTGGTTGTTACCGGAATCCCGGTCTTGTCCACCAATTCAAGAAGTTCCTTATTGGCCCCCGAGACAACAGCGCCGCCGCCCACATAAAGCACGGGGCGTTTGGCCTGGCCGATCAGTTTGGCGGCCTCCTCAATCCGTTCTTTCGAAACTTCCGGAGGGGCCGTCAATTTAGGATGATAGCTGCGGATATAAACTTCCTCGGGCCATTCGAACTCGGCTTCCGCGCGGCTGACATCCACGGGAAAATCGATGAGCACCGGCCCCGGACGCCCGGTCGAGGCAATCACAAACGCCTCGCGCACAACGCGGGCAATGTCATTGACGTTTTTAATCAAATAATTATGTTTGGTAACGGGCCGGGTGATGCCGCAAATATCGGCCTCCTGAAACGCATCGCTCCCGATCGCATGCGTAGCCACCTGCCCGGTGATACACACCACGGGAACGGAATCCATATAAGCGGTCGCAAGCCCGGTCACGGTATTGGTCGCGCCAGGGCCCGAAGTGACAAGGCAAACGCCGGTGCGGCCGCTGGCCCGCGCAAACCCGTCTGCCATATGGGAGGCGCCCTGTTCGTGGCGGACCAGAATGAATTTTATTTGTTTCGAATCATAAAGGGCATCAAACGTGGGTAAAATCGCCCCGCCGGGAAGGCCGAACACATAATCCACGCCTTCTTTTTCGAGACACTTAATCATGATTTGCGCGCCGGTCAGCTTCATCATCTTATCCCTTCAAATTTAATGGTGGACGGGCGAAGAGAAAAACTCTTGCGCCCAGTTCGAAAATTTTTCTTTTTTTGTTTTTCCCTTTGTTGCTATCACCTGGGCCCAGGTTTCAGCCTTTTTCTGGAGCCAGTCTATCATCCGTGTTTTGATATCCACGGAATCCACTTTTTCGTCCTTCTCAAATTTTTCCATATAAATGGGATACCCTTTACTCGACAACCGGTAGGCCCATTTTTCCGTTTCTTTGGCGAATTCGGCATCCGGAGCAGCCAAAGATACAAAAGCAGGAACTTGCTGGACGGGACGGCCGGAAAGATGCATCAGTTTCTCAAAAGAACCGGCCCATGAACCATCGATCAATCCCGCCCCGGAGAAATCTTCGGGATGCTGGAGCGCGAGATAACCCGCATAGTGCGCTCCTTCGCCCTTTCCAATCACATAAATCTTGCCGACATGGTAACGATTTGCCAGGTCTTTTTTTACTTTCAGAATCCATTCATCCGTACGGTACGGAACATCCTTCGGATCCATTTTCAGGGCCGGCACTGCCACAATCAGATTTTTTTTCTTGGCAATGGCAAGCCATTCCTGAACAAGCGCATCCGGAGTTTCCCCGGAATCAGGGATAAGCAGGACCATTGAATTTAAAAGAGACTTGTCCTGCCCCGGAGGAACAAAAAGATAAACCGGGTTGTGATAATCCTTGAGCTCGATCAAACCTTCCGGAACTTCACCAAAAGAAGTAGCACTTAAGCCTGCCGGCGCTTTATAAAAAGAAAATGCCAAAGAAAGCGCAAGCGCTCCGATAAAAATCCGGCATGGCTTCACAGAAAAAGAATTCCCTCTTTTTTTTTGCGAGAATTGATGTAAGTATTTGCAAAGACTGCGTTTATTATATTGATCCGCGGAAGGATGTCAACGCTGGGAATAGCCTCGTCATCCCCGCATGATTTTAGGCGGGGATCAAAAAATGGATTCCCGACCCCGCAAGGGGGCTGCTTCGCTGCAAAAGCATTCGGGAATGACCTGGGAAGATGCAAGGATGACCTCCCTTAAGTTCTTACGGGAGGTCACTTTGCGACTTTAAGAGACTCGAGTTTCTGGGTGAATTGTTTGGCCCGCTCCGTGATCTCGGACCATTTATCCGAGCGGATAAGCGCCTTGTCAAAAAGATTCTTCCCTACCGAAACGGCAAGGCAATGCTTCAAATATTCGGAAGCATTTTCCAGGGTGACATCGCCACCCGCCATTAATTTCAGAAAAGGCATGGGCCCGCGAATGGCTTTCAGGTAAGGCGGACCGCCCGCAAGCCCTGCGGGATAAATTTTGATGAGGTCTGCCCCCAACTGGTACGCCTCAAATGCTTCAGTGGGCGTCGTGGCCCCCGCAATTACAAAAGTATTATTATTTTTGGCCACGTTGATCACATCGCGGTCCGTGTAAGCATTGGAAAGAAATTTGGCGCCGGCATTAATGGCGCGCTGCGCCATTTCACCATCCAGCACCGAACTCGAGCCCACAAGAAATCCCTCTTTTTTGGAATAAGATTCAACCAGCCGGAGGGCCTGGGGAGTTTGCATTGAAATATCGAAAATTTTAAAACCACCCGAGGAGGAGGCTTTGATCATCGCTTCTGCATCTTCGGCAGAACCGGAACGGATGAGAGCAACAAACTTGTGTTCTTCAAACCACTTGAGGGTTTGGTCCATTTTTCTGTAATTCTCCTTTTCAATTCATGAATTTAAAAGAATTATGAAGCAAGCAGAATTCAGAGTCAAACAAATAATCGGAGAATCAGCGTTTTTTGAGAATACTTTCTCCCATCCCCTCTTTTTCTTCAATGCGCCGGATTTCGTCGCGGTAGCGCGCGGCCTTGTCAAACTCAAGCGCGCGGGCCGCGTTTTCCATTCTCGTTTTAAGAAACGTGAGATAGGATTTGGTCTCATACTCCTGTTTGGATTCCCCGACAACGCCGGCCACGATTTCTTCGGCCGTTTTCCATTTCTCGATTCCTTCCTTGATTTCTTTCTGGATCGAACGGGGCGTAATACCGTGTTCTTCGTTGAATTGGCGCTGAATCCCGCGCCGGCGGAGGGTTTCGCTGATAGCTTTTTTCATCGCGTCCGTCATTTTGTCACCGTACATAATGACTTTTCCGTTGATGTTCCGCGCCGCGCGGCCGGCAATCTGGATCAGGGAAACTTCGCTCCGCAGAAATCCTTCCTTGTCCGCATCGAGTACCGCTACCAGCGAAACCTCGGGAAGATCAAGGCCTTCACGAAGCAGATTCACGCCGATCACACAGTCGTATTTCTTACGCCGCAGGTCCTGGAGAATTTCCACGCGCTCGAAGGCGTCAAATTCAGAATGCAGGTAATTGACCTTAATCCCGACTTCTTTAAAATAACGGCTCAAATCCTCCGCCATTTTTTTGGTCAGCGTTGTCACGAGCACACGCTCATTGATCTTCGCGCGCACCTTGATTTCAGCGATCAGGTCGTCGATCTGAAATTCTGTCTTTCGAACTTCAATTTCCGGATCCATCAAACCTGTGGGCCGGATGATCTGCTCCGCCACGGCCTCCGCGCGCAGCATTTCATAAGACGAAGGGGTGGCGGAAACATAAAGCATTTGTTTCATCTTCTTTTCGAATTCCGGAAAACGCAACGGCCGGTTGTCGAGCGCCGAGGGAAGCCGGAAGCCATGCTCGACCAAAACCTTTTTGCGGGAGAGATCGCCATTGAACATGCCCCGGATTTGCGGAATGGACTGATGCGATTCATCGAGGATGGTCAAAAAGTCCTCCGGGAAATAATCCAGAAGCGTGTAGGGCGTGGAGCCGGGCTCCCGGCCCGACAAATGCCGCGAATAATTTTCAATGCCCGAGCAAAACCCGACCTCTTTCAACATTTCAAGGTCGTATTTCACGCGCGATTCCAGCCGCCGGGCTTCGAGGTCTTTGCCCTGCTCCGTCAATTCACGGTATCGCCATTTCAGCTCTTCCTCGATTCCCTGGAATGCCGCGTCGAGACGATGCGAAGGCGTCACAAAATGTTTGGCCGGGTAAATGGCTAGCCGCTCGAGTTCGCTCACCATTCTTCCGCTTTTGGAATCCAGAATAAAAATTCCCGATATCGTTTCGGGCCCGAATTCAATGCGATGCGGGGTTTCCCCGTACGAAGGATACAAATCCACGCGGTTGCCGCGCACGCGAAAACTGCCGCGCACCAGCTCGGCATCCACCCTTGAATATTGAATGCCCACAAGCGCGGAAAGAAAGGCATCACGGTCAAAAGCTTTTCCTTTTTCGATTTGAACCAGCATCCCCTGCCAATCCTCCGGAGAGCCCAAGCCATAAATGCAGGAAACACTTGAAACAATGATGGTGTCCGGGCGTGAAAGAATCGAGCTGGTGGCCGAAAGGCGGAGCCGGTCCAGGTCTTCATTAATAGAAGAGTCCTTTTCAATGTAGGTATCAGTGTTCGGGATATAGGCCTCGGGCTGGTAATAATCATAATAGGAAACAAAATACTCCACCGCGTTTTCAGGGAAGAATTCCTTGAACTCGGAATAGAGCTGCGCCGCCAGGGTTTTATTGTGGGAGATCACAAGCGTGGGCTTTTCAAGGCGTGCAATCGTATGCGCCATGGTAAAAGTCTTGCCTGATCCCGTGACGCCGATCAGCACTTGCTCGCGCTTCCCGGACTGAAATCCCCGCACCAGTTTCTCAATCGCCTGCGGCTGATCCCCCTGCGGCTTGAAAGGAGTCTGAAGTTTAAAAAGAGACATGCCTATAATTTAACAGAATGTTGATGCGCAAAACGACAAAATAATTCGACTGATTCAGGCGGCTTTTGAGGGGCGGATACGAATTTCAATTTCCCCGTCTAAAGCCTCCGCGATTTTAACAAGCGTTTCGAGGCTAAGATTAGCGGCCTCATCATTTTCGAGACGGGCAATAAAAGGTTGAGAAACTCCGATACGCGCAGCGAGCTCCTCCTGGGTCAATCCCAGTTTTTCACGGTATTCGATGATCTGGCTAATGACCTTGAGTCGCCGGACTCCCATTTTAATTTGGCTTCGGAGTTTCCGTTTTTTTAAATAAGGGGCTGCTAGTTCACGGTGCGATGGAACTTTTAAAGGTTTCATTTTTGTTATTTCTCCAGTTGAAGGGCTCCTCTTTCAACGCGGCGTATAAAATCTTCCATTCGCGAACGAGCGATCCGGATTTCCTGCCAAGGAATCTGGTTAGTTTTTTTCCGGAACGCATGCACTAGCACGGCATATTCTTTCAGCATAAAAAAATAAATCAACCGGGTCTGCTTCGGCCTTAATTCATACAGTTTTTCGCCCAAATAATCACCCACGGGCCTTCGTATCCCTTCACCTGTTTCTTCCAGACAAGCGATGTATTCAAAACATTTATTTCTTTCGGATTCCGGCAGAGCACGAATAAAATCCCACACAGGATTGCGGCCCCGGTCATCCACATAATAAACAACTTGTTTTTTTCATAAAGAATATAACCTAAAAGTTATAATGTCAAGCTTGATGAATTATAATTATTTTATATATTATATATAATTTTACACCCGACTCCGATTTTTTGAAAAGGCGCGCCAACTGCACCTGATTCCGATAATAAGAATT
>CAYGIT010000098.1:0-10461 GCA_964349955.1 uncultured bacterium
AAACCGGACATTTCTACTTTGCCAAGAATAGGACATTTCTAAATTGCGTTGACAAGAGCTTGGCCTCGCTAGACAAACCTTTCCGGCTATTGTATAGTACTGCCTCTATGGTTTGAACAGGAGCAGTCCTAATTAATCTAACATCTTTCCCTGCAAGGAGATAGAGATGAGCAAAGAAAAAATTTTTACGGATCGCGATTTCAGGAATGAAGTGCTTGGGTCCAAACAGCCGGTGCTGGTGGATTTTTGGGCGGAATGGTGCGGGCCCTGCAAGATGCTTGGCCCCGTGATTGAGCGCATCGCTGCGGCCAATGACGGCAAAATAGTGGTCGGTAAAATGAATGTGGATGAAAATCCCGAGACCCCCCAGCAATATGGAATCCAGGGAATTCCCACGCTTTTGATTTTCAAAAACGGTGATCTGGCCAATCAGCTTGTCGGGTATCAATCCCAGGAAAATATTCAGAAAGCCATTGATGAAGTGGTCAATTCCTGAAGGATTTTATTTTTAATTAAAAGGAGAAATGATGAAGATTTCGAAAGGCAAACTCAAACATTTAGAAGCGCTTTCCGATTCAAAAGGAATCATTCGTGCCGCGGCGATGGACCAGCGCGGTTCCTTGGCCAAATCCATTGCCAAGGAAAAAGGCGTGGATCAAAAGCAAGTCACGCAGCAAATGATGGAAGAGTTTAAAGTGGCGGTCAGCAAAGTGCTGACCCAGCATTCAAGCGCCATTTTGCTGGACCCCGAATTCGGGCTTCCGGCCGCGCGCGCGCGCAATAAAAATGCGGGCCTGCTCCTGGCTTATGAATCCAGCGGTTATGACAATACGCAGCCGGGCCGTTTGCCGGACCTTCTCGAAGACCAGAGCGTTCTTCGTATTAAGAAACTCGGCGCGGACGCCATCAAGATCCTCATTTATTACACGCCTTTTGACGATAAGCGCGTGAATGAAATTAAACATGCTTTTGTGGAACGCATCGGCTCCGAATGCGCGGACCAGGACATTCCGTTTTTTCTGGAATTCGTCAGCTATGATCCGGCCGGCGGAAGCGTCGATACGCTCGAATTTGCGAAGCAAAAACCCGAAATCGTGGCCCAAAGCATGCAGGAGTTTACGAAACCCCAATATCAGGTGGACGTGCTCAAGGTGGAAATGCCGATCAATATGAAGTTTGTGGAAGGCACCAAGTCTTACAAGGGCCCCCAGGCGGCTTATTCCCGCAAGGAAGCCATGGCTTATTTCGGCAAGACGGCCAAGGTCACCTCGAAGCCCTTCATTTATCTAAGTGCAGGCGTAGGGGATGATGAATTCCGCGAAAGCCTTGAGCTTGCCGCGGAATCCGGCGTCAAATACAACGGCGTTCTGTGCGGCCGCGCCACCTGGAAAGAAGGAATTCCGGTTTACGCGAAACAGGGAGCCAAAGCTCTTGAAGACTGGCTCAATAATGAGGGAGTGAAAAATATCACGGCCCTGAATGCAGTGCTTGAAAAGAGCGCGACGCCCTGGTACGAAGTTTACGGCGGAAAAAGCAAGGTCGAGCCGGTCGAGCGCCCGGTTTTTTGCGGCGCATAAACAGGATCGATGAAATACCGCGTTCTTGGAAAAACGGGACTCAAAGTTTCCGAGATCGGTTTTGGTTGCTGGGCCATCGGCGGAACGAGTTACGGTCCTACGCAGGACGCGGAGTCGCTGGAAGCCCTGGAAGCGGGTTTTGAGGCAGGCATTAATTTCTTTGATACGGCCGACACTTATGGCCACGGGCATAGCGAAGATTTGATCGCGCAGTGGCTGAAGGGGAAAGCCCGCGATCAGGTAATTCTCGCGTCGAAGGCCGGTTGGGATTTTTATCACGGCGGCAGCAAAAAGAATTTTGATCCCGAATATATCCGGTTTGCCTGCGGCGAAAGCCTGAAGCGGCTTCAAATCAATACCCTTGATCTTTATCAATTGCACAACCCTTCCCTGGAATTGATCAAACGCGGCGAGATTGTAAGTGTCCTGGAAGAGTTGAAGAAAGCCGGCAAGATCCGCTTCATCGGAATTTCTATTCATACGGAAGAGGAAGCCTTGGCCGCCATGGAAGATCCCCGCGTAGACACTCTCCAGCTTGTCTTTAATTTATTGAATCAAAAGATGGCCGAACGCGTTTTTGGAGAAGCCAAGCGCAAGGGAATCGGCATTATCTCCCGGGAACCGCTGGCCTGCGGACTTTTGACCGGGAAATATAAATCCGGACATCAGTTTCACAAAAATGACCATCGCCGCCGCTGGATGCCGGAAAAGCTTGATCTTGAATTGCAAAAAGTTGAAAAGCTCAAAAGCATTCTTGCGACCGAACGTTTGAGTATGGCGCAAGCGGCGCTCGAATATGCCCTGGATTATGACGCCGTTTCAACCGTGATTCCGGGCGCGAAAACCAAAGCGCAAGTGCTGGACAATGTGAAGGCGTCCAAAGACCCGGCCCTTCGCATCCAGGAATCGAATCATTTAAAAGAAATGGTTTCCCGTGAAGAAATTTTCAGGAAGCAATAGGACGAAATGAATTTAACCTCGCAGCAATTGACGCGGTACAGCCGCCACTTCATTCTTCCGGAAATCGGGGAAGAGGGGCAGAAAAAACTTCTTAAATCCAAAGTCCTGATCATCGGGGCCGGGGGACTCGGTTCTCCGCTCGGCCTTTACCTGGCCGCGGCGGGCATCGGCACTCTCGGGATTGTGGATTTCGACAAAGTGGACCTTTCCAATCTTCAGCGCCAGATCCTTCATACCAATGATGAAATCGGAAAATTAAAGCTGGATTCCGCGGAACGGCGCATCAAGGCCATGAATCCGGACACCAAGGTCAACAAATACCCGATCAAACTGGATTCAGCAAACGCGCTCGATATTTTGAAAGATTACGACGTGGTGATTGACGGAACGGATAATTTTCCGACCCGGTACCTCACCAATGATGCCTGTGTTTTTCTCAACAAACCCAATATTTACGGTTCGATTTTCCGTTTTGACGGCCTCACGACCGTCTTTTCTAATGAAGGGCCTTGCTATCGCTGTCTTTATCCGGAACCGCCTCCGCCCGGCCTGGTGCCGAGTTGTGCCGAAGGGGGAGTCCTGGGGGTTCTGCCCGGAGTGATCGGCGTGATTCAGGCCACGGAAGCCATCAAAATCATCGCGGGAATCGGAACCACTTTGGTGGGCCGGCTCCTGGTTTATGACGCGCTTCGCATGACTTTCAGGGAATTGAAAATTCGCAAAGATCCGGCTTGTCCGGTTTGCGGCAAGAACCCGACGATTAAAAAGCTGATCGATTACGAACAATTCTGCGGCCTCAACCGCGGGGCCCAGCTTGCGAACGAGCCCGGCGTGATTGAAATTTCCGTGGAAGATTTAAAACACAAGCTCGACCATAAAGAAGATTTTGTCTTGATCGATGTTCGCGAATCTTTCGAGCATCAAATCGCGCATCTCAAAAAAGCAAAGCTCATTCCGCTGGGCCAGCTCGAGTCGCGCATCGGCGAGCTGGAAGCCTTCAAAGGCAAGGAAATCGTGGCCCACTGCCATCATGGCGGCCGCAGCCGGAAGGCACTGGAGCTTTTGCGTTCCAAGGGTTTCAAAAACCTCAAGAATGTGGCCGGGGGCATCGACGAATGGTCGGTCAAAATCGATCCCGCGGTCCCGCGCTATTGAAAAAAATCATCGATACCCCGTTGTTCTGAGTCCTGATGTCTTCCTTCTGGCATAAACTCCGCTCCGATTTTCCGGTGACGAAAAACTGCATTTACCTGGATCATGCCGCCGGAGGGCCGGTCCCCAGGCCCGTGCAGGAAAGAGTGGCCCGTTATTACCGGGAACATTCCGAGCATGCGGATTTTGCCTGGCCCGGCTGGATGAAACAAAAAGAGGAAGCACGCGAGAAAGTCGCAAAATTCATCCACGCAGAACCTTCCGAAATCGCGTTTGTCCAAAATACTTCCCATGCCATGAATCTCATCGCCGAGCTTTTGGCCGGCGAGGGGGAAGTGCTGACCAATTCGAGTGAATTTCCGTCGAGCACCTTGCCCTGGCTTTGGAGAAAAGCCAACATAGCTTGGCAGGAAACGGAAAATTTTTCGGTCCCTCTGGAAGGCCTGAAGCGCCTGCTGAAACCTCCGGTAAAAACCATTCTCACGAGTTTTGTGCAATACTCTTCCGGTTTTCGCCAGGACCTGGAAGCGATTGGAAAAATCAAAAAAGGGCGGTACTTTGTGGTGAATGCCACGCAAGGGTTCGGCGCGCTCCCGGTGGATGTGAAACGCTGGAATGCAGATTTTCTTTGCACGAACAGTTACAAATGGCTGCTGGCGGGCTATGGCGGAGGCGTGCTTTACATTCATAAGAAGTGGCTTTCGAAATTCAAGCCTTCCTCCGTAGGCTGGCGCAGCATGCGCGAGCCGGAAGCCATGAACAACCGGCTTTTGGACCCGAAGCCGGAAGCCGCGCGGTCCGAACTCGGTTCCCCGGCTTTTCCCGTGATTTTCGCCATGGGCGCGGCCGTGGAATATCTTTCGGGCATCGGAATGGAGAGGATCGAAAAGCGGATTCTCGAACTCACGGATTTTCTCATCGAAGGCCTGGTCCAAAAAGGGTTCGAGGTAATTTCACCGCGCGAGCCGGGCCGCCGGTCGGGCATCGTGGTTTTCAAAACCAAAGACCCGCAAAAAGTCTGGCGAAAATTGCTGGCAAAAAAAATCTATGTTTCCCCGCGGGGAGTGGGGATACGCGTGGCGCCCCATTTTTACAACAGCTTCGAAGAAATCGAAGTCTTATTGAAGGAAATCAAAAATGCCTGAAAAAAAGAAATCCGGTTACGTTTCCATCATTGGCCGCCCCAATGTCGGAAAGTCCACGCTCTTGAACCGTCTTGTCGGCCTGAAGATCGCCGGGGTTTCGCCGAAGCCCCAAACCACGCGCAATCTCGTGCGTGGCATTCTCACGCAGCCGGAAGGGCAAATTGTTTTTGTCGATACTCCCGGCCTTCACAAACCCCATGACCTCCTTGGCGAATGGATGGTCCACGAGGTGGCGAAGTCGCTGGAAGAAATCGACCTGCTTTACTGGATGGTTTTGCCCGGCGATCTGCATCCCGAAGACGCTAAAATTCTTGAAATGGTGAAAAAAACAACCAAACCGGTTTTCCTTTTGATCAATCAGACTGACCGTTTTCCGAAACCGGCCCTTTTGCCGGTGCTCGAGCATTACGGCAAAGAATTCAATTTCCGGGAATTTATCCCCATTTCCGCCAAGCAAGGAGACCAAACGCATCTTTTGATCGAAAAGACTTTCGAGCATCTTCCGGAAGGCCCGATGCTTTTTCCCGAGGACCAGATCTCCGACCAGAATGAACGGTTTATTGTGGCTGAAATTTTGCGCGAAAAACTTTTTATTTGCACCGGCGAGGAAATCCCTTATGCCACGGCCGTGGAAATTGAAAAATTCGAGGAAAGGGAAGACGGCCTCATTAATATCGAAGCCACCATTCTCGTGGAGAGGGATTCCCAAAAAGCCATTGTGATCGGAAAAGGCGGGGCGAAACTCAAGGAAATCGGCCGCTTTGCGCGCGTGGAAATGGAGCGCTTTCTCGATAAGAAAGTTTTCCTCAAGACCTGGGTCAAAACCCTGCCCAACTGGAAAAAGGACCCGGCCGCGCTCCGGCGGCTCGGCTATCAATAAATGGTAAGTCTTCACTCATCCCTAGCCCTGAAAGAAGGCGAGAGAAGTATTCCTCCAAAACGCGCCGCCTCGTTCGGAGCTAATTTTGGGAACCGCAGAGCGGTCCCCAAAATGGATCTCCTCACTCGGCAAGAGGCGCTGATTGTTTTTCCGGAATACTTCTCTCGCCTTCTTTGCTCTTTGCTCGAGGGGGCTTGCAGTAAATGACCGGCCACGCGTTTTTGATGTGTCCGCCTGATTTTTATGACGTGGCTTATGAAATCAATCCCTGGATGAGCGTGAAGCACAAGGCCGACAAGGAAAAAGCAAAAAAACAGTGGACGGCCTATTACGAATTATTGACCAAAGAGTTGAGAGTCCGGGTGGAAATCCTCGAGCCGGTCAAAGGCCTGCCGGACCTGGTGTTTACCGCCAATGGCGGGCTTGTCAAAAAAAGGATTTTTATCCGCAGCAATTTCCGCCACAAGGAAAGAAAAGGGGAGGAAGTCCCTTTTCAGGCATGGTTCCGGCAAAAAGGGTACATTGTCAAAACGCTCGAACGGCCCTTTTGTTTTGAAGGCGAGGGAGACGCGCTTTTCATGAACCAGGAGCTGTACACCGGCTTTCATTTCCGCTCCGACATCGAAGCGCATGATCTGGTGTCCGGACTTTTGAATCAATCCTATTATGCCCTGCAATTATGCGACAAACGGTTTTATCATCTCGACACCTGTTTCGCGCCGCTCGATGAAAAAACGGCGCTTGTTTTTCTTCCCGCGTTTGAGCCTTATGCGCAAATGGTGCTGCTTGAAAATATTCCTGATCCGATCCATGTGCCGGAATCCGAAGCCTTGCGTTTCGCCTGCAATGCCGTGGTGATCGGGAAAAATATCGTGATTCCTTCGGAATGCCCCCGGACGGCTGCCGAGCTTGAAAAACGGGGCTTTCAGGTGAGGGCGCTCGAATTCAGTGAATTCATCAAAGCCGGCGGCGCGGCCAAATGCCTGGTCCTGAAAATATGAATAAAAAAGCGGTAGTGCTTCTTTCGGGAGGGCTGGATTCGACGCTGGCCCTCTGCATTCTCAAAGAGCAGGGAGTCGAGATCGAGGCCGTCAATTTCCAGACCATGTTCGGATGCTGCAAAGACGATGCCCGTTCCGTCGCGCACCGGTTCGGCGTGCCGCTGACTTTTTTGAAAGTGGGAGACGATTACCTGAAAGTCATTCAAAACCCCAAATACGGTTACGGCCGTGGTATCAATCCCTGCGTGGATTGCCGCGGGTATATGTTTGATCTGGCCAAACGGTATATGGAACAATGCGGCGCTTCTTTTCTGGTCACCGGGGAAGTTCTGGACCAGCGGCCGATGTCGCAAAAAAAGAGTGATTTTCTGGCCATTGAAGCAGAAACCGGCATGGAAGGGAAAGTTCTGAGGCCGCTTTCGGCCAAGCTTTTGCCGCCGACCGAGCCGGAAAAACAGGGGATGGTCGACCGCGAAAAACTTTTTGCGGTCCATGGGCGCTCACGGCGCCTTCTCTTGCAACTCGCTGCCAAGTATGGAATCGAAAATCCTCCCTCTCCTTCGGCCGGATGCGCGCTGACTTCCCCGGATTTTGCAAAGAAAGTACGCGATGTTTTCGATCATCATCCGGATTACGAGCGCTGGGAATTTGAAATCCTGAAAATGGGACGGCATTTTCGCCTGGAGGATAAAACCAAGCTGGTGATTGCCCGCAATGAAAACCAGAATGAATATTTCGAAAATCTTCATCCGCCCGGAAGCTCGCTTTTGACATCCCGCAATTTTTCGGGGCCCCATGCGCTTTTGATCGGCGACAAAAAACCGGAAAATCTGGAAATGGCGGGGAGACTGATGCTTCGTTATGCGCCTCATCGCCCCGCCCTTTGCGAAATTCAGGTGGAGAAAGACGGAGAAATGGAAGTGGTCACGGTTTCAGAACCCCTGGAAGAACTTACTTTAGAAAGTTTGAGGATTGTATGAAAAAGAAAAAAACAGAAATTAAAGCGGTTCTCTTTGATCTTGGAAACGTGCTTTTGAATTACGATGCTTATAAGGCGGCCAATTGCTTTGCCAAGGCCTGCCAGGTGCCGCGGCTCAAGGTATGGGTCCACTTTTTTACCTCCCCGACCGAAAAGGCCTATACCCGCGGGCATATTTCTTCCTATGAATTTTACAGCCATGCCCGGCAAGTCTTGAAATTTCCCGTCAATTATGCCACCTTCCGGCAGTACTGGAATGACATCTTCACTGAAAATGAGGGCATGGACGCGCTTCTTGCCAAACTCAAGCGCCGCTACCCGCTTTATTTGATTTCCAATACCAATGCCATGCACTTCAACTACATCAAAAAGAAATTCAGGATTCTCCGGCATTTCAAAAAAACCTTTCCCTCTCATGAAGTGGGACATCGCAAGCCGGAACCCGAAATTTATCAGAAGGTGCTTGCGAAAATCCGCCTGAAGCCGGAAGAGACCGTCTTCATTGACGATGTCACGAAATTTGTCAAAGGCGCCAGGGCGGTCGGCATGCATTCCATCCGGTTCCGGAATAAAAAACAACTCATTCAAGACCTTATGAAGATGGGCGTGAAAGTTTAAAATATTTTCATGAACAATTTTCTTAAAACCACGATTCTTCTTTCGGCCCTGACCGCCCTTCTGGTTTTTTTTGGCAATGCCGTCGGTGGCGAAAGCGGCATGATGACCGCCTTTCTTTTTGCCTGCGTGATGAATTTTGGGGCCTACTGGTTCAGCGATTCCATGGTTTTGTCCATGTCCCGCGCCGTGCCCTTGCCCGAAGAAAATGCCCCGGAAGTTTACGCGATCGTGCGGGAGCTGACCGAAGAAGCCAGGCTTCCCATGCCTAAAATTTATTTGATTCCGTCCACAGCCCTGAATGCTTTTGCCACGGGCCGCAATCCGGAGCATGCCGCGATTGCCGTGACAGAGGGAATTGTCACCGCGCTCAACCGCGAGGAATTAAAAGGCGTGCTCGCCCATGAGCTTGCGCATGTGGAACACCGCGATATTTTGATTTCTTCCATTGCCGCGACTCTGGCCGGCGCGATTAGCATGGTGGCGACGATGCTCCGCTATGCGATGATGTTCGGCGGAGGCCGGCGCGATGACCGGGAAGAGCAAGCCAATCCGCTTTTGCTTCTTGTGATGTCCATTGTCATCCCGTTTGCCGCGCTTTTGATTCAAATGGCGGTGTCGCGTTCGCGGGAATCGGATGCGGATGAAAGGGGAGCCAAACTTTCCGGAAATCCGCTTTACCTGGCAAGCGCGCTCCGCAAACTGGAATCTGCGCAAAAGCAAATCCCGCTCCGGGGTGCCGAGCCCTCCATCGCCCATCTTTTTATCGTGAATCCGCTGAAGCCGGATTTTTTCATGAAGCTTTTTAGCACTCATCCGCCGGTCGAAGAGAGGATTGCAAGGCTGGAAGCCATGGCAAGGAAAGAAGGACTGTAAGGTTCAATATTTTTTGTGAATTGCCGATATTGACGGTAGCCATTATTCACGATAAAATGCGTCAACTTTAGCGGAGGAATTGAATTATGTCGTATGTGATTATTGAAAAGTGCCTTGGTGAACGTTACGCTTCCTGTGTTGCCGTTTGTCCGGTGGATTGCATTTATCCCGGGGATTACAAGGGCGAAGAATTCATGGTGATCGACCCGACCGTTTGCATTACCTGCGGCGCCTGCCTGCCGGAATGCCCGATCGGCGCCATTGTGGAATCCGAAGACTACAGCCCCGAATGGGCCAAAGTCAACGCGGAGCTGTCGCCTTCCTATAAAGACAATCCGAAAGTTCCGGAACGGGCGAAAAGTGATCCTCCGCGCAAACCGGGCAATAAGCTGGTTCAGTAACATTTTTTCTACGAGCTGCAAAATGGGGGAAAGTAAATCTTTCCCCCGTTTTTCTTTTCTATGACAAACCCCAAAAAAATAATTCCAGAAACTCCTCTCGCAGGTCTCAATGAAGTCTTAAAGGACCCGGTGGAAAAACTTCTTGCCGGCTATGTGGAAGATTTCATTGCCCACAACCGGGCGGCGCATGTGATTGCGATGGGCCTGCATGTTTTGGGGATCGGTTTTTGGCCGATTATCGATCATATGACTTTCCGCACAAAAAAAGTCGAAGAGCGCGCGAAAGAATTTCTCGATTGCGGTTACCGCTACGACGAAAAACTCGGTGTCATCGAATACGAAAACTGGTGGGCGAAAGTCTACCGGAAACCCGGTTACCCCGTACTTTTCATCGACCAGGCTTATGAGGGCACGCGCGGCAAAGGCAGCCTGATCCCGGAATGGGTTGAAGCTTTTGGCGATAAAGTATTGCATCACATTGCGGTCCGTGTGGCCGACATCGAACAGGCGATCTTTTATCTCGAAAAGCAGGGCATTGAATTTACGGGCAATATTGTGGGCGACCGCGGATCGGATTTGCGCCAGATTTTCACGAAGCCCGAAGTCAAAAAAGGAAAATCCTTCAGCGTGATCGAGCTCGCCGAGCGCCACCGTGGTTACCCCGGCTTCCTCCCTCCCCAGGCCCAAGGCCTCATGGAATCCACCCGCTCTCCCAAGTAAGCCCCAAAACTTTCAAATTAATTTCCTCGGCAAAAGAATTCTCCTGGGCGCGACTCTGCTCAAGTTCGCGCAGCAGAATTTTCCGGACTCCGGCAGACGCGCTCCAGCTTCGGCAAAACTAAGCCCGGGGCGGGTGCGGAGCCTCCGCTGTTCCC
>CAYGIT010000099.1:0-10237 GCA_964349955.1 uncultured bacterium
AGGGGATCCAGCCATAAAAATGGATACGGGAGTTTCCACTGATTCAATACCAGCGATTCTGAAATCTCCATTTTCTCTAAAAAAGTCTCGCTAAAAGCGCGGGGCAAAAAATCTCCCAAAAAGGTTTTGACCAAACGGGAGGGCTGCTTGCTGGTTTCTTCGAGAATTTTTTCCCGGAATTCTTCTTCCCGGAAATCGGGTAAAAAATTGGAAAAAATTTCAACCTTGCCCTGCGCCTGGTGGCGTATCCAATGCCGGCTGATATCCAGGGCCACCGGCCCGCTGAATCCGGTATGCGTAAAAAGGAAGGCCCCGTCATGCCCGGTCTTTTTTGTTCCTTCCAGATAAAGATTCAGCCGGACAGGCAGAGAAACGCCCGAGAGTTTTTTGAAATCTCCGTCATCGGTTAAAAGCGGAGTCAGGGCCGGAGAAGTGGGAATGACCGAATGGCCAAAGGATTGCGCAATCGCATAGCCTGTTCCGTCACTGCCTGTTTGCGGATAGGAAAGCCCCCCGGTCGTGAGAATTACTTTTTTTGCCCCATAGGCAAACGAGGCGCCTTCCAGCCTGAAGAGATCCCTTTCAAAAGTGATGCGGGTCACTTTTTTCGAAGGAACCAACTCCACGCCTGCTTGCCGGACCCCGCGAAGCAAAGCTTCAAGCACCGTACGGCCGGAATGCGTGGAAGGAAAATACTTCCCCCCGGGTTCGAGCACGGCCTCGACTCCCAGTTCTTTGAAAAATTGAAGCGCCTGTTCGGATGAAAAAGCCTTGAGCACGGCCGCAAGAATCCGCTTTTGGCTGCTTTCGAAATCCTTTTCTGTGATCACGGCATTGGTGATATTGCATCGCGTCCCCCCGGACATGAGGATTTTTGCGCCGATTTTTTCCTTACTGTCGAGCAGCAGAACCCGGGATCCTCCGCGGGCGGCAATAAGCGCCGCCATCAAACCTGCAGCGCCGGCCCCCACCACGGCGACGTCCCAAGTATTCTCACCTGTCATTCCCGAATTCTTTTTTCGGGAATCCACAGACTGATCCCCGCCCCCTAAAGGGCTGCTTCGCTGTAAAACCATGCGGGGATGACTGGGAATAGGTTTATCGGAGCTCATCAAAAAAAATGTCCACGGCTTGCTGCGCGCCGGTGAGAATCGATTGGCCGTCTCCCAACAGCAAAGCATCGAAGGAGAGCGAAAAAATCCGCCGCAAGCCCGCCTGGGCTTTTTGAATGTCCGCATATTTGGCGGCGGGAAGAAGAGACAGTTTGCCTGAGGGATGGCCGATCAACGCATCGCCCAAAATCAAAATCTTTTTTTTCTCCAGATAAAAGGCCGTTTCCCCCGGCGACTTTTGATGCTGCAGAGGGACGGCCCGGAGCCCGCCTGCAAGGACCGTACTTTCCGAAAAAGTCCGGTCCGGCGCTTCTTTTAAAAAAAGCCGGTCCGCTTCATGGATCCAGAGAGGGATTTTGAATTCGCGGCGAAGATCATAGGCGCTGCGTTCATGGTCTTTATTGGTGAGATAAATCGCGCGCGCCGGAAGAAACCGGGAGAGCGTTTGGCGGGCCTCTTTTGTCATCAAAGGCGGATCGATCAAAATCGTGTCCGGCCCTTCATTTAAAAGAAGGCCGTTAAAAAAATAACCTTTTTCCTGCGAAAACCAGGCCCAAGTCCAAATTCCTGGAAAAATTTCATTCACTTTTTCAACCTTGCAGCAAGCGCCATAAAATCTTTCAAAAGAAGTTCTTCCCCCCGCACTTTTTCGGAAAATCCGAGAGATTTAAAAATCGAAAGAAGCTCTTCACGCTCAAGCCCGATCTGCGGGTCATGCCGGAGAGCATGGAGAAAAGTTTTACGGCGCTGGGCAAAACCGGTCCGGATCAAATCAAACAAGAATTTCTCTTCCCCGGCTTTGAGCCGGTCCGCTTCTTTGTGAAAAAAGAGTTTCAGCACGCTGGAGTCCACTTCGGGAACCGGGGTAAAACAGGATTTGGGAATGTCAAAACCGGGCTCGACTTCGGCACCGTAGCGCACCGCGAGCGTGAGCCTTCCGTAATGTTTCGTGCCGGGAAAAGCCGCAAGTCTCTGGGCCACTTCTTTCTGCATGGTCAGCACCGCTTCCGAAAAAAATTTGCGGGCCGCAACAAGTTTTAAAAGAATGGGCGCCGTAATGTAATAAGGAAGATTGCTGATCACTTTAAAATTTGACTGGTGTTTCTGTGTCATCCTGAGCGAAGCGAAGGATCTCGAAGCCGGAGATTCTTCGGCCTCCGGCCTCAGAATGACACTCAAATCCGTCTCCAGAACATCTGCAGAGATGAGTTTAAACCGGTCCTCATACCCGCTATATTCTTCCCGCAAAACCGGAATAAAACGCGGGTCTTTTTCGACGGCAATGACCGTGGCTCCCCGTTTCAACAACTCTCCGGTAAGCGCCCCGAGCCCGGGCCCGATTTCAAGAATCTTATCACGCGGGCCGGGAGAAAGAAAATCCACGATTTTTCGCTGCATATTGGGGTCAATCAGTAGATGCTGGCCGATATTCCCGCGAATCTGAAAGCCATGCTTTTTTAAAAGTTCTATTTGGGTCGGCATAATGTGACTCTGTCATCCCCGCAAAAGCGGGGATCCATTTCGGGGGTAAATTCCAGCGGAATTTACAAGCCGGACAGCAAGACTAAGGGCCGATTGAAAAGAAACGGGATCGGCTTTCCCCTGGCCGGCAATATCGAAAGCGGTGCCATGATCCGGGCTTGTTCTTATGAAAGGAAGCCCGAGCGTCACATTGACACCGTCACGAAAGGCGATCATCTTGAACGGCGCCAACCCCTGATCATGGTACATGCTCAGCACCGCGTCAAAATGGCCGTGGTAAGCCTCATAAAAGACCTGATCGCCCGGCAAAGGCCCTTCTGCACGGATTCCGGCGCGGCGGGCCTGAAGCACCGCAGGCCGGATCTCGGCTTCATCTTCATGCCCCGTTTCTTTTCCATGAGGGTTCAAGGCACAAACCGCCAGACGGGGTTTTTGAATTTGGAAATATTTTTTCAGGAAATCATGCGTAAGTTTAATTTTTTCAAACACCAGGGCTTTTCGAATCAGGCGGCTGACTTGCCGAACCGGCACGTGAATCGTAACAAGCGTGACTTTAAGGCGGGGCGCCACAAACATCATCGCAAATTTTTTGGAGCCCGACACATGCGCCAAATATTCAGTATGCCCGTGAAAATGCGGGTCCACAAGCCGCATCGCGGTTTTATTAACCGGCGCCGTCACGATTGCCTGGATTTTCCTTTCACAGGCAGCTTTGGTTGCCATTTTCAGCGCCGCATAAGCAATGCAAGCATTGGAAACCGCGACTTTTCCCGGAACAATCCTGAGATATTTTTCCCTGTCATCTTTCCCCTCTCCCCCCAGGGGGAGAGGGCTGGGTGAGGGGGAATATTTTAAAAAAAGCCGGGCAGCCTCTTCCGAAACATCCCAAAACCCTATTTTTCCATCCCTGATTTTCTTCTTTAAGGATTCGAAAACTTCGGGCACACCGAACACGACAGGATAAAAATTGGGAGCTTTACGGCGGAGGAGAGTTTTAACAATCACTTCAGGCCCGATGCCGCCGGGGTCCCCCAGGGTGATTCCGACAACCGGTTTTAGCATGGGCGCCATTCCGAAGATGAGAGCCCAGCCTTTTCTTCAAAACTTCCTGCATCATATAATGATTTCAATTGTTTACAGAGTCCGAGGGTTGTTTTAACATCTTCTGAATAATTTTGATTTTTTCAAAATCATTGCGGCCATGCGGTCGGTCACATCGAAAATGATATGCTGAATTTCAGAATGCTTTTTGGCGTATTCGACCATTTGGCTGAAAGAGATTCGCTCTTCCCGCCAAGCTGATTCCGAAACCTTCCAAGTCTTTACAATCTCAAACCCTTTGCGCTTGGCATAGTCCAGCCCAAGCTTTTCTTGGGCATCAAGGGAGAAGCCTTCTTTTTCTTGCTCTTTGCTGGAAACGCGGACATAGAGGAGGGATTTGTTCATATCTATATTTGCCTTACAAATTCAGCAACGACCTGGAAATCACCCGGCGAAACATTTTCCAGAATAATGTCTTTAAACTTTTTGTTGTCAGGTCTAAGGATTATCTTTTTGTGACGCCAGGTGCCATCTTCAAAAAACTCTTTTTCACTGCTGTACCGTTTAACGGTGAACCTTTCTTCATGCTTGGCATCCTGAACCAAATGGGACGATACGAGCACAACTAAACCATTCCGTGATCCGGCAGCATGCTTTTTAAAAATACAAAGGGAGCCGTCGGCAATGGTCGGCTCCATCGATTTGCCAACAACCTTCGCCACAAACATGCCTTTATCCAATTTGATAGGCAAATCAATTTCCTTCCATCCGATTAAATCCACATCTTCGGCCTTGCCAAAACCGGAAGCGGCTGCTTCCAAAGAGTACACGGGCAGATACTCTTTGAATTTTTTGTGTTCATCAAGAACCTCATCATCAATCAGCTGGATTTTATCGAGTCTGACGATGGTGTCTTCTTCTGAACGCGGCTGCGCCATTGCCTTGCAGTGCATTTTAAAATAGTCCGCAGTCTGTTTATCCACGCAGTAGATGTAGCAGCCCTTTACTCCTCGAGTCATCAAAGTGCGGTAGGTGTTTTTTATGATTGCGTCCAATTCCTTAGCTGTTGCTTCCGGATTTTCTCTCAATCGCTGCTTATATCCTTTAATGGACGCATCCATTCGTGACCGCTTTACGGGATTTGTCACGATTCGCCCGTCACGAACAACCAAATCTTCTCCGACAATAACGCCGACATAATCAACTTCGAGACCTTGGCAAGTATGAATACAGCCTATTTCGCTGACTGCTTCAGGCTTTAGAATCCACAAATTACCGTCACTTTTGAAATTCCAGCGGGCTTGAAATTTGAATTCGGGGATTTGAATATCAAATTTGGTCTTGTCATCTTTGCTTTCCCAATCCCAACAGTACCCGGCGACCAGGCGAGCTTTATTATTGATCTTGTTCTTTTCAAGAATTAATTCACGCAGTTCGTTCGGGTCATTCAAGACACGAAAGTCGTAATCAATCCCTTCAAGCGTTGGATTCGCAGTCTCCCTAACCTGAAGGGTGTAATCAAGCCATGCAAGATAACCGTCTGAACCATTACACCGGAATTGAGACTTCAATTCGCAATCATGAATTTTTGCGCCTAACTGCATAGCCCAGCGGCGAATCTCTTCTTTCTCGCCGATATCTTTTAAGGTTACTTTCTGATCTTCGTCGATGAAGAAAATGCTGCAAGCTGCCGCCTGGATAACTTCTTTGATCTGATTCTCTCCCATGTTTTGAAACATGCCGGATTTTTCATTCAAACGGTGCGCTTCGTCAACAACCAGGGCATCAAAAGTATTGGGCTCTATTTCAGTAAAGGCACCAGAGCCTGTGAAGAGATTAGAAATGCGGGTCTTCGTAAGACTGCCTGTTAACTTACTTTCGTAAACAGCGCGTGGTGCGGCGTTTTTAGTGACATAGCGAGCATTGAGCTTGCGGTCAATAAGCCCCACCAGTAAATTGACAGCAACTACGGATTTTCCGGTTCCTGGGCCGCCATCCACAATCAAAACATTCTTGTTTCCCGGAGAAGAATTTTTTGCCAAGTCCAGGCCGGTTTCATAGGCGATTTTTTGATCATCGATTAATATAAACTCCCGATTGCCCTTAAGAAGCGACGCTAGTTTATCCGCAAGATTTTTTGACGGACGAATCCGGCCGTTCTCAATAACATACATGATGTTGTTTTTATCCCCATGCTTCACATAGCTTTTGATAAATGCTTGCAGCTTGAGCGCATCCTGCTTAAGAAAGGCGGGAGCTTTTGCGGTGTGCTCGCGATAAAACTCTGAATTGATCACGCCGTTATCAATGTAATTGTGCAAATAAGCACACGGGCGCAGTGCAATGTCTTCTTTTTCAATAGCTTCGTTAAAATCTTCCAATAGGGCAGCATAAGACCAAGCCTGATAAGAAGGATGGTTGACTTCGCGAATACCTTGACCAAGGATCGTTGAAACCACCCCGTCTTTTTCTGTAGCTTGCGCTGTTTCCCATTGTTTTAGTTCAACAAGAACAGCGGTATTTTTATTTTTTTCGTTTTGGCCGGTGAGGATGAAGTCTATACGGTTGGAGGTTTGCGGGATTCTGTATTCAATAGCTACGCCCGCATCATCCGGAATGGCGGGATCTGTCAGAATATTGTTCATGTAAAGCAGGGAGCTTTTCCATGAGCGTATTTCACTTGCGCCGGTGCCTCGGCCTAAAGCGCGATAGAAGTCCGCTAAAATTTTCGCCTCGATCTGATTGCTCAGAACATCCTGATTAAAACCGGCTTTGGTCGAGGCGTAAACGATCATAATTGATTATATTTTTTCGCAGAACCTTTTGCTTTTTCGACGGGGTATTTTTTAGCGTTCTTTTCGAGTTTGTCGTGAATCGCTTTTTTTAAATCAATTCCAAGGTTATCTGAGAGCTCAAAAAGATACATGGCCACATCGGCCAGCTCTTCGGCTATTTCATTCTTATTTTTGGCAGCGTGGGCATTTACCTCTTCAGGCTTTTTCCATTGGAAATGCTCCAGTACTTCTGTAGCCTCCAGAACCAGAGACAATGCCATGTCTTTATGATTGTGAAACTGCATCCAATCACGTTCATCACGAAATTCTTTGATTTTCTCCGTAAGCTTTATTATCTCACTCATAACGTTGCCTTTATTTACCTTTAGTTATCTTTTCTTAATTAGCTTTTCAATATGATAGCTCTGAATTTTATTCGGCTTAGCTTTGCGATTGAGCCAGCGGTTAACAGTCGAGAAGGCTACGCCCAATTTGATTGCTACCTCTTGTTGGGGGATTTTGTTTTCAAGCCGGTATTTTTCGAGTTTTGCGATGATGTCCATGCAATTTACCTTCTGTTTTTAATCCGTATAGCTAACTGTATCGATTGTTCTCCAAGCTGTATGGATTGGCTCTAGGCAAAGCCATAAATGTAGTTTAAATGTAGTTAAATTCACCTTAACCTAATATATATCAATGAGTTACGAATAGCAAGACTCGAACTGCTTGGATTTTAAATGTAATTTATTTTAGCCGCCAATACCCGGTCCTTCTGCTGCCTTCATGAACAATTTTTCCATTTTGTTTTAATTCCCGCAAAAGATTAGAAATATCCGTTGCGTTTAACTCACCAAACGCGTCCTTAAAATCCCGAGCGTACCCGCGTTCATTTTTTTTCAAATGCTGCAATATTAATTCTTTTTTGTGTTCTCTGGATAACCCCCGTAAACGAGTGTAAAGGCCGGATTTTCCCTCATGAAGATAATATTGATGAGAAAGAATGTATCGGGCACCGCTTGTTCTCCCGACCTGCTCAATAATACCCAGCTGCAAGAATCTATTCTTAGATCCAATATTGTCAACTTTTTGATTTTCCCGAATCTTCTCGAGTTCGCAAATTTCCTCAAACGACAGGTTAACCTGTCGCTCATTAGTAACGCGCTCAAGGTATAAAATAAAATCTTTATCTTTGACTTGGGATGGGATAGAAAGCCGGACAGTATGAGCATCGCTTTTAGAAAGATCGGGAAACCCTTTTCCATCGCGAATAGCCTTTTCAAAAATATCATCTAGTCCCTGGCTAGATCGTTCGGCAAAACCAATTTTGCCAAAGTTTTCGGCCAATAAACGATTACGCCAAGACTTCTCAAAAAGAAAATTCTCTAAATTAACAGGAGGGAAAAACCCGCCAGGACTTTCAATGATAAACGCTTGGGAAGACGCCTTAATAAATACGGAACGCCCCTTGACGGAGTAATCCCGGTGCATCACGGCGTTATGGACTGCCTCACGGATTGACTTTTCATCGAAAGCCCAAATTTCCCGTTGGAAAAAACCTTCTTGGAAAGGGATTCTCAAATTACGAGCATTGATCGTATTCCATATTTCATCATCAATGCTGACAAAAGGCGCCCTCCAATCTTTTCTGAAATCGTAATGTGTTTGGGTGTGATTATGCCGCCACTCAAAAATAATCTCTGCATCTGGGAGATGATGTTGTAAAGCCTCTGCCGTGCCAACAAGAATTAAGCCGGCACGCGTAATACCATGGTTGTTCATGAGGCCAGTGTTTTTTAATACCTTCTCGTCATCAAAAGAAAGATATTCCTTCCGTCCGGCTTTCTCTGTCCACTTTTTCCGAAATACATCAATCGCTTGGCTGTCCAGATCAGACAGAAGCAATCCTGAAACAACATCCGCAGTAAAATCGGGCTGAGCTTCATTCAAGATTTCCTTGGTTTTTATATCATCCATCTCACCGAGGGATTCTCCACGCCGAATGGGGTAGCAATATTTATCGCCTTTTCCGCCGGATTTTACTCTTGTGGCAGGGGGATGTTTTGGGATGTGAAAAATCAGAATGCGCTCCCCGTGATAATTTAATTCTTCAACATCAACGTGAATTTTGAGGCGCGTCCAGATTTCATGCGATAGTTTCGTGTGTGTTCCGCTACCGTATTGCGTTCCTTTAACCTCGCGTGGCTTTTCCTGGACGCCCAGAATCAATTTACCGCCTCGCCCATTGGCGATAGCTGCACAATAATCAAATAAGCTGCCGCGGTCCTTGCTAAAGTTATTGGCAGCTTCCTTGAACTCTAAATCAATATCTTCTGACCGGTTGAACCACTTTTCAAAATGTTCAATACTCGTTTTCATCATCCCAGTCTCGGTATAGTTATTTTTAATTTTAAATATTAAAACCCGCCCAAAATGCGCATAGACCCAAGGGCCGGGTATGTTGAACAATTCAGCTTACACATACCCTTCCGCCAAGGATGCATTTTATAGCGTTATATTTGACTAGGCAACCTTCTTTTCAGGCTCCGCCGTTAAAAGTTTTGCGCCACACTTATGGTTCAGCTTGGCCAGATATTTCAATAAGAGGGGCGGGATGATGTTCCTAATTATTGGAGCTTTACTTTCTCACAAAGGATGGGGGAAATTTTAATGTCTTCGGAGTTTAACCATTTCCGAAGCTTCTGGGACAATCGAGAGGAAAAACGTTTTTAAAAAACGCGTTTAGCGGATGGAAATATAAGCATTACGCTTGAGTTCCTGGGTCCATTCGTGAAAACGTTCCTGGGCCTTGACCGAGAAAAGCTTTCCATAGATTTGGTCCCGGACCTCTTCGAGGTTTTTCTTGTAAGGTTTCCTGATTTCTTCCACGCGAAAAAGATGATATCCCATTTCCGTTTCGATCACGCCGGAAATTTCCCCGGTCTTGAGCTTAAAAATGACTTCATCAATCACGGGAATCATCGCGCCCCGCTCGATCCATTCCGAAAGGCCTTCGTCTTTAGCGCTGATGTCTTCGGAATTTTGCTTGGCCAGCCTTCCAAAATCTTCGCCGGCCAGGATTTTAGCGCGCAAATCCTGGATTTTATTTTTGGCCGCTTCATCCGTAAGGCCCTTGAGACGGGCTTCGTTTGATTTTTTAATCGTGAGCGACCGTACCCGGAGCTGGCCGTCACTGGAGAATTCCCTGGTATTTTTTTCGTAGTACTCATTGACTTCCATGGGCGAAACCACGATTTTGGAGCGGATCTCGGTATCGTGCAGTTTGCGGATCATGGCCTGGCGGCGGAGCCTTTCGCGCATATCCGTGAGCGTAAGGCCTTCCCGGCGCATGACATCTTCCATTTCATTTTCATTCTTGAAACGTTTTTTAAAATTATCGATTTGTTCATCAATCGCATTTTCGTCGATTTCAATTTTCTGGTTTTTGGCTTCCTGAAAAACCAGCTTGTCCTCGATCAATTGATTCAGGAGTTTCTTATGAACGTCTTCCAGCATGCTGATTAATTTCCCGCCCTGGTAATCCTTGCGGTATTGCTCATACACCGGGCGCATCAACATATCCACCTCGCTTTGGGTAATGGGATCGTCATTGACCACGGCCACTACCTGGTCGAGAAGCTGGGGCGGACGGGATTCCTTCACAGCAAAGGCGCTGGGCAGCATCAAAGAAAGAAGAAGAATGGCTATGATTATCGGCTTCATGGAGGCCCTGTTTATATCATAAAAAGGACTACTTTTCAAGCACTCGCCTTGCCCTGTCAACGCAATTTAGAAATGTCCTATTCTTGGCAAAGTAGAAATGTCCGGTTT
>CAYGIT010000100.1:0-10165 GCA_964349955.1 uncultured bacterium
TTTTTATGGAATAAAAACGCGCCCGAAGGCGCAGAGAGGAGCATACAACCCGATAATCAGATTTATGCTCCGAACGGTGCCGCAGGAGAAGCTTCCCTCCTTGCCGGCACGGGCACGACCCGGGATTGGAGTTAATAGGTGACGTTTATGAGGATTAAGGCGTGGGGTGGAGCGGTGGCGCCGGCTTTGCGGCGGTCACCGGCTGTGAGAATTTTTTGGAGGCTTTTCAAATCCAGTTTATTGCGGCCCATTTCCAGTAGCGTTCCTACCAGATTTCGTACCATGTGATGGAGAAAACCGTCGGCTTCGATGCGAAAACGGAGAAGGTTTCCTTCTTTTTTGATTTCAAAGCGTTTGACGGTTCTCACCGTGTTTTCGCGCGCGCTTCCGGTCACGCAAAAAGAGCGGAAATCATGGCGCCCTGTCAAAAATTTTGTTCCTTTGCGCATGGCCGCAAGATTCAATGGCTCGGGGACGTGAAATACTTTGCCGGCAAGCAGGGGCGAACGCACGGGGGAATTCCAGACAAGGTATTCGTAGGTTTTGGAACGGGCATTAAACCGCGCGTGAAAATTCTTTCCGGCCTCTTCAATCGTTTTCACCGCCACGCTTCGTGGAAGCAGCGCATTAATCCCCTTCTGGATTTGAGGCAGGGGCCGGTCCGTTTTGATTTTGAAATTGACCACCTGGCCGGCGGCATGGACTCCGGTGTCGGTGCGCCCGCTTGCAGAGAAAATTTTTACTTTGCGGTTGAAAAATTTCGTAAGCGCTTCTTCGAGGGCGGATTGAACGGTGGGATGATTTGGCTGTTTTTGAAATCCGTAGAAACCCGAGCCGTCGTATTCGAGAACGAGTTTGAAATTACGCATGAAGAAGACCACAGACTACAGACCACAGACTACAGACCAAAGCGAAAGAAAAGAAACGACTCATCAGTGACCTGAAGAATAAAAATAAAGAAAATAGCTTTTGATTTTCATTTTTTGAGGAAAATCATCTTTTTTGCTTTTGC
The DNA here is from genome assembly GCA_964349955.1 of uncultured bacterium. GTDB lineage: Bacteria > Omnitrophota > Omnitrophia > Omnitrophales > Aquincolibacteriaceae > CAYGIT01. The sequence goes on from CAYGIT010000100.1 coordinate 1,013, forward strand.
TTTGATATTTAGTCTGTGGTCTGCGGTCTGTGGTCTGTGGTCTTGAATGCCATCTCGGCAATCTGCACGGCATTCAGGGCCGCGCCTTTCCACAATTGATCTCCGGCAACCATCAATGAAAGGCCATTTTCACAAGACAGGTCTTTGCGGATCCTCCCGACCAGCACATTTTCACGGTTGCTGGCTTCAAGGGGCATGGGGAAATGATTCGCTTTGGAATCATCCTGAATATCAATTCCCGGCGTTTGGCGAAGGATCTCTCTCGCCTCTTCAGGGCTCATCGGCTTTTCGAATTCCAGGTAAAGCACTTCCGTATGCGCGCGGAGCACGGGAACACGAATGCAGGTCGTGACAATCTTGAGGGTGTCATCATGCAGAATTTTGCGCGATTCCTGAATCATTTTCAATTCCTCGCCATTGTAGCCGTCCTGCTCAATCGCGGCATTATGCGAAAATAAATTAAAAGCGATGGGGTGAGGAAATACTTTGGGGTCTTGAATCAAAGGCTTCTTTTGGAGATGGAGCATTTCCTGCTCAATGGAAGCGAGCAAATCGGTTTTGCGAAGAGGGTTTCCCTCGACTCTTTTCACGAATTCCTGGGTTTGGAGGTACAACTCCACCATGGCCGTCGCGCCGGCGCCGCTAACCGCTTGGTAAGTCGCGCACAAAATACGGCGGATGCGGTTTTTTTTGTGAAGGGGCGCTGCCGCCATCAACATCATGATGGCCGAGCAATTCGGGTTCGCGATAATCCCCTGATGTTTTGAAATATCTTCGGGATTGATTTCCGGCACCACCAAAGGGACCTTCGGGTCCATCCGGAAAGCACTGGTGTTATCGATGATCAACGCCCCATCTTTGATCGCATGAGGGACAAATTGTTTGCTGACGGAAGCCCCGGGGCTCGACAAAACAAGATCGATACCTTTAAATTCACCGGGCTGAAATTTTAATTCCTGATTCGAATACTTCTTTCCCTGAAAAAGCACTTCATGCCCCGCGCTCCGGGCAGAGCCAAACGGGCGGAATTCTCCCACCGGAAATTTCCGGTTCTCCAGCACGCGAATGATCTCGTGGCCCACCGCGCCTTTGGCGCCCACGACGGCAACATTGATTTTCTTCATTTTATTTTTTCGGCAACCAGGTCGCCCATTTTCGAGCAGGAAACTTTTTGAGTCCCTGGCGCGTAAATATCGGCGGTGCGGTAACCTTCTTCCAGAGTTTTTTCAACCGCTTTTTCGATTTGCAAAGCGATTTCATTGAGATTGAAACTATGCTCCATCATCATCGCGACCGACAAAATGGAAGCCAGCGGATTGGCCATGTCTTTGCCGGCAATGTCGGGCGCCGAGCCATGCACCGGCTCGTAAAGGGCGTGATTGGCCCCAATCGAAGCCGAAGGAAGCATGCCGATGGACCCGGTCAGCATGGCGGCTTCATCGCTCAAAATATCCCCGAAAAGATTCGTCGTCACAACCACGTCAAATTGTTTGGGATTGCGAATCAATTGCATGGCGCAATCGTCCACATAGCGGTGGTCGAGCGTAATATCGGGAAACCGCTCGTGCACCTTCGTAACGACTTTCCGCCAAAGCTGGCTGGATTCAAGGACATTGGCTTTGTCCACCGAGGTCACTTTCTTCCGCCGGCGGCGCGCAAATTCAAAAGCCTTTACCGCAATCCGTTCAATTTGAGGAGTCGTATAAACTTCGGTATTGATTCCCTGCTCGCTGCCATCCGGAAGCGTTTGAATGCCCCGGGGAGCTCCGAAATAAATCCCCCCGACCAGCTCACGAAAAATAATGAAATCAAGGCCATTGACCACGTCTTCTTTCAGCGAAGAGTGTGAAACGAGCGGCGCGAACATTTTCACGGGGCGAAGATTGGCAAATACATCCAATCCTTTGCGGAGGCCGAGCAGCGCTCTTTCCGGCCGTTTCGAAGTCTCCACCGAATCCCATTGAGGTCCCCCGACCGCGCCAAGAAATACGGCATCGGCCTTTTTTGCCAACTCAAGCGCTTGGGCCGTCAACGGCTCGCCGAACTTGTCGATGGAAGCGCCGCCCGCAATCCCTTCTTCCATTTCAAAAACCAGATGAAAAGTCTTGCCGATTTTGCGGATGATTTTAACCGCCTGCTCGGCCACTTCCACGCCGATTCCGTCGCCGGGAAATAATGCGATTTTGTACATTTTTAATCCTTATGCCATTTCTATTTCCCCAATTGGATCCTCCGGTCAAGCCGGAGGATGACCCGAAAAACGGGTCACTTCATCATCCCTTTTATTTTTGCGTATTTAAAAACGTCGCCGGCTTCAATGATGGGAAGCACTTCGCCGATGGGACTCAGCATGAAATTTTTTCCGGTCGTGAGATTTTTCAGGCTGTGGCCGGGCACATCAATTTCCAGTTCTTCGCCAGTTTTGAGTTGATCGATCAGCCGTGCGGGCGTTTCGAAAGGAATCAAATAGCCGCCGTTCACGGAATTCCGGAAAAAAATCCGCGAATAAAATTCGGCGATGACCGCCTCGACGCCGGCCTCGCGCAAGCAAAAAGAAGCATGCTCGCGTGAAGACCCGCAGCCGAAATTTTTTCCGGCAATGACGATTTTGAATTCGGACTTGAAAGCATCCGGCTTCGTGAAAGGAATTTTTCCGTAAGGAAGCCCCTGCCCCTGCTCCGGAACGCTGGACATGGCGTAGCGTCCGTAAAGTTTGCGCTCTTCCGGGTCCGAAAGGCTATGGGCCAGGTATTGGGCCGGAATGATTTGGTCCGTATCCACATCGTCGCCGACAACGTAACATTTTCCGCTTATAATGCTTTTCATTTTCTCTCTACCATCCTGCTTTTCTCTGTCATTCCCGCCTGTTTTCCCTGTCATCCCCGCGAAAGCGGGGATCCAATTAAAGAATTATAAAGATCATCCCAATTTGGATTTATAGATTGAATTAATTCGACTTTCCATTGGCGGTTCCATTTTTTTATTCTCTTTTCCCGCTCAATCGCAGCTACTGCATCACCTACAACTTCATAATAAACAAGCCTGTGAACTCCCTATTGTTTTGTGAAACCTTCCGTCAGTCCCTGTTTATGCTCGTAAATTCTTTTGATTAGATCGGAAGAGACACCCACATAAAGAGTTCCATATTGCTTATTGGTTAAGATGTAAACATAAAACTGTTTTTCCATATTCTAAATTGGATTCCCGCTTACGCGGGAATGACAAAACTACTGCAACTTGCTTATAAAAATTTCCTCGGGTCGGTGATTTTGCCTTCGACGGCGGAAGCGGCAACCGTGTAAGGCGAAGCAAGATATACTTGCGATTGTTTGGAGCCCATCCGGCCCGGAAAATTCCGGTTGGTCGTGGAAATACAGACTTCGGTTTTATTCAAACGGCCAAAAGTATCCACGGGACCGCCGAGGCAGGCCGCGCAGGAAGCATCCCCCATTTTTCCACCGGCCTCAATGAAAATTTCGCGCAAAGACTGGCCGCCGATTTTTTCCTCATCCATCCGACGGCTGACTTCGGTCGTGGCCGGAACGACGAAAAGATCGATTTTGGATTTCCTGCCTTTCAGAATTTTTGCGGCAGCGATAAAATCCGTGATTTTTCCGCCGGTGCAGGAGCCCACATACGCACGGTCCAGCGGAGTTCCCTCCACTTCGCGTACCAAGGCCTTATTGTCCGGCGAATGCGGTTTGGCCACCACCGGCTCCAAGTCCTTGGTCTTGTAAACTTTTTCGACAAAGTAGCTCGCATCAGAATCGTTTTTCACAACATCAAATGATTTTTGGGTTTTGGACCTTACGAAATCGGTCGTGACTTTGTCCGGCTCGATAATGCCGTTTTTCCCGCCGGCTTCGATCACCATATTGCAAAGCGTCATGCGCTCTTCGATATTGAGCGAGAAAACCCCGTCGCCCGCAAATTCCATGGCCCGGTAAATGGCCCCGTCCACGCCGATGTCACCAATAATATGAAGGATCAAATCCTTGGCCATTAAATACGGAGGCAGCGGCCCGTCAAACACAAAACGCATGGTCGGCGGAACTTTGACCCAGAGTTTGCCGGTGCCGAGAATAAATCCGGCGTCGGTATTGCCGATGCCCGTTGCAAATTCGCCGAAAGCCCCGGCCGTGCAGGTATGAGAATCCGTGCCGAACAAAACCTCGCCGGGCCGTGTATGGCCTTCTTCGGGAAGCGCGATATGGCAAACGCCTTTGTAACGCTCGGAATTCACATCGTAAAAATGCGGAATGTCCTGCTCCTTCACAAAATCACGCAGGATGTCCACATTGCGATGACATTTTTCATCGGCCGTGAAAATATAATGGTCCGGAATGATCACAACTTTATTCCGGTCCCAAACCTTGGCCGTTTTTCCGAAATGGTCTTTGAAGACGCCGATCGTGCCCGGGCCGCAGACGTCATGAGTCATGAGCACATCCACATCAATCCAAATATTGTCTCCGGGCTTGACGCTTGCGCGGTCCGAATGCTTTGCGAGAATTTTTTCAGTGATGGTTGAGCCCATAGAATTCAAGACCTCATTGTAGGGGCACCCCTTGGGGGTGCCCAGACTGAGCCGAACGGGCGGGGGCAAGCCCCGCCCCTACACTCGAAATTGATCCATATTCTTTGACCGGCATGCGCCCTGCCGACCAGGCTTTGCGGCCCGCGGAAACGGCTTCTTTCATGGCCTGCGCCATCAGCACCGGATCTTTGGCTTCTGCAATCGCAGTGTTCATTAAAATTCCATCCACGCCGAGCTCCATACAAATTGCGGCGTCCGAGGCCGTGCCCACGCCCGCATCCACAATCACGGGGCAAGAAACGGTTTCACGGATAAACTGGATATTGAGTTTATTCTGGATTCCCCGTCCGGAGCCGATCGGAGAAGCCAACGGCATCACACAGGCCGCGCCCGCATCCTCGAGCCGCCGCGCCATGATCGGGTCGTCATTCGTATAAGGCATGACGGTAAATCCTTCTTTGACCAAAATTTTCGTGGCTTCCAAAAGCTCGACGACATCGGGCAACAAGGTTTTGCGGTCGCCCAGCACTTCGAGTTTCACGAGATCGCCCACTCCGGCTTCGCGCGCCAACCTTGCGATGCGAATGGCATCCGGAGCATTGTACGCACCGGCCGTGTTGGGAAGAATCGTGTATTTTTTCCGGTCGATGGCTTCCAGGATATTTTTTTTCGAGCGGTCCGCAAGATCCACCCGGCCGATCGCGACCGTGACCATGTCCGCGCCCGAGGCTTCAAGGGCTTCCAGCATGATTTCGGGCGTGGCATATTTTCCCGTTCCGACGATCAAGCGGGAACTGAATTCGTAGCGGCCTATTTTAAAGAGTTTATCGTTCATCAATTTTCCTCATTGCCCGGAGATCCTTCGCTTCGCTCAGGATGACAAAAAACGTCATTTTAAGTCCTCGATCGGACGGCGTTTGGCGGTTTCGTAAATATGTCCGTATCTTTTTGCAGAAGCACCCCAGGAAAAATCGCAGGCCATGGCATTGCGCATCAGGTCTTTCCATTTGTTTTCATTCTCATAAACTTTCAAGGCCTGCTCCACCGAATCCAGAAGCGCTTCGGACGTATATTCCTGAAACGAAAATCCATTGCCTGTCCCGGTTTTGGGATCGAAATGGCGGATGGTGTCCGCAAGCCCGCCGGTTTCACGCACCACCGGAATCGTGCCATAGCGCAGGGCAATCATTTGCCCCAGGCCGCAAGGCTCATAATAGGAAGGCAGGAGCATCATGTCGCTTCCCGCATAAATATGCTTGGCCATTTTGGAATCGAAAAGAATATGCACGCCGCATTGGCCTTTGTTTTTCTTGGCAAAGTCCCGCAGCACATGATGGTATTTTTCCTCGCCGGTCCCGAGAAGCACAAACTGGACGCCTTTTTGCATGAGAGTCCCGAGGGCGGGAATCAAAATATCAAGCCCTTTCTGGTCCACCAGGCGGGTCACCATTCCAATCAAGGGTTTGCGGAGATCGACCACCAGGCCGTTCTCTTTTTGAAGGGCGGCCTTGTTCACGGCCTTTTTGTCCAGTTTCGCCGCGCTGAAATGCCCCGGAATATCCCGGTCGGTTTCAGGGTCCCATTCTTCCGGATCAATGCCGTTCAAAACCCCGTAAAGGCTCTCGCGGCGCCGGGTCAGCACGCCTTCCAGCCCGGATCCGAATTCCTGGCTCTGGATTTCCTGCGCATAACGCTCGCTGACCGTGGTCAGAGCATCGCTGTCCACGAGGCCGCCTTTCAAAAAACTCACTTTGCCATAAAACTCGAGTCTTTCCAGGCGAAAATGTTCCCAGCCAAGGCCGGTCATCGGTAGCGAGTCGGGAGGAAAATTGCCCTGATAGCCGAGGTTATGGATGGTAAAAACACTTTTTGTTTTTTGAAAAAAAGGATCGCGGGAGTAAAGCGTTTTCAAATACACCGGGATCAGCCCGGTCTGCCAGTCATGGCTATGAAGAATGTCCGGCTTGAAGGAAATTCCTTTCAGGCACTGGAAAACGGCGCGTTGAAAGAAAACAAAACGCCGGTCATTGTCGGGATAATCCCCTTGCACCGTGCCGTAAAAGGCCTCGCGGTTGAAAAATTCGGCATGATCGACAAATAAAACGCGCACGCCGTTTTCGAGCTTGCGTTCCCAAAGCCGGCCCTTTTCTTTCTCATTGCCCACCGGTACTTCAAAAGAATCGAGGGCGTTTTTCAATTCCAGTTTACGGACATCCACCGTCCTGTAACGGGGCAGAAAAACAACCACTTCATGGCCCAGTTTCTGGAGTGCTCCTGAAAGGGAACCGGCGACATCGGCAAGCCCTCCGGTTTTGGCAAAAGGCTGCATTTCTGAAACGGCAAAAGCGATTTTCATGAATCACTCGAAAAGTGATGAAATTTACAACGAAAATGAAGAATGGTGAGTATATAACAGAAAAAACTGCTTGCCAAGACTCCTCTTGCCGCTATAATGCCCACCTTATGCAACACTGTGCCATTTGCGATAAAAAACCTATTGTCGGCCGCTCCATTTCCCGCCGCGGTCTTGCCAAGAAATCCGGTGGTATCGGTAAGAAAATTACCGGTATCTCCCGCCGCCGTTTTTACCCCAATCTTCAGCGCGTGAAAGCCCGTTTTCCCAATGGGACCGTGCGGACGATCAATGTCTGCGTAGGATGCCTCCAGGCCGGAAAAGTCCTGAAGGCCGCTCCTCTTCCCAAATTCACGCAACCCGCCGCCGCTTAATACTTCTTCGTATTTTTTAGTCATCCCCGAATGCTTTTGTCGGGGATCAAAGCTCTTGGATTCCCGCCTAACCCCGCAAGGGGGCTACTTCGCTGAATCATGCGGGAATGACAACTAAATCATCCAGAGGGAATCATCTGTTTGACTTCAAGGACAAGGCTTTCCTGCCCGTTCCAGGTTTTGGTTTTGAGCGAGTAGATCAAATCGATCTTATTCCCCTTTTCAAAACCCGAAATTCCGGTCCCGGCCCGGTCATTCCAAAGCGCTTCCAGCGTTTGCACCCCATCGGTCAGCCAGAATTGAAAGGCTTGAGGCCATGGCATCATGGGTTTGGTCTTGATTTCAAGGCCACGGGTGAGAAAAGCCGGCCGCGGATTGCCTGCGCCATGGGGTTCCATCCTTTTTAATTCCCGAACAAACCCTGCGCCGAGGTCCCGGAAAGAAATTTCAAGATCCACGGGGATTTTTTTCTCGAAAATCGAGGGATCATAATTGTCCCGGGCGTAGTCATTGACCCGCGCGCGGAAAGCCGCGACATTGGCGGCAAGAATCGAAAGGCCGGCCGCCTGTTCATGGCCGCCGAATTCCTCGAAAAGCGGCTTGCAGGAATCGAGCGCATTGAAAAGATGAAATCCCTTGATGGAGCGGCCCGAGCCTTTGCCTTTCCCCTTTTCCAGCGCGATCACGACTGCCGGCCGGTGAAATTGATCGACCAGCCTTGCCGCTACAATGCCGATGACTCCCGGATGCCAGCCTTCGCGCGCGGCCACAATCACGCGGTCCCGGTTAAAATTGAAAGTGCGCTCGACCTCGGCAACGGCTTCTTTCTGCACCTGTTTTTCTTCTTTTTGCCTCGATTTATTTTCTTCTTCGAGAATCGCGGCCAGGCTTTCGGCTTCCTTCGGGCTTTCGGTCAAAAGAAGGCGCAGCGCGATTTCCGGCGAACTCATGCGGCCCGCGGCATTGATCCGGGGCCCGAGCGAGAATCCGAGATGGCCGGAGTTGAAGGAAGCAGCTTTAATGCCTGCCGCGCTGCTGAGCGCGCAAAGCCCTGGATTGGCGCGTTTGCCGAGAAGTTCTAGGCCGTATTTTACGACCACCCTGTTTTCTTCGATCAAAGGGGCCACATCGCAAACCGTGGAAAGCGCCGCAAGGTCCAACGAATCAAAAGCCTTTGGGCCGAGCAGGGCTTCGGCCAAACGGAAGGCAAGGCCGGCCGCGGAAAGTTCTTTGAAGGCATAAGCACAATTGTCCTGGCGCGGATTTAAAATGGCGCTTGCGGAAGGCAAACCGTTTTCGGGAATGCGGTGATGGTCAATGACGATCACTTCCATCTCCAGGGAGCGCGCCAGCGCGATTTGCTCATGCGCGGTGATTCCGCAATCCACCGTGATCAGAAGACGCGCGCCTTTCGAATGGGCCTTTTGAATGGCGCGAGCGCTGACTCCATAGCCATCCTCCGAACGATGCGGAAGAAAAGTCGAGAAATCGGCTCCCAAAACAGCCAGCACACGGCTCATGAGCGCCGTCCCCGTGACACCGTCGACATCGTAATCGCCATGAACCAGGATGAGCGTGCGGTTGCGCACGGATTTCCGGATAAGTTCGACTGCCCCGGCCATGCCTTTCATTTGAAAAGGGTCCTGAAGGGAATGAAGGTCTGCAGAAAAAAAGGCGTGGATTTTTCCGGGATCGGTAAAACCGCGCTTCTCGAGAAGCGCGGTAAAAAGAGGGCTAACCCACATTTCTCATCAATGATCTACTGCGTTGACGTATCTGCATGCGTCTGCTTCGTTATGCTCCGTCGGCTATCCTCAACGTACTGTTGAGTACGTTTCCGGTAGCCTCGGTCGCATGCCTCGCATCCACACGCAGCTACGCCAACTCGT
>CAYGIT010000101.1:0-6716 GCA_964349955.1 uncultured bacterium
ATATTATTATAATTATTTTCCTATGCGGACTTTTCGACAAGCGCTTGCAATTGGTGGGCAAGGGCCATGCGGTCGCTAAGGAGGGAACCGGCGACAATATCATGCCCGGAATCCTGGCGGGGCAGGAAGAGCTGTTTCAAGGCGGCGAGAAGGGTTGCGGCTTCTTTTAATTCATCGGCCTTGACGGATTTTGTGAGATCGTCTTTTTTGACGTCATCATGAACAAAAAAGAGGTCTTTCTTTTTCTCATCAGGAATGGCCGATAAGAGTTTTTTCAACTTTTGCGCGTCGCCTCCGTAAACCAGCCCGCGCAAACCCTCAACGCGAAGGCCTTTCATGTAGGTCTCGGAAGAAACAACCTTGACCTTGATTCCTTGAGTATCCAATCCACGGGCTTCCCGTTTCTTGAAAATCTCTTTTCTTATATCCGATTCCAATTGGCTAAGATCGGAAGCCGCTCCCCCATTGACCTGAATGAATAACTGGGCATTTTTGTTGTGGGCCAAGTTGTAGGCAAAAAAGTTGGTCAAAACTTGAAGTTCAGGCCCCTCTATTTTGGGAATAGCGTCATAAATACGCACAATTTCCACCCTATCTGTACTGATCGTGTCTTTGTCCGGCAAAAGCGAAGAAGTGGGCACCCTCCGCCAATCAATGGCTGTTCCCCGGTTCCTCAAAACTAAATTTCCAAGATAATCGTGAAAATCCCTTTGGATTTTCGGAGGCTCATTAATTCCAATTAATCCCAAAGTTCCTGCCCGGGCAAAACGAAATTTCTTCTCCTCCTCCGGCGTTAGCAGCCTTGCGCCGTCGGTTCCAGCCGGCCATTTTGCAAGCTCAAAAGCCGAAACTTCCGGCATCACATCCAATTTTAACTTGTTAAGCCGAATTTCGGAGCGGAGAGGTTTGAAACCGAGGTTCCGAAAATCTTCTTCAAGCGGAAGGCGGCCTTCCAAAAAGCGTGTGACATACTCGTGATAAGGTTCGGACAAATGGGAACGCGTATAATCTTGGAGCCAGCTCCGTGTAAGCTTTTCTCCTTTTTCCTTGCCATAAAGAGCGATGAGTCCTTCCTGCAGTCCATGAAAAGCGATCGCCGGATTTGAGAGAGGAATGGAATACCGGTCTTTGGGATCTTCGATAGGCACAAGGTTTGATGTATTTTTACCAAGCTTGGGCACCTCCTTCAACATTTGAAGATCATAAAGATGAATAAGGCCATCGATGAATTCCGCAGTACCCACACTTGAGCGCCAGCCTCGCATGGTAATAATCGAGGTGTTAGAAGGACCACCAGGGGGTGTCTGGAAAACCATATCACCTGCCGTAGCCCGAAAATGAGTGAGGGTCCTTCCCCCTTCTACATTGGGTTCATAGAAATAGGTTAACATTGCGGCCATTTGAACCTTGAGTTTTGCGGTCTCTTCTTGACTAAGGAGTCGGAGGCTTTGCGCGCCCGTTTGATGATCTGCTTCCCAAATCAGAGCTGCGACCTCTTCTCCATCAGCGGCAAAATGAACTTCTGCGGCATTCGGGAGCCATTCGTAGGCCGCAACATGGAGATTTTCTTCATGAGTATGTGGCAGAGGATTTTTCGCCCAGTGATCAAAAACTTCTTTCACTTTCTGAGCGCGCGTTGGATTCGCTGCCTGCATTTCATCAAAGAAGGGCTCAAGCAGGCTTGGTGAAAGAAGATAAGCGCTTCGATATCGGACCGATGTCTTGCTAAGAACGTGAGGATGGAATTGATCCCGTCTCTTCTGATGATAATAATTTTGGATCTCAAAATCTTTTTGGACAATCTGATTAGGAAAACCAAACCCCCTCGGGATATTGACGGCGGCGGTTCTTTCCTTTCCTTGAAATGAGAATGCGAACGGTAAAACGTTGCTGAAACGCCCGAACTTTGCTTTCGATAGAAGAACCGCCTGGCCGGTTAGCTTTTCGGGAGACGTTTCAGGGTAAAGCCGGGAGAACATTTCACGAAAGAATTTTCCTTGTTCTCCAAGAGAAGGATAAATACTTTCCATTTCCTTTGGAGGGATTGCATACTGCCCAATCACAAAATCGATGAACTCTGCGTCCAAATCTTCATTATCTCCTGTGGCTTTCAAGTGTTCAGGGATGGGCGCTCGTGTGATTAAACTGACGATCGGATTGCGGCGCATTCCCTCTTCAAATGCTGCCTTCCGTGCGTTTGCATGGCCTGTGATTTTAACAGGCAAAGGACTTGTCTGCTTCTTTGCCGCAAGACGTTTTTCGGCGTGCCCCCGATACGCGCTCAGTTTCGCCAGAAGATCCTCAACCTCTTTTGGCCTCGGTTTTCTCCAATGTCGAAAGAGGGCATTTTCATAATCCAGAGCTTCCTTCAGGGCAATGGCAAGTTCGGTTTCTTGTGTTTCGGAAAGCCTCTTTAGAATCTCTTCTGATTGATTCTTAACCCACTTCAAATTACCAAAATCAGCGCGCGCTTCGGAGCGGCCGAAATCAAGGATGTCCCTTGGAGTAAAAAGTTTGTTCAAAACAGGGACGATGGGATCATCCGGCTTGAGCTCTTTGACCCAAGCCTCTGTGAGATGCATCCCGCTCTCCCAAGGAATATCCTGGTTCCACATGGGGCGGTATCCAAGCTTCCTCATCGAATGATCATAGAGTCGCTCCGCCAGCTTCGGATCCAAACCCCTGTAAAAATCTGTTTTCGGCCATCTTGCAATCACATCTTTGGCAACCGGGCTGATGAGCCAGCGCCAGCCCTGCATTCTGCCATAATGTTCCCAGGCAAGACGCTGCCAAAACCGCCAGTCTTTATAGGTTTTCGCCATTTCCGGATTTGCTTTGATTCTTCCATACACATCGCTTTGAATGTCTGCAAGAACCCCTGCTTTTTCTCCGCGAAATTCCTGCTCATAAAAATGAATGAAACTGAAGGCATCCAGCACGTGCCCGGGATAGAAATGGGCGCCTTCTCCTGTTTCCGGATTATGAAAAAGCCCAAGCACCCGGACATCGGGACGCACTCCCCAAAACTGCTTTGTAGCGGAATAGGGCACGGTTCTAACCCTGGTCAGCCTCTGCGGGAAAGGCTGGAGTGTGTGTTTACCGATTTGAACTGGCGTTTGGGGCATCTGCAAATCAAAATGCATTTGCCGCTTTCTTTCCTTCTTTGGTTCGAATTTCATCATCCATAAATCCTCAACGAGGATCCGCCATTGGATATCGATGTGGGCCAAATGCCCAAGCTCATTATTGAGAAGATAAAAAGCCTGGGGCTGCTGAGACTTCTCAAAATGAGATAGAAATGTTACCCATTCTGTTTTAAACAGCTGATTATTCCTGAAAAGCTGTCCAAATAAACGCTGCAAATGATCAAAGGCCCCATAATATTCCCACCATTCTTCGTCAGAAAGATTATTCAAATTTTCTTTAAGCAATGCCTTTGCAAAACGAATACCGATTTTCAATGAACGGCGGATGCCCACGCCTGTGGCTTCAAGCAATCGTTCCAGATCCATAAGCAATACGGGGGGCTTCTGAGATTGAAACGCATTAAAAATGGATTTGAGAAATTCTCTCAAAAAATAATCGGGGTCTTCATCCCATTCGGGCAGGACCATTCCCTTTCTAGAAAACTCATGAAGCTCTTCTTTAAAAGAATCCAGTCTTTCTGCAATCAAATCCCCTTTTTCACCAAAAAGTTGTTCAATCCGCTGTCCCATGCGGTCAATTTTGATATCTAAAGCCTCCTGCTTTCGAACCGCTTCCGATTGCCAATCCCGCTCCTTGATTCCCGGCCGGAAGACCATGCGGTAGGCAGGCTTGCCCTTTTCATAAAAATCAGGGACCTCGAAAGCCTTGAATCCATGAGTTTCCAGAAGGTTTTTAAGTTTTTTTTGCTCCGGCAATAAAATCATTTTGGTCCAGGGCTTTGCAAATTCAGGTGCCGACGCACGGGAAATGAGGTCGTGCATAAGCGCTTCAATTTCTTCGCCGGAAGCATCCTTGCTTAATCCAATTTTTAAAATCTGAACATGATCGGAATAAACTTTCTCAACAAAAAAATCCCTGAGGATTCTCTTATTTTTTTCCAAGGTAAGCCCTATTGTCCCTTTGTAGGCCAAATGCGCTGCAAAATCCCTGGTATCCCAAGACCGCAAACCGCCTGTCGAGGCGCCCTCTTTTTCGATTTGTACAGCCGGAGGAACTTTTTCTAAATCTACCGGGTCAGGCAAATAGTGTTTTGAAAGCATATACCCGGAACTCAAACCATGCCCGTTTGCCGTCCGCGCTTCGGAACGGGGAGAAAGACGGGCTGTGTGGTATTCCAAGATCGGGTTTCTTGGATCCTGCAAAAGTAGAATGGGAAGGGCGCCGCTGTTTCCCGGGATAAAACCTGCGGACCGGAGCAGAGCGTCAATATGGGCGCGCGGATAACGAATGAATTTCGCGTCTTCATATTCCTTTTCCGTCATGATCGTTTGAGTCCGGGGAGTCGTTATGAAAAGAGAGCCTCCCTCTTTGAGCTGCTTTGCGGCTTGCGCAATGATAACCTCGGGCTTCATCTGCCCCATGGCATCGATGCTGATCACCAAATCAGATTTTTCTTCCGGTTCCGGGAGCTGATGGGCATCAGCGACTATGGTTTTGACCCCGAGTGCCTCCGCGAACTTTGCATTTTCAGGACTGATATCAACCGCCGTGACCTGATGGCCATCTTCCATAAGGGCCTTTTCCAGCTGGCCGCGCCCTGAACCAATGGAAAGAATCTTCAGGTTTCTTCCAAAATCACTGATCAGGCCCCGGTACCAGTTCAAAACCTTGGGATCGAGCTGTACCATGCCGACGGGGACCTTTCCCCCGCTGGGCAGAGAGCGCCAACCTTCTGAATCGTACTCTGTATAATGTTGGACAATCTCCTCGGGTTTGGGAACCGGAAAATTGGGCAGAGGCGGTTCAGGCAAATCCCGGTTCAAATCCACCCCAATGTTCTTTTCAGGATAAAGTTGCTTCCATAGATAGCCTCTGGCAGCGCGGACAGAATCAAGCACCTCTTTACGCGCCTTTGTCCAGTCCCCTCCCAGATTCACTTCGGCCGTGGTCATTGATCCTGGAACTACCGTCACTCCCGGGACAGGATTCCCCTGCGCATCAAACGCCTCAACTTTGACCGCTCCGGATTCGGGAGCAATGGCCGTAAAACCTTTGATTTCTATTTTGTTGTCCAATTTTCTTACAAAAATAACGCCTTCCCGATCAGACGCCTCATAGACAGCCCGAATGATTAATTTTTGATCGTCACGGGAAATCCGGACTTGCATCTGCGCATCGGGCGATCCCATCTCCACAAGCTGCCGGTAAATGTCTTCGAAAAGGTCCTTCAACTTCTGGGCCATCTCTGTTTTTGAAAAAGAATAACGGTCTTCCAGGGATTTTTCGATTTTTTGGGCTCGCCCGAGAATGGCGGGGTTCGTTTCGCTTAAAGAGAGCGGGTAGGAAACTCCCGGCGGATAGACATACGCATCATCCGTTCCTTCCTTTTGCTGAACCATCATATGAAAAAGCTGAAAGTGTTCGGTGGAACCAGTGGGCCATTTTTCCATTTCGAAGATTTCAAAACCTTTCGAGACGTTTCGGTTGAGCCATTCCAATTTTGCCGCAAAAAGATCCATGATATGCGTTAAAAAATCCGCCCGGTCCTCTTCATGCATCTTCAGTTCTGTCCAAAGCGCGTCCGCATGCGCCTGCATTTCCGCGCGAGGGATCTTCCCGGACATCATGATCTCCGCCACGCGTTTCAGAGGAAATGTGTCAAAGAACCTCTCTGAAAATTTCAGAAGCGCCTGAATCGAGGCTTCGGCTTCGGGCGTAGATTCCTCGATTTCAAGCATCTGCGGGAATGCCTTCCGTTCCGCATCCATAAAATATTCGCGGATCATTTGTTCATAAATCACGAGGCGATTGGCCGGGAGAGAAAGATCGATTCCGGTTTGATTTTTAAGGTTTTTCTGCGGGCCAAAAAATACGGTTTTTATTTTGAGCGGTGGGCCCAGTTTGTCCATGAACGCCGCGTCAGGACCAAAGCTGATGTCGTACTCTCCCAAATCTATGGCCGGATCGATTATTTTTTCGGGGTCATGTTTGTACATCAGCTGCTGCATGGCGGGATCTAAAAATTCCGGCGTGTTCAAAAAATAATCAATGTTGAAAAGATAACCTTTGTCCAATGCCCCGGCCTGCGCTTCAAAAAGTGTCCTCTGGTGAGGACTGACAAGCGAGATCACTTCATTGTCCGGTGATTTAGCCAGTGCGATGGCAATTTCCCGCCGGTTCAGGTGAATGTAATCCATGACTTCCGGAATTTCCCGTGCATCCACATAGGCGGTAAACGCTCCTATCGATTTTTTTAATTCAGCCTTGAGCGGGCTGAAAGCCGGGGTCTCGAGCTGATCTTTGATTTTAAGGAAAGCTTGCCGGGTAAGGAGAACTCGGTCTTTGTATTTCGGGTCGGGAACCGGGGCAACTTCGCCCGCTTTGACTACTCCCCGGTTTTCTAACAATTTCAGGGCTGTCTTCTGGATGCTCGGCACCATCAGGGCCGCCTCAACAGTCCCGTCTTTTTTAAAACGAACCTGATGGGCTGGCAGGGCATCGAAAAGTTCATTGGTCAGAACAACGCCCTTGACGGGACGTTCATGAAAGGATTTTAAAAAACTGACCGC
>CAYGIT010000101.1:6726-10025 GCA_964349955.1 uncultured bacterium
CATCTTGCCGGAAAACCTGCATTTGGCCGCCAAGAATAAAGGTTTCGTTTTTCTTTTTGAGAATTTCGAGAGATGACGGCGAGAGTTCCGCAATCCCGTATTGAAGCGCCTTATTAAATTCCGCCCAATCCCCCTTTTCCGTTTCAGCCTTTTGGCGGGCATGGCTAAGAAAATCAAAAGCCAGTTGTCCCTCCCCTGCCCCCGCCTCCAGGATTTGAAAAGCATCCCCGGGTTTCCAAGTCCCGGCACGCTTCATCCCCAGCCACATCTTGAAAACCTGTTCGGCAGTCCATTGCCCGAAAAAGGGAGACATGGTCATGGGAAAGGTGCTGAAATCCCGCCGGAATTTCATTTTTCCTGAACCGTAATAACCCCACCGGGGATTGGTCAGCGCCTCTGCAATCCATTGCTCTGCCGTAAAAAACATGTCTTTGGCCAATCCCGCCTCATTCGAAGGAAGAAGAAGCTCGCCTTCTACCGGAATGCCTCTTTCGCGTTTGGGAAGCGCCGGCAAGGAAGGCCGGACTGTAAATGAAGGAGAAGCTACTTTTACTTTCACCGGAATGTCGAAATAAGCAGCAAAGACTTTGCTCCAAGCCTCGTCTTTGTCTAAAAATCGCAGGGCGAACAAACGAAAGTCTTCGAGATTTTCAAACGTCCTTACTTCTATTCCATTTTTAATCAGCATTGCCTTGCCGGCATACTCCTTATAAAGACCCTTTTTTATTTTGTCGCCTTTGTGCTTCCAGGATGTTTTGCTTCGGCTCTGAACCAGCGCCTCCAGAATTTCACTTTTGCCGGCCTTGTAAACATTCATCGCCCTTGCTTCAGAGCGGAGGCCGGTTCCGGGAGATTCTTTTTCCGGCTCCATCCCCATCATTTTTCGGAAGAGCTGGACAAAGGGCATTTCAAGCCGCAGATGAGGAGGCGGGAGGGAAGGCTCTTTGTAATGCTGCCAAAAAACATTCTTCACGGTAGAGTAAAAAGCCGGAGATTGGCCTTGCCATTTTTTGAATTCAGGGTCTTTCAAACGATCATAAAAAAATCCTTCCAGATACAATGCGACAGGATCCAAAAGCTTTAATTCATGAATGGCCTTAAAGTCACTATTTCTCTCTCTTATCCGTTCTACCATTTCCCGCAAACCATAATTGAAAGTATAATAAATATAAGAAAAAGCCTGAGCATCGGTCATTTCTGTGCCAAATTTCCAGCCTCCGAGGTCATACGAAACTGGTTCATACCCTCCCCTCAAGGGTTTTGTAAAATCCACCGCAACATTCCCCATATGGGGAAACTTGTAAGGAATCAAGAGCCGGTTTTTGTCTGCCAGATTATCGCCAAGGATATGGCGTAATGCCCGCCCATAAGAACGGATGACATTCGCGTATTTCTCTTTTGGAAAGGCTTTGCGAAATGGGTAGTAAATATCCTGGCGGGCAATTTCAATGGCCGCAGCCAGAGCTTCGGGGCCTAAGAGCGCCTGTTTTTCAAGCTCCTTTTTCAAGATCTGCGCAGAACGGCTAGTCATTTCCTTGCTTATCGAATCCATATATTCAGAAAGCCGGGGAAGCTCATTTTTTCTCTTTAATGCGATAAAAACGCCCAACCCTTTTCCATTGATTTGGAAACTTCTCCCCTGATATTTGCCGTATCCAAAAGCAAGAGGCCCCTTCAGGCCGTGCTCTGGCAAGGCGTAACGGGCATTTTCGAATTTTTTCTTTGCCGTGAGCTCGCCATGCCCTCCGAGAAGCGCATATTTGGCTTTGCCGAATACCGGTCTTCCTTCCGAATCGAATTCCACTTCCACTTTTCTCCCTAGCAGCCGGATAAAAAACCATAGCAATCTTCCTATCCAGTCCTGGGCATAATCGTAATAACGCGTTTTCCAGAATAAATTGCTTTTCGTGAAAGTAATTCCGGTAATGTGAATTTCATTGAAAATATGTTTTTTCCCTTGGCGGTCGGTGTATTTTAAGGGTCTGCTCAAGACAACTTTTACTGTCCGTTTGTTTTGATTAATCCCCTCTGCGCCGTCATGAAGTCCCTGGGGCCAGTTTTCCGGGAATTGAGTGATAATGGTTTCCATCCGCGAAAGGGCTTCGGGATCATTTTTTTCAATCAGCTCATACAAATCTTCCGCAAAAACCATTTCCGCGGGCCGTGCGCCTTCAAACATGCCTTTTAATAGTTTATCTCCGTTTTCGCCAGGAAAAGCCGCCATGCTCCGCGCTTCAGAACGGCCAGCCAAGGATTGGATATTATTATCTATAATAATAAAATATTTGACTAATATATAATTCCATGCTATTGTTTCCCCCAATGAAGGAGTCCCGGCAATGAAAAATCTATTAACTCCAAATCGAAGAGAAGCTGTGGGAACCATGTTACTCGACACATGGAAGCTCATTCTGCTCCTGGCGCTTGCGAGCAATGTGTTTATCAAGTACAATCTTTTTATAGGCTTGGGAGCTGGCGGTATCTTTTTTGTGTTACTCATCGTGATTGCATTGTTTCTTCCACCTTCTAAAGATCCGGCAAGGAGTAAATAAGATGAGTCTTTTCCAAGGAATAGTGTTTTTGTTTTTAACGTCGTCCTTTTTTCTGATCTGGGTCGGAATCGAAAATTATTTGACTCGCCGGCACGTGCGCCGCCACTCCCGATAATCTCTTGCCTTTTCCCTGCTTCGGTCCCCGCTAGATGGCGCTTACCGAATCCGGTTTCTTCAGCTAGTTCTGCGCCCAATCTTGCTTCGGAGCGGGGATTATATGGTTTATTTTCATTATTATTATAACTATTTATCTTGACAGCTCCTTTTGCGGGAGATAAACTCTTTCCCATGCTCACCCCATTCAAACGGGAAAAACTGGCCGATACTCTATTCAAATTCTCCGAGATCCTTTTCGGAGCAGGTCTGCTTACTGTCTGGCTTTCCCCGACATTTGATCCGCCAACGAAGCTTGCTCTTTGTATTGGTGTTGTGCTAGCATTAATTATGGCCTTATGGATATTGCCGAAAGTTTCTCCGAAAAGGAGTGATGATTCCAATGGTTGAATTTGCCTGGATGGTTCTTCTGATGGTTGCTGCAATGGTGGGTATTCTGAATTGGATGGATGCCGTTGAGAAACGGAAGAAACGCTCGCGCTAGCTCCCGCCCTGCTCCTTTTTCCTACTTGCCTCCGCACCTCAGAGCCCGCAACATAACTGATTCCGAACAAAAATTGGCTCGTAAAAGAAGATAAATCATGAGAAAGAAAAAACATAAAATACCCAAGTTTAAAAATTTTGAAGAGGAAG
>CAYGIT010000102.1:0-8905 GCA_964349955.1 uncultured bacterium
GTTATTGATATTAAGTCAATAATTATTTTATTAAAATGAATTTAGGCGGAGTGCAGAACTTCGAGAGAGGCTTGTAAGCTGCGGCCGAGGAAGGATTCGATGCCTTCGAGGGACAATTGGGCATTACGGCTTTCCATGGAGAAAAGCTGATTTTCCCATCCGTTCAGGCGCAGAAAGGTAGAAGCTTTCAGCACTTCTGCCTTTAAAAGGTCCGGCTGGATCAGGATTTTTGCTTTTCCCTCCAGCTCATGGGCCAAAATAATCCCTAAGGCAAATTGAAGCAATGCCCCAAAAGCCTGGGCGCGTGGATCCCGGGACCGGCCTTTCATCCCAATTCCAAAAAAAGGCTGATTTCCAAAATCATTTTCAAGAATGTCCGGAGAAAGGACCGGGACCACTTCCCCATTCCAGGTTTTTATTTCCCCCCATCTGCGAATCTGGGAAAACCGGATATGAAGCGTGCGAAGGCTGTCCAAAAGATTGTCCGCACTTTCTCCTTTAAAATTGCCTTCCAGAAAGAGCTGATCGAGGGATCCGGCGAAATGCTCGATATTTTCCTGATAAAGGCGCAAATTTTCTCGTGTTTCAAGCGGACTGCCTTCCGGCGTCGAAAGCGCCAGCCGGACCGGATGGTTCGGATGAGTCGAAAAATAAACCCGGAGCGCGTCCAAAACCGCCTTCACTTCCCGTTCATAAGCCTCCTGGCTAATGTAAGCGTGTCCAGCGCCCGGCGGGGCAATCGAAAATAAGGCGTTTTCAACCTGTTTCAGGAATGCATCCACCTCTGTCCCCTGACTTGCTAAAATCCCGTATGTCCGGGCAGCCGCAAGTCGAATTTCTGAAAGGTCAAAAAAATCGCCGCGAATAATTCGCGCGTCCAGACGCGCGATTTCAGAAATTTGAATGCCGGATGAACGCGCTTCAGAGCGTTTAAAAATATTCAGATCGCTTGCTGGATTACGTTTACGCTCTGAAGGAGCACGTGGATGATTTTTTAAAAAATTCTCAGACGCTTGGTTAAGCAAGGATTTGATGGTTCCGGGAGTGATGATTTTATTGCCCTTATATTTTTTCTGGAGCGTTTTGATAATTCCGGGAAGATTTTTTTCGTAAACCGGGGTTTTGGGGCCGGCAGGATATTTTTCAACTTCTCGTATCAGATTAGCGACAGTCGGATTTCCAAAAGCACTCTTGGGGATATCCTTGTATTCCCTTAAAAGTTTAATGAGAAATCCGATCTCCCCTTTGCCGGCGTATTGGCGAGCTATTGCCAAAATCTCTGCGACTTCTTTCTTTGGGAATGGTACGGATGGAACCTGTATTTTTTTTCGGATGGTGCGGCGGCCAATTTTTCTCTGTTCATCCGCGAAACCTTAATCAACATCTCCGTGACATTGACCTCATCGGCATTCTTATCGCCAAATTTCGTTTTAAAAGCTTCATGAAACACAGGCCCAAGAACCTTCAGAACTGCGGGCGGAACGGCGATGCGTCCCCCCTCAATTGATTTCGCGGTTGCGAGAGAAATCGGAAGTTCTCGCATCGTAGCAAATCCGGCCTGTTGCCGCAAAAATTGAAATAAATCGCCCGTTTTGGGTCCGTAAGGAGAAGTCCTTGCGTTAATTTCTGCTAGAGCATCGCCCAAAAAATTTTGCAGTTCGCTCTTAAATTTTTTAAACGCCTCAGCCTGTTCTTTAGTCCGCGCTTCTGATCTTGGAAACGGAAATAGTTTATTAAATAATGCAGGCGGCATGCCCAGTTCTTCGTAAACTTTTAAGAGACTTTCGCGGGCTTTTGGGGTAACGCGCCTTCGACGCCTGTTTTCTCCTTCGTAACCGGCATAGGTAGTCCGCTTGATGTGGGCCAGATTCGCTATTTCGGAGCCATTTTTACCGTAAAACTCCCGCAGGGACTTCAATATTTTAGGTGGAGGCTGGCCTTTCAAATGACTGGCAATCTCGGCAATTGTTGGAAAATTGAAATATGAAAGGATGCCAGCGGCCGGGATTTCGTAGTTTTTTTCATAAAATAATGCGATCCGGCGTAAATTATTGTTTCGGACGTCCGCTTCCATGTTCATGAGTGGATTTTCATCCGACTCAAGCCTTTGGTAGTAGCGCATTGCCACATCGATCCCACTGGCAACCTCGAACAATGTCGCGGGAACAGACTCTCTCAAGGATTTTATTTTTTTGTTAAATTCTGCTTTTCGCGGCAGTCCGGCTAAAAGCTCTTGGTGGGTTGGGATGGTGAAAATCCGGTGGACAGCCGTTTCCGGTAAGCCGAATTCCTGAATATAAACGTGGGCAATCGTCCGTGCGTAAGGCCGGAGGGGGTGGGTTCCGGCTTCAAGCTTGCGGTATGTCCCGAAAGGAATGCCCAAGGCTTTCGCTGCTTGTTCCTTCGTTAAATGAAGCAACGATTCGTGAATAATTTTCATCGCTTCATTGGCTCTCTTTCCTTTTAACGCCCGGGCAACTTTTGGAAAGTCCAAGCGAGAGATAAGGGTGTTTCTGATTTTTTTTAACAAAAAGATCTGCATTGAGTCCCACCGCGCTTTATCGTCTTTAATTCCGGGCAAAGAGATCTGAATCGCAACGGTAAGCCGTGCTCCCAGGTTTCTGCGCGTCATTTCGAGATTTTCCGGAAGCGGATTTTTTGCCGACTGTCGTAACCGCAATAAGGCCGAGAGAACAGTCCCGATTTCGAAGTTTTGTGCGGACGTGAATGCCGGATCTCTCATGAGTAACTCAAAAAGATCGGGAGGTAGGCGTTTTCTCAATGTCTCAACCCGGGTTGTTCTTCCTGCTAAGAAGATTGCTTTATATGCTTCTGTGAGGCGGGAAATAGCGGCAGAGCTTATTTCTGTAGAGCCCTCAAGAAAAACACTGGCAAATAGCTTGTCGGCAAGTTGTTTTGAGTTTTGATCCATAAAATTTTCAAAAATCACGAGATGGACAAGTGCCTCCCTGGTTGTTGTGCCAAAAAACGGAGCTTCGATGCTCTGCTTCCCTTCGACAACAGTTTGGCCGATAGTAAGATTGAAAAGCTTCTGGACGGAATCGGGCTTCTTCAGAATTTTCTGGATAATTCTTTCTTTTTGCTCTGGCGATTCTAAAACGTAGCTCGAGGATGCATCAAGAACGCCTCGTAAACGCTTTGGAAGATTCTTTTTCACTTTTTTTACTTTTACCTCGTCGGCTTCCTCCAGCAAAATTTGAAGCTGACTTCCCAAATTCTCGGGCAGCTCACGCAGAATACGGGACAGGAGAAGGTTTCCGTTTCTCATGCTGTTATAATCAGGAGGATTTGCAACCCGCGCTTCCGATCGCGGGCCGGGAGTAAGGTTCTGTGGTCTGGCGGCATTCCGGTTTTGCGGGGTCCTCGCCTGAAATCTGCTGTGGGGAACGGCAAGGCTGGGACTGCTTAGAACGGCAATGGCATGAAGGCTTTGGAGTAAGTCAAAGATCGCCTGTTCCGATAATTTATTTTGGGACCGGAGTGCTTTTAGTCCGGTTGAAAATTGATCAAAGCGTTTTTGCAAAGCCGGGGGGAGCGTCGGGATTTCCACGGATTGATTATTGCCCGATTTTTCATCCACCAGCGCGAGGTATTCCCCCGCCCGGTCAATCTTTCCTGTATTAGCGAGTTCACGGATAATTTGATCATGCCAGGCTTTTACAAGAACCCCCTGCCTTTCAGAGCTGGAATGGAAGAGGCTTGTTTTTAAATGATGAATAAAAGATTCATAAACGAGGATTTCATTACCGTCCCGGATCAAATCGGTCTTCCAGGAGACATTGCCCTGCATATGCGCCTGGTAGGCATTGTGTTCGGGCATATCCGTGATTTTAGGTTGAATGACGACCACATTAAAACCTTCCGCGCCGAATAAAGATTCCAATCCTGGAATATGAAATCCCCCGCCGACAAAGGCTGCCGTGTTTTGGGAGTCCCGGGTCATCAAGGTTCGGAGGTGGTCAAAGAAAAAGGCTTCCCGCTTTTCAGAATTCCTGTAAAAGGCAAGAGCGTCTTCAAGATCCCCTGGGCCACTTTTTTTAAATTCCAAACGAGAAAGCGAGCTTTTGAGTTCTTTCCATTCCGGAGGAGTCAATTCCAGCTTGCCCAGTTGAGACAAAAGATGAAGCTTCCGGGTTTGTTCATCGAGACGCCGGAGGGAGGGTTGTTTCAAGAAGGGCGCTTTGATCTTTAGAAGCCAGGCGTCCAGATCGCGGGAAAAGGCGCTGCCTTTCAGGGTTTTAATGCGTCTCCAGTTTTTGGCCGCCCGGAAAGCAGAACGGGACAAGACGATATTGATTTTTTGTTTCGCACCGAAATCCACAAGGAAGAGAAGAAAACCGGCTTCCGTGACATGGTTTGTCCGGTATGCCTGCAGATTGCTTTGGAATTCCTTTTGCTGTGGCAGGCCAATTTTTTGTGATTTTTTTTCAAGAACTTTCACGATGCGTTCAATTTCAACTTTAAATTTCTCCGTTTCCCGGGACTGCAGTTCTTGCACCAAATCATGAAGAACTGAAGAAGAAGCCGGAGGGCTGAAATGGGAAAGCCCGGTTAAAAATTCCGTTAACCGTTCCGGATCACGGCGGAACTCCTCTTCAGCGCGGTCAATGGCCAGGAGTTGAGCCGGGTAAAGGGACTGCTTTTTCGATTGGAGCAGCGCTTTTTCCTTTTCGATGCCCTGCAGGACAAAAGACCGCCCGCGAAAAGCTTGCAAATAAAGGGCGATGGCCTCTTCGTAAGCCGGCCAATCTTCAAGTCCCGTATAATGACTATTTTCCCCTGCCGGAGAGAGCAATGCCAAAACCGGTCCCGGAATTTCGCCTTTGGCAAGAAGAGACGAAACGAGAGCCTTCAGTTTTGCGGGTTCCGGATAAGTTTTGAAGAGGGTGCCGTCGAGGTCTCCGGCGGCTCCTTCCACGCCGACCAATGGGACGCCGAAGGTTTTGGTCAGGTATTGGATAATTTTTGAAATATTTTTTTGCGCTTCCGGAATAGAATGAGCATCCTGAATCAGAAAAACCGTTTTAGATCCATGAGAGCTTGTAATTTTTTCGATGCTTCCGATGCGCGAGGGAATGCGGATTGAAGATAAATCCGCCGGAAAAAAAGATTTTACCGCGGCCTGCTCTTGAAGCCGAGGAAGCGCAGCAAGGTCCCGGCAATGGGTGGAAATAAAATAAAGAAAAATGAAGAGAAGAGCGAAGGCCCTTTTCAGAAAGTTTTTAAAAGTCGCCATTCAATACCTGAAGAAGCATTGTTTGTAGAGACATCCGCTTAGTTTTTGGTTTCGATGCTCAAAAGGTAGCTGATGGGAGGTAAGAATACAAATAAGGAAAGATCAAAATGAAGCAATTAGGACTATTTTATAGCAAATTAGGCAAAATCTCGTAAATTTTCACTCATGCACGTGAAAGAAGCCAGGGAAGTATTCCTCCAAAACGCGCCGCCTCGTTCGGAGCTAATTTTGGGGACCGCGAAGCAGTCCCCAAAATGGATCTCCTCACTCGGCAAGAGGCGCTGATTGTTTTTCCGGAATACTTCCCTGTCTTCTTTCCTCGAGTCATAATGTTCTTCACTGAAGATTTACAAAATTTCTGTCTAAAAAAGCTTTTTTTCTTCCCTGCGGAAAAGACGGCCGATGTTGGCGCGGTGGGTATAAAAGATAAAAAGCATCAGGAGGAGGCTTACGGGAAAAAGGGTGGGGAAAAGAGCGGTGTGGCGGGCGGTCAAAAAGCAGATCAGCGGAAACGCGAGGGCGGCGGCCAGAGAGGAGATGGAAATAATATGGCTTACCGCGAAGATGAGGATCCAGAGGACGAACGTGATTCCGGCGGGAAGCGGAGCCGCAGCCAGGAAAACGCCGAGCGAAGTCGCGACACCTTTTCCTCCCTTGAAGGAAAGCCAGGGGGAAAAAGTATGGCCAAGAATGGCGGCAATCCCAAACCAGAGCGGCCAGGCGGTTTCCTTGAAGGCAGGAATCAGGATCGAAGGAAGAATCACCGCGACTGCCCCTTTGAGGGCATCCAGAAAAAAAGCAAGAATCCCCCATTTTTTTCCCACCACCCGGAAGACATTGGTGGCGCCTATATTTTTACTTCCGTGTTCCCGAAGGTCGATTCCCTTGACGGCGCGCGCGATCAAGAGTCCGAACGGAATCGAACCCGTAAAATAGGCTATAAAAATGAAAAGGAATTTGACCATGATTTATATTCTTTCCAGTTCCCGCATCGCGTAAACCGCAAAGGAAGCAATCGTCAGCGCCGCGGTGACATAGCATAAAAAAATGGAAATGGGCCAGACAAGCAGAATCGCCAGCAGTGTCGCCATTTGAAAGGCGGTAGTCGCTTTCCCGAGAAAATTGGGTTGGATGGCTACTTTGCCTTTCAGGAAAAAAATCACAAGAAGCCCCAGAACAATCATCAAATCGCGAAAAACAATAGTGACGGTGATCCATAGAGGCGGACGATAAGGCAGGGCTGGTACAAACAACAGCCCGAGGAATCCGCTTAAAAGCAAAAGCTTGTCCGCAAGTGGATCGAGGAAACGGCCGAGTTCCGAGCGGGATTTCAGGATGCGGGCGAGAAATCCGTCCAGCATGTCGGTGATGCTCGCGATAAGGAAAATCAAAAAAGCGATCCAGCGCTCATGTTCTCTTCCCGGTGTGTAGGAAACGAGCGCGGTGAAGAAAAACGGAACAAGGAAGATTCTTAGAAGCGTGATAAGGTTCGGAGCGGTCAAGCGTTGATGTTCTCTTCAACCGCGGGGCCTTCGGTCTTCGTTATTTTGGCGGGCGCCAGGTTTGCATTGTCAGGGGCGCTTACTTTCACGGAAACCAGTTTGGAAACGCCGGGTTCCTGCATGGTGACGCCGTAAAGGGTGTCCCCCATGGCAATGGTCTTGCGGTTGTGCGTCACAATAATGAATTGCGAACTTTTCAAGAAGGTAGCGAGCACGTTCAAAAAGCGGTCGATATTGGCTTCGTCCAGCGGGGCATCCACTTCGTCGAGCACGCAGAAGGGCGAGGGCTTGATTTTAAAGAGTGAAAAAAGGAGTGCAATCGCGGTCAGGGCTTTTTCTCCGCCGGAAAGAAGAGAAATGTTCTGGAGTTTCTTGCCCGGAGGCCGGACCACGATATCAATCCCCGATTCCAGAGGATTGGTTTCATCCAGCAAAACCAGTTTTGCCTGGCCGCCGCGGAAAAGAAGCTCGTAATATTCCTGGAAATATTTTTGAACCTCGGTCAGGGTTTGCTCGAACAGGCTCTTGGTGGTCCGGTTGATCTTGCGGATGGTTTCAAGCAATTGTTCTTTGGCCAAATCCAGGTCGTTTTGCTGCGCAGTCAAAAATTCATAGCGCTGCTTCAACTCTTCGTACTCTTCGATCGCTAAAAGATTCACGGTGCCAAGGGATTCGACCCTGGATTTAAGGCCATTGATTTCTTCGGCCAGTTCTTCGGGGGTTTTCTCTCCCAGCGGATAGAGTTCCGCTTGAAAATCCTGGAGATTCAGCTTGTAAGTCTGCTGGAGTCTTTCGGCAATCCCTTTTTCCTGATAGCCCAATTCAAGGGCCTTCATCTGGATTTGATGCAAACGGGTCTGGAATTCCTGGCTCTTTTGCCCCTGATTTTGTATTTCCTCGCGCAGCGTATCCAAAGCGGCTTCCGCGATTTCCTTTTCCCGCCGGATGAGTTCCACGTTCAGGTCGGCCTCACGTCTTTTTTTCTCTAGAATGTTCTGGTTTGCCGCCAGCTTCTCATCTTCACCCCGGAGTTGGGCTTCTTTTTGAGAAAGCTGTTCGTCTTCTCCCTGGCGGGTCTGGCGCCGCAAACGGTCCTCTTCGAAATGCTTTTGGATCAGGGCCAGGGACTCTTTAAAAAGCTGGAGCCGCTCTTCCAAATGTTGAAAGCGGGCTTTGTCGGAGGCCGAGTTTTGCAGTGACGCGCTTTTGCGGGCGTCAATAGTTTCTAGCTGTTTGATCAGGGCTTCCTGGCGCTGGCGCAGGGCCCGTTCATTTTCCTCGGCCGCGGCAAGCTCGATTTCACATTGCGCTTTTTCAGTGACGGATTCCTCTTCTCTTGTCCGGAGTTCTTCGGTTTCAAAAAGATTGAGCTGGATTTCCCGTTCAAAGGAAGCCAGGCGGTCCTCAAGGCCATTCAAGACCGATTCAAACGATTCTTTGCGAACCGTCGCATCCATTCTTTCGCTTTCAAGCTGTTCAAGCTCGAGAGCCCACTCATTGATTTGCGAAGAATCCCCGATGACCTGGAGGGAAGACTGTTGGAACGAGTTCTTAAGTTCGGAAATCTGCGCCGAAAGCGACTGGATTTCCTGGGCCCGCTTGAAGGGATTGTCTTCGGCGGTCAGGCGCGAGTTCCGGTAGAAGATTCTTCCTGCAGGGCCCAGGCTAAGGCCGTCTTCACTGATCAATTTATAATCCTGCAGAAAGGGAAGAAATTCCTTCAGCAAAGTCTGAGCGGGTAAAGACCGGACAATATAAACATTTTCGATAAAAGGACCGAGCAGGGACTGAAAGTCGGGCTGAATATGAACAACTTTTTGAAGCGCGCAAATGATTTCGGGATGTTCCAGCGACGGGCGTTCAGCGCTTTTGGCCTCCTGCGGGCTTTGGCGTAAAAGAATTCCGATGGGCGAAACGTTTTTATGCCGGACACGCTCAATCAGGATTTCCGCAGCCGCCAGGTTTTCAGCGACAAGAGAACGGGAAAAAGAATCCAGCGCCGCATCCAGGGCCCATTCAAAACCTTCGTGAACGCGGACAATTTCACGCAGGCTTTGGGCAAGCGCCCGGCCCACGGCATCGTTCTGTTCCAAAAGGTCCTGTTCGCCGCGGCGGCCGGCTTCGTCAATTTCGCTCAACATGACAA
>CAYGIT010000102.1:8915-9993 GCA_964349955.1 uncultured bacterium
GGTTTCAGCATGCTGAAGCCGGCGCTCGAAGGATTGAGCTTCCTGGCGTCTGTTCTCAATGCCGTCTTTGACAGTTTGAAGATTTTCCTGGAGCGTTTTCCTGCGTTCATTAAGCCGTGCAAGTTTTTCGCCGAGAATCCCGATTTCCAGCCGGCAGGAGGCTTGTTTTTCTTTCCATTGCCCGGATTCTTCCCGGAGCCTCGAAGCTCCCGCTTCCTGGCGCTTTTTTTGTTGACTGCTCGTATCCAGAAAGGCGTTCAGCCGGTGAAGGCTGTTGCGAAGATGCGCGCTTCGCGAGGCTGTTTCAAAGGCTTCGGAGCGGAATTTTTCGAGCGTTTCCTTGGCCTGGGCAAGTTCCGCTTCCACTTCCTGAAGAGCGGTTTCAGATATTAGTAAAAGATCATAAGCATTTTCTTTTTCACTGCCGAGCACGAGAAGTTCCGCCTGCTTGGCTTCGATGTCACGGGCGTTTTGTTGCGTGCGTTTATCAATTTGGGATTTTTCCTGCGCGATTTGGGCTTTGCGTGAAGCCATCTCGACGCGCTTTTCCTGGTGGAAGGCAAGCTGCTGACGGTTTTGTTCGAACTGCGATTGAAGCTGATAACGTCCGGCTTCCGCCAGGCGATAACGTTCCGAAATAGCTTCGGCACCTTTACGAAGGGTTTCGTGGCGTTCGCGTGCTTCGCGAAGCAGGCTCTCCAGCGCGCCGGATTCATTTTCCAGGATTTCCCGGGCCGCCGCAAGTCCTGTTTCCTGCTCGGTGAGTTGAGCGAGATCGAAAAAGGCTTTGCGAAGTTCGAGGGATTTTAATTTTTCATATTCGAGTTTGAAACGCTCGGCTTTACGCGCCTGGCGTTCCGCATATTGGATGTTCTTGTTGACTTCCTGAATGATGTCATTCAAGCGCAGCCGGTTTTCTTCGGTGCGTTCTAGTTTGCGGATTGCTTCTTCTTTTTTGACTTTGTATTTCGAAATGCCTGCTGCTTCTTCAATGAGAAAGCGCCGGGCATCGGCATCCGCATTTAAAATGTAATCGATGCGTCCCTGTTCGATCATCGAATAAGAATTGGAACCGATG
>CAYGIT010000103.1:0-9917 GCA_964349955.1 uncultured bacterium
TCAGGAGATCCGCAAGCGTGCGGTGAGTGAAAAAAAGAGCGTGATCGAGCGTATATAATTTTTTCAGCGCGTACGTCGAGCGTCCGCCGCTTGCGCGATACGCCGTGTCCGCAAGAAAATCAAGCAAGCTGAAATGGTTTGGCGTGGCCATGATCAGGATTCCGCCAGGTTTTAAAAACGATTGGCAGCGCCGCACCCAAGCCTCGGGATCCGGAACATGTTCGATCAGGTCCCAAAGCGAAACCGCATCGAAATCTTTTTCCGGGAGGGTCCCTTTGAAAAAATCTTCGGCAAACACGCGGATGCCGTGCTTCGAAGCCAGTTCTTCCCGGTTCGAGCAATTAGGCTCGAGCCCGAACGCTTTCCATCCGAGCCCGGCTGCGCATTGAAGGAAGGCTCCCCGGCCGCAGCCGATATCGAGAATTTTTCCGGGACCGCCGAGCTGTGCTTCCACCTGGGCCAGCACCTTGCTGTAAATCGTAAGGGTGCGCGGCGTCATCCAGGTTTCCGCATTGTCATAGTCCGCGAGGAAGCAATTCACCTGGGAAAGAAGCTCCGGCGAAGAAAAAATTTTCTTCATGCCCTCGGGTCCCAAAAACGGGTTCAGAAACATCATCCGGCAGTCCCGGCACTTCCAGACTTTCAGTTCGCCGAGATCGTAAATTTGATTCCAGGATTTCCCGCCGCACAGGGAGCATTGGCGCATCGGCTCCATGTAATCGGGAAGCCAGGAAAGCGAAGTCTTCATGCGGCGCGCGCTCCGGTAAACCGCGGGTCAAGCGGCTCGAAAAAGTGGTCGGCCCAAAAATGAAGCGTGAGCAGGCCCCAGATTTTAAAACTATGATTATGCCGGCCCTGGACATGCTCATGCAATAAACGCCGGATGGCTTGACGATCCAGATAGTTGTCCCAAAACGGATCGGCCGGAGCCAGGCGGGTTTCCATATATTCCCGCAGCGGGCCGCGGAACCATCCGGCAATCGGACTGTGCCAGCCCGCCTTTTTGCGCCGGAGAATGTTTTCCGGCAGTTTTCCCTTCAGCCATTTTTTCAGTAAATACTTAAGGACATTCCCCTTTAATTTCAAATGCATCGGAAGATGCGCCATATATTCCACAAGTTCATGGTCCAGGAAAGGCACGCGTGCTTCCAGGCCATGCGCCATGCTCATGGTATCCACTTTATAAAGATTGTTTCCCGCCAGCCAAATTTTGAGATCCGCATACAAGGCCGCCTGGGGAAAATCGAGAGAAGAAGCTTTCTGGAAAGCGCTTCCATAAACCGGGAAAGCATCCGGATCGATTCCCGCAAGAGCCTTGGAGGAAAAAAGAGAGCGTTTTTCACGGTCGGTGAAAACCGTGCGCCACCAGTAATGGGCTTTGGCGGAATCAAAATCTCCGGCCTCCACGAATTTCTTGGCCTTATATTCGAAGCTTAATTTTCCGGTGGAACCCGGAAGGGCCCTTACCGCATTTTCGAAAAGTCCTTTCCGGATAAAACGCGGAAGGCGCGAGAATACGCGGTGATAACGATCCGCATGAAAAGTCGGATACCCCACGAAGAGCTCATCTCCCCCATCGCCCGACAGACAGACCGTGACATGCTTTTTCGCAAGCCTCGAAACCTGGAAAAGCGGCAGAGCCGCCTGGTCCGCCAAAAGAGAATCCGCATGCCACGTGGTTTGAGCGAAATCCCGGCGGACATCTTCCGCCGTGCACCGGATTTCGTGATGCTCGGTCCCAAAATAGCGCGCGACTTCGCGGGCGTAAGGCGTCTCATCGTAGGAAGGGTCTTCGAAGCCGACGGAAAAAGTTTTAATCGTGCTGTGGCGCTCTTCTTTCATGAGGTAGACCAAAGCGCTGGAGTCCAGGCCTCCGCTTAAAAAAGCGCCGACCGGCACATCGGCGATCAAACGCCGCCGCATCGAAACGCGGAGCAGTTCATCGATTTTCTTGAGAGCCGCTTCCTCGCTTTCCTCGCGCGTGTCGAGCGGAACGTCCCAATATTCCGAGATAGAAATTTTCCGGTCGCGCAAGGTCAACGCATGCCCGGGCGGCAATTGAAAAATTCCTTCGAAAGGCGTCCACGGAGCAGGCAAATAATTCAGGGACAGGAAATGGCTGACGGCCTGGAGATTCATTTTTTTGGGGACCCACGGAATTTCAAGCAGAGGCTTGATTTCGGAACCGAAAGCGAATCCATCGGCGGAATGAAAGTAAAAAAGGGGTTTAACGCCGAGACGGTCCCGCGCAATGAAAAGCGAACGGTCCCGGGTATCGTAAATCGCAAAACCGAACATTCCTTTGAGCGCCTGGACACAGGCCTGGCCGTCTTCGAGATATTGATGCAGAAGAACTTCGGTATCGGAACGGGTATAAAACTTATGCCCCTTTTTCTCGAGGTTTTCACGCAGTTCCCGGTAATTGTAAATTTCCCCGTTGAAAACGATCCAGACTTTTTTCTGGCCGTCGTGGATAGGCTGGCGGCCGGTTTCCAGGTCAATGACTTTGAGCCGCCGCATGCAAAGCCCGACCGGACCGTCCGTGTAAAAGCCCCCATCATCGGGGCCCCGGTGAACCATGCTGGCATTCATCCGCCCCAAAAGCGCGCTCTGCACCGGCTCCGATTTAAAACTATAAAGTCCCGCGATCCCGCACATGGCTAGATTAGCTCGTTTCTAAGGTTGGCGCAGCAGAATTTTCCGGACTGCGGCGCGAGGTCTTACTCATGCCGTCAAGGAGGGAAGCTTCTCCTGCGGCACCGTTCGGAGCATAAATCTGATATCGGGTTGTATGCTCCTCTCTGCGCGTTCGTGCAGCAGAATTTTTCGGACTACGGGGCGATCCCGTGCCGACAAGGAGGGAAGCTTCCCCTGCGGCACCGGGAGTTCGTTCGCTCCAGCGGCGAACGACTCCCTGCTCACTCACCCTTTGAACCTGCCTGCGGCAGGACCAAGCTTCAAAGGGTTCCGTGAGCTGCCTCCGGGAAAGCTTCCCTCCTTGCCGGCCTCGACTCAAGGGCTTGAAAAAAGAAAACTGGCCGAGGCAGCAGAATTTTCCGCACGGAGAGACTGAGCCCGAGGCCGTCAAGGCCAGAAGCTTCTCCGGAGGCAGCTCCTGAGGCGTGTTTTCTATGGAATCGAAAACACGCACGAAGGCGCAGAGAGGAGCATACAACCCGATATCAGATTTATGCTCCGAACGGTGCTGCAGGAGAAGCTTCTGGCCTTGACGGCACGAACCCAGCCGGAGTCCGGAAAATTCTGCTGCAACGCCCCTGAATGACATGATACTAGGCTTGAAACATTTTTAGGACGCCTTCGTCGAAAGGCATGGGATCAAACTGGAAATCGCGGCGGGTGTCGGAAATATCAAAGGCCTCGTGCTTGTCGAGCTCCAGGATTTGTTTGGCCGGAAGCCGGGTATGTTTGAGAAGGAAATAAAAAGAGCGCAGAAATGCCTGTACCGGTTTTAACGGAATGGGAATGAAAAAACGTTTCAGGCGGAGTTGGCGAGTCAGGATTTGCAGCATTTCCTTCAGTGGAATTTGTTCCGGTCC
The DNA here is from genome assembly GCA_964349955.1 of uncultured bacterium. Classification (GTDB taxonomy): domain Bacteria; phylum Omnitrophota; class Omnitrophia; order Omnitrophales; family Aquincolibacteriaceae; genus CAYGIT01. The sequence continues at coordinate 3,558 of CAYGIT010000103.1, forward strand.
CGCGACCGTGTACGTCGCATTGAAACGCGAGAAAAAAAGCCCCTGCATCAGGAGCGAAATGGCGTCTTCGATATAAACGGGTTGAAGCTTGAAATTTCCGCCTCCAAGGAGCGGAATGACCGGCCATCGTTTTAAAGTGCGGAGCATCATTCCGGTGGTGTTTTCGTCTCCATGCCCGTAAATAAAAGCCGGACGGAAAATCAGGTACGGAACGCCGCAAGTTTTAATGAACTCTTCGGCGCGCGCCTTCGTCTTTCCGTAGCTGCCATGCGGATGAATGGCCGCTGCCGAACTTATGAACACGATTTTCCGGATACCCGCTTTCGCGGCGGCCTCCGCCAGGTTCCGGGTAATTTCGACATTGGATTTTTGGAGGGCTTCTTCGGTCCCATTGATCAGGCCCAGGATATGAACGAGAATTTCCGAGCCTTCCAGGCCCTGGTGAAGGGATTCCGGATTGAAAAAATCGGCGTAGGCGCGCTTGCAGGTAAAGCGGGAAAGTTTCGACTCACGCGGAGAACCGGCCCGCAAAAGCACCGTGGCGGGAATCCCCCGTTGTTGGAGCGCTTCCAAAAAATGCCCGCCAAGAAATCCCGTGGCGCCGGTAACGACGATCATAAATGAGATCAGGAAAAGAGGACTTTGAAGCCGTTTTTAAGCATCCAGGAAGGACGGAAGTAATAATCGCGGTAAGCTTTATTTTTGAAGCTCAATACTTGTTTCGGAGAAACGTGGTCGAGACGGACCACCGGGTAATGGGTCGTGTATTTTTTCCAATCGGTGTCCACGATCCGGTCTTTGATTTGGTCGAAAAATTTCGTGCCCGGATACGGCGTCATCACGTCAAATTGGGCCAACGGCGTGTTCAGGTGCTTTGCATAGGCAATGGTTTTTTCCATGGACTGGGGCGTATCGTGAATAAAACCGAGAATATAAAACGCGATGATGTGGATCCCGATTTTTTCGGCATCGCGCACGACTTTTTCTTGCTGGCTTTCTTTGATCGGCAGCCGGCCTGATTTGATCACGATTTCGTCTTCCGGCGATTCGATGCCGAGATGAATGGCGCGCAGGCCGGAACGGTGCAGAAGCTTCAGGCTTTCCTCTTCCAGGCAATCGGCGCGGGTTTCGCAGCTCCATTCCACTTTGAGCCCCCGCCGGATAATCTCTTCCGAAATCTGGAGACTGCGCTGTTTGCTTTGCGTGTACATAATGTCGCGGAACACGAGGCTGCGCACCCCATATTTGCGCACCAGATACTCCATTTCATCCACGACGTTTTTTGCGCTGCGCCGCCTCCATTTATCGGTTTGCGTGACCATGTACGGGCAGTAACTGCAATCGAAAGAACAGCCGCGGCTCGTCAGGATTGAAAGTGTCGGCGTTTTTTTGAGGACCGGGTAATAGCCGTAGCGCGAAACCGGAAATCCGTCCCAATCCGGAAACGGCAGGCTTTCGAGATCGTAAATCAGGGGGCTGTCGATCGCGCCCTTCAGCTCGATCTCCCCTTTGGCCAATTTCTGGATCACGGCCTCGGGCTCTCCCTTGATCACGAAATCGGCTTCCTCGAGAAAAATTTCGGGCTTGGCGGTGGCAAAGGCATTGATAAAACCGATTTTCCGGCCCGGCTTGCGGATTTTGCGGACGAATTCAAGCTCTTCATCGTAGCCGACAATCGAAGACGCAAGGATGACGATTTCTTCGTCTTTTGGCTCCGCCTCGTAAAAATTCACTTCATGCCCGGCTTGGCGAAGGATGGCGGCCATATAGCCGAAGTGGACCACCGGCACATCCACCTTGTTACGTTTCAAAAAGGAATAGGCGCGGGACACCCAATCCTCACCATGCGAGGAATTGCCGAACGTGCCGGCTTTGTCCTTGTTGTTACAGCCTGTTGCGCTTTCCCGAAGATCAATCAGTGCGATTTTCATTTTCAAATGATTTTATAGACCGTGTATTGAACCTGACTCGATGACGAGTTGAAGTGCGTAGTATAGATCGATTCGACATAAGGAGCAATTTCATTTTGACGTTGCGCAAGCATCACGGGCAGGCTCATCGCCGGAAGCGCCGGCGAAGTACGGGAAGGCGGTATCGGAGTACTGAAAAGAATGTGCGTGAACCCTTCCCGCTTTAGGAGGGTAAAAAGCTCTTCAGCGCTTTTGATCTTTCGGGCGTATCCGGTTTGAAGCGCAAAGCTGACTTCGCGTACGATCGGCGGGTCAAAATAAAAAAGATGGGTTTCATCGGCGGCCAGAATTTTGCTCTGCGGCAAATGCCGGTTCACCCATCGGGAAATCCCATAACTTCGTTCCACCGTTTGCAGATAGGTTTCTTTGGAGACAAGGCCGGCCGCCACTTTGAACTCCTTGCGGAAATGAAAAACGCCCAGGCCGGTATGGACAAAAAGAATCCCCAAAAGGAGCAGGCGGGAGAAGTGGCGGTAAATCCCCTTTTGAGAATCGGCCTCGGCCATGCCCCAAGCCACCAGGACCGCCAGTACGGGCAGAACGGGAAAGAAAAAACGCAAGCTTTGGCCCAAAAGAAACCAAAGGGCATACGAGACGATGCACCAGAGAATCAAAGGCCGGAAAATAGTCCAGCGGGGTTTCATGAATGCCAACGGCACCAAGGCCAAATAAGCCGGGCCGATCTGGTCTCCAAACCCTTCGAATTTCGTGGGCTGGAAAGTCATAGAGAAAGGGGCGATCAAAAACGATATGAGATTGTGCGGAAGGCCGATGTCCGAGTAATGGATCGTCGGATCGCCGCTTTTGAAAATTTGGTAAAAATAGGGGTATACCGGGTTTCCCCAAACCCAAAAAGAGCGGGCATACCAGAAAATGGAAAGGATTCCCGCGGGGAACAGAAAAAACAGCAGGCTTTTCATGACGGTGACCGGATTTTTATGTTTAAGCCAGATTTCCACCGTCAGCAGGAAACAAAAAGCGAGAATGCCGATGAGCGCAAGAAATTTGAGGCTCAAGGCCAAGCCGCCAAAAATGCCGGCCAAAATCAGCCACTTCCTTTCCAGTCCCTCATCACCGGCGCCGATCGCGCGAAAACAGGCAAGCAGGCCCAAAACCGTGAAGCATGCCAGCCCCACATCCACATAAGTCGTGCCCATTTGATTGAGAATTCCCGGAGTTGTCAGAAAAAGAAGCGCGGCCCATCGGCCATGCCTGGCCACGCCCATTCTTGCCGCCAGGCCCGCGACTCCCCCCGCCGCCGCAAGCCCGGTCAAAAAATGGAGGAATTTGGCAATCTCGGGGCTTCCGATGCCAAGACCGAACGTAAAAAGCATTTCCATAAACAATGGAAATGCTCCATTAATATCGTAGACCGGAGCAAAAATTCTTCCAGCTTGGAGAAACTTCTTGGGAAGGTTCATGTGATAGCAAAGCGAATCGTTGGACGTTTCAGGCGCCAGCACGCCGCAAAGGGCAGCGGCAAGACTGATCACGGTGAGACCGCCATAGAGCCACTCATAAACTCCGATTCCGGCGATTGAATTTTTCTCCCAGGAAAAGGGATTGCGTAAATACCGCAGGTCAAGAGCATAAAGTCCCATCACTGCAAGAAGGGCCCAAAGAAAAAACGGGGTCAAAAAATGAAAAAGTCCCAGCGCCAGGACGCCATAGGCGAGGAAACCAAGCCCCAGCCCGAGCCCCAAAGAAGCTTCTTCCAGGGCAGTACCTTCGAAGCCAAAAGCACGGAGGGATTTCCGGCCTGCACCAAGGCAAATAAAGCCGATAAAAATTCCAGGTAAAAGAACGGTCACAGAAGCCATTGGATTTCCTTCGAAACTTTTTCAATCCAAATCGAATAAAGATAGACCAGGACGACGGCATAAGCCCATCCCAACAAAAGCCGGCGCTTCATGAGGGAACCCGGTCCTGCCATCGAAACATGGCCTGGAAAGCCAAAAGCCCGCAGCCCAGAATGAAAACTCCAAGCGCCGCCAAACCCAAATGATTGTAAAGGACCGGCTCATACCTCATGACAATTTGATGACGGCCTCTCGGGATCTCGATGGCGCGGAACAATTGACCGGCAATCCGGATCGGCACTTCCTCTCCATCAAGCGTTGCTTTCCATCCGGGATAATTCACCTCCGAGAGAAAGACCATGCCCTCCTGGGGCGCATCGGCCAGAATTTCAATGCGTTGGGGATTTCCAACCGACATTTCCGCAGCCTGAATGCCTTCGAGATTCCAACCGGACAGCGGCGTTTCAAAATCGCGACGCGGCGTAAAAAACACGCGCGGCAGGGCGTTTTTGATCCGGTACAATTCATTTCCATTTTCCGAAAGCACCGGTTCCAGGATCGGCGAATCCAAGAGCCCCCGGCTGACCAAATAATGAACATTCAACAGAGAAAGTTCTTTCAAATGCGCGAGGACAGGCGAGGAAAATGGAAGAGCGGCCGACAACGAATCGTTCACATAACCCCAGGAATTCAGAAAATCCCGGTAAGTTTTCATGACCAGCGGAGAATACGCCCCGAGATCATCAATCCCGTAAAGCATATTCCGATTGGGATAGAAAGGCAGGTTGAGAATATCGGCGGAAGACCCGGAGACAACTGATACGCGAAAAGGCGAAGGTTGGGCGCCCAACGCTTTCACGATCTTCGATTGCACGCCGGAACCTAACGTGGAATAGGGCTCCAGGTTGGGACGGATGCTCGTCAAACCATATAAAATCAAGTCGATGAAAAGAAAAACCGTAACGGCCATTTTTGCCCGGGACGGGCTTTTCATTTTGAGGACCATAAAAAGGACAACCGGGAACAGGGCAAGCAAGGCCCAGGAGATCCAGGTTTGTTGATGGGAAAGAGAAAGAATACCGATTACCGAGTCGTAAAATTGGGCGGCCCGCGCCGAATAATTTTCTGAGGAATGCGGATGCCCGGCCTTTCCGAAAAATTCACCGACCACCAGATTTTGGAATGCTGGTAAAAGTTTTTCCCGGAACCCCAGCAAAATTTCCGTTGCCGCCAGGGGAAAGATCAAAAAAAGAAGCGCGGCCTGGGAAAACTTTTTTACCACTTGGTCTTTCAAATTTTGTGAAGCCGCGGGATCGAAAAAACGGTCGAAACCGAATCCCGCAAGGACGGCGCAGGAAAAAGTAACGAAAAAAAGAAATTTGATCGGGGTGCGGAACCCCTGGAACCCGGTCCCTTCCACGATGGCGCGATAAAGCGGGCTGTATTTCCCAAGGGCCAGCAAGAGAAACAGTCCCGCACTGAAGATAAAAAAACGTTCCGTATTGCGCTTTCGCGCAACCAATGCCACAATCATAAAAAACAGGCCTGCAACTCCCAGGTACCATTCCGAACCAAGAAAACCGTCCCAGGCGGGAAAAAGCAGCGTAAAAAAACCAACGGGAAGCATGGAGCCGACATAGGCCAGCCCGGCCTGGGCATCGGCACGGGACGACAAGCGGGCAAGCTCGAGGGTCGGGAGCAATTGAACGAGAGAAAAGAAAAAACCGAGCATTCCCGCCCCGGCATAAAGAATCAAAGGCATTGCGCGCCGCTTTGCAACCGCCAGACTCCACAAGAAATAAACAGTAGAAAAGAAAATGGAATAAATCGCGACCTGCAAATAGCCGCCGAAAATTTGCACGGCAAACACGCCGGCAAGCCAGAAAGCATCCGCCGACTTGCATCGTTCAAATAATCGGTCGATCAGAATCAAGGTGAGCGGCAGCCAGATCACCACCTTTTGAGAAATATAGTTGTAATAAAAATAACCGCCCTGCGTGGAACCGAATAAAAAAATCAGGCAGGCAAAAAAACCTCCCCACCGCGAGACGCCGTGACGGATCAGATATAAATAAAAAAGCAATCCGCCGAGGAAATACTGGAAAAGCACGATGTAATTGTACGCAAACTTCATCGGCAGGAAATAAAAAAAGAAAAAATTCAGCGGGTAAAAAGCGCCGATCTGGCCTTCGGCCAGCAAAGGGAAGCCGCAATGGATTTGCGAAGTCCACCACGGAAGCCTTCCGGCCTGGATTTCATGCTGGTAAAATTTTGCCCAGGGGTATTGCTGGTCCCGGTGGTCACCGCTCAAGAACGCGTTTTTGAGCGTGAACACATCAAAAAAAACGATCAGGAGGGCAGCCAAAATAAGGAGGGTGATCAGCAGGTCTTTTTTCTTCATGCGAAGGAAAATGTAGCCCACATTTCTCATCAATGATCTACTGCGTTGACGTATCTGCATGCGTCTGCTTCGTTATGCTCCGTCGGCTATCCTCAACGTACTTTTTAAGTACGTTTCCGGTAGCCTCGGTCGCAAGCCTCGCATCCACACGCAGCTACGCCAACTCGTGACGATCACTGATGAGAAATGC
>CAYGIT010000104.1:0-2241 GCA_964349955.1 uncultured bacterium
GCCTAACAAAATCTATGTCGTCATGAAAACGCATAGGCCGAAGAGATTCAAGGCGCGGCAGGCAAAAAGCGCGGAAGCGTACTCGTTGCAGTACGCTGAGCACTTTTTGACTGGCGCAACGAAGAAGCTCAAAGGCATATGCGTTTGCAGTAGACATAGATTTTGTTAGGCGCTCTGGATCAAGGGCAGGCGCTCGGAACTCGAAGCATCACTGGAGTAAAATTGAATGGATTTCTCGCCACGCCGCCAGCAAAAATAAATGGTTTGTCCGTTCCGCTGCCCCTGAAAATCAATCCAGCCATGCTCCAGATTTCTCGGGATGCAGCCAAAGGAGCGTATTTTTTCGATTTCGTTTTGAATCTCGAGGATTGAACCTTCGAGCCGGAGAGCTTCTTCTTCCAAAGAGCCGGAAGCCGGATTTCCCCGGGAGGATTCGACCTCCTTCAAAAGTTCATCCATCAGCAGCATGTCATGGAGCCGTTCACATGCCCTCTTTTTTCCATGGAGGCATTCCAGAAGGGCCTCGAGTTCGGGAATCAAGGCATTGGCTTCTTCGAGAGAAAAAATTCGCGTCTTCATCCTTTGCGCCTCCCTCATCCCCTTAATTGCCGAACCGCTCTGGGATATTCTCGGCCGCGAGGGTCGGAATCAGCCCGCCGCCGCGCGCCACATTGATCATGCTTTCATCGCTCAAACGCACAAACCCCCCCGCGTATTTGCCGTCGAAAACCAGGGCATTGTAATTGTATTTTTTGTAGGCAAAATCCAGTTTTCCGTTGATCACCACCGGCACGGTCATGATGGGAACATTCACGTATTCCTGCACCACCCAGTCGCCCTTCAACGCCTTGTCAATCGTGCGGTTCCAGTCATCATCCCGGGTTTCCCGGCCGATCACGACATCCCGTCCTCCGAAAGATGCAGAAGGTTTCAAAACCAAAGTTTCTTTTTCGTCTTTGAGAAAATCAATCAGATAAACTTTTTTACGGCCATAAAAATCTTCGGCATCCGTCAATCTCCGGGTCCAGGGAATATGCTCCCGCTTGATCCGGTTCTCGTTTTCCGTAAAGAAATGATCGTATTCGGGATTGGTGAGAATCGAGAGCACAGCTTTCGTACTCGCCAGCCGCGAACGCAGGGGGTTGACCATGCAGACCGCGCGGTCCTTGTAGGCCTTAATCATGTCTTCGGCTTCATCGAGACGGTCCAGCAACTCATCAAAGACCACGCGGCGGTAAATCACGTGCACGCGAAAATTTTTATGGTAGAGCTTGCCGCTTTTGTATTTTAATTCGCGCGGGTCGGCAATGGTGGTTTTATAGCCTTTGGATTCGAAATACGCCTTGAGGTATTCGAACTCGGGCATGGTACGCACGTGGCGCCAATCGACAATCGCAATCTGCGGGGTCTCAAAACCGCCGAACTCTTCGTAAGCGGCCAGCAGCGCATCGAGAATCGGCTGGATCCGCAAGCATTGCTTCAATTGATGTTCCTTAAAAAAATCTGAGAGCGGTTGTTCGGTAAAAAGAATTTCCTCGAGCTGGTCCGTATAGGCCATGCCGGCCGGGGCATCCGTGTTGAACTCAATGCACTTCAGACTCTCTCCTTCGAGCAGGGTATCGAAACGGGAAAGCATGACCGCATGCGAATAGCCCGGATCGATTTTAATCAGCTCGGCGGCCTCCGGGCTCATACGGAACACATGCGAAAGATGCGCCTCTTCGAAATAAAGCCGGACCGCCGTATTGATGATCTGGCTCATGGTCGAGGCCACACGCTTGATCAAATGTTCCTGTTTGGGATTGATGAAATGAGGCTTGTAAAAAGTGGGAATGGTAAAACGGCCGTAACGAAAGGTCGTTTTTTGAAGCCGCTCTCCGAAATGGGAAATGGCCTGAACAATGGCGGGTTCGTGGGCTTTCAGGTATTCATCGTAGGCGTAATCGAGGTTTTTACTCAAACCGGCTAATTCCTCATTGAGAGGGGTTCCAGGCATCGAAACCACGGTTTTCAGCGGCGCGCATAGCGCGTACTGAAAATTTTTTCCATTGTTTGGCCGATCAACGCAGGGCTTGGGGCGACCGACACTCCGGCTTTTTGAAGCCGCTCGATGATTATGCCGCCAAATGGAAATTGCCGGTTGATGATTTTTACGAAACCTATCTGCTGAACTATGGCCATTGGGGCGATAAGGGCCTGATGGGCATTCCGTTCGATTGCGATATCCAGCAGGTTCACATC
>CAYGIT010000104.1:2251-9745 GCA_964349955.1 uncultured bacterium
GCCGGAAATAAGCGCGCCCGCATGGCCCATGCGTTTGCCGGCGGGAGCATTGGAGCCTGCAATAAAAGCCACCACCGGCTTTGTGACATTTTTTTCGATGAATACCGCCGCTTCTTCTTCCGCATTGCCGCCGATTTCACCGATCATGATAATCGCCTTTGTTTCCGGGTCGGCTTCGAAAAGTTTGAGGGTGTCGACAAAGGTCGTGCCCGCAATCGGGTCACCGCCGATTCCGATGCAGGTGGATTGGCCGAGACCGAGATTCGTCAGTTGCCAGACGGCTTCGTAAGTAAGGGTCCCGCTTCGGGACACAAGACCGACCGACCCCTTCTTATGAATGTAGCCGGGCATGATTCCGATTTTGCATTCCCCCGGCGTGATAATCCCCGGACAATTGGGGCCGATCAGGACAATTTTCTTTTGGCGCAGCCATTCCTTGACCCGGACCATGTCAAACGTGGGAACCCCTTCGGTAATGCAAACAATCAATGAAATGCCGGCTTCTCCGGCCTCGCGAATGGCGGCCGCCGCAAAAGGAGCAGGCACATAAATCACCGACGCGGTGGCACCGGTTTTTTGGACAGCTTCTTTACAGGAATTGAAAACCGGGGCCCCGTGAACACTCTTGCCGCCTTTACCGGGAGTCACGCCGCCCACGACTTTGGTGCCGTACTCGATCATTCTTTCTGCATGAAAGGAACCGTGAGTGCCCGTGATTCCCTGCACAATGACTTTGGTGTCGCGATTGACTAAAATACTCATTGGAGGGAGGCCACCACTTTCTCGGCAGCTTCGGCAAACCCCGAAGCAGCAATGATATTCAGCCCCGATTTTTTGAGGATTTCCTTGCCCTGGTCTACATTTGTTCCTTCAAGACGCACCACCAAAGGCACTTTCACTCCCAGGTCCTTGATGGCCGCCAGAATGCCTTCAGCCACCACATCGCAGCGCATGATGCCACCAAAAATATTCACGAGAATGGCTTTAACTTTGGGATCGGTCAGGATAATTTTAAAAGCCGCTGTGACTTTTTCCTTGCTTGCGCCACCGCCCACATCCAGAAAATTGGCCGGCTCCCCGCCCGCGTATTTGATAATATCCATGGTGGCCATGGCAAGACCCGCGCCGTTGACGACACAACCGATATTGCCGTCAAGCCCCACGTAACTCAAGTCGAATTTTTTGGCTTCGACTTCCCGGGGATCTTCCTGCGTGGCGTCCCGCATCGCCGCAATTTCGGGATGGCGGTAAAGCGCATTGGCATCAAAACTGATTTTGGCATCAATAGCGATAATGTCTCCGGAAACGCGGAGAGCCAGCGGATTGATTTCCACAAGCGCAACATCCAGCTCCACAAATAATTTTGTAAGCGCCATAAAAATACGCACGCACGTCGCAGTCTGGGCGGGATTCAGGCCCAAACGCTGCGCCATCTTTTGAGCATCCGGCTCGAGCAGGCCCTGATCGATCGAGAAATGATGTTTGAAAATTTTTTCCGGGGAAGTGTGGGCGACTTCTTCGATTTCCATTCCGCCTGCGGGAGAAACAATCAGGCAGGGAGCTTCGGCGCTCCGGTCTAGAATCACGCTCACATAGTATTCACTGCCAAGCGGCGTGGTTTTTTCAATCAAAACTTTTTGGACGGGTTGTCCTTCGGGGCCGGTTTGAGGCGTGATCAGTCTTTTGCCGAGAATCTGGGCCGCGGCCGCGCGCACTTCCTCGGGCGTTTTCACGAGTTTGATGCCGCCGCCTTTGCCCCGGCCGCCCGCATGGACCTGGGCTTTTACGGCAAAAGTAAATCCGGTTTCAGCAAGCCGCTTTGCGATTTCCAAGGCCTGTTCAGGAGAATCCGCAACCTCTCCTTCATTAAAAGGAATTCCGTATTTTTTGAAAATGGCTTTGGACTGGTATTCGTGGACATTAAAGGACATAAAAGCTTACTTTCTCTGCTGAATTGGAATATAGGGCTGATTCATCGGGCCGGTATATTCCGCGGCCGGACGGATCAACCGGTTGTCGGCGCGTTGTTCAATCACATGCGCGGTCCAGCCTGCGACACGGCTTGATGCAAAAACCGTCGTAAAAAAATCTACCGGAAACCCGAGAACATACAGGACGGAGGCTGAAAAAAAATCCACATTGCAGGGGATCTTCTTCTCCTCCCACATCACTTTTTCAACCTTGTCGGAAATATTCATCCAGTTGAATTCCCCGGCCCGTTCGCATAGTTTTTTCGCAATGCCGCGGAAGACGGTAGCACGAGGGTCCTCTTTTTTATAAATGCGGTGCCCAAAACCCATCACTTTTTTCTTGTGCGTCAAAAGGTCGCGCACATATTCTTCGGCATGATCCGGAGTTTTGATTTCCAAAATCATTTCCATGGCATGCTGATTGGCGGAGCCGTGCAAATCTCCTTTCAGGGTCCCGATGGCGGACGTGATGGCGGAATAAGTATCGGATTGCGTGGAACAAGTCACGCGCGCGGAAAAAGTAGAAGCATTCAGGCCGTGATCGGCCAGCAGGATCAGGTAAGCATCCAGCGCGCGCTCCATCTCTTTTTCGGGTTTTTTTCCGTGCATCATATAATAAAAATTGGCAGCATGGGAAAGGCCGGCGTCAGGAGCGATGAACTCTTTGCCTTCACGAAAACGGTAAAAGGCCGCAATCAACCCGGTCATCCGGACAGTGAGTCTAAAAGCTTGCTTGTGGGTACTTTCGAGATCCATTTTTTCGGAATCCGCGTCGTACATGGCAAGTGCAGATACCGCTGTGCGCAGAAAGGCCATCGGATGGGCCGTTTTTGGAAAACTTTTGACCAGGGAGAGAACTTGCGCAGGGACCGGAAGATAAGAAACGAATTCATTTTTAAAAGCTTCGAGCTCTGCCGCAAGCGGGAGATGGCCGTTCCAGAGAAAAAAAACGGTTTCTTCAAAACTGGATTTTTCCGCAAGCTCCTGGACCGGAATGCCGCGGTAAAGCAGACGGCTCTGCTCGCCGTCGACAAGGCTAAGGGAGGTCTGCGCGGCAACAACGCCTTCCAATCCTTTTACAAAATGAGAGGCGTTTTCCGTCTTAGGTTCGATGGGTGGCATAGAAACTCCATTATACTCAAAACTTCCGCCTCTGCTACCTGGAAATTCAACTGAAAACAGGGGACAGGCAATATTCCGCTGCCTGTCCCCTGTTTTCAGGGAACGCGGGAATAATTCCCGGCAGCATGGGCTTTGGCGTAATCCACGTAACGCAGGGCCCATGCTTTGAGACCTTTGATTTCATTTTTAGAAAGTCCACGCACGAATTTAGCTGGCCGCCCGAAATAAAGCGATCCCGGTTTTAATTTTTGGCCATGCGTCACCAGGCTTCCGGCGCCAAGAATGGTAGCCTCGCCGATCACCGCTCCGTCCAGAACAATAGAACCGATCCCGACCAATGCCTCGTCTTTGACCGTGCAGGCATGCAAACAGACCTGATGGCCGACGGTAACATAATCTCCCAGAATACAGGCGCGGTTGGTTTCGACATGGAGCAGGGATAGGTCCTGAACATTGGTATAACGGCCGATCACGATTTTGTGGATGTCGGCCCGCACCACAGTGCCTGGCCAAATGCTGGAATAGTCGCCAACGGTGGCGCGGCCGATGATGCGCGCGGAAGGATCGACATACACTCCCTTTCCTAAAACAGGCTGGAAAGGAAGGCTCGGTTTCGCCACGGATTATTGTTTGAGGAGGCCAAAAATCTTTTGCGTGATCTGGGAATTGACTTCGGCAATCGAGGAAACCAGCGGAATGCTTTTGGGGCAGGCCTTGACGCAATTCTGCGCGTTTCCACAGTCTTCAATGCCCCCGTCCCCCATCAGGGATTTTAATCTTTCCCGGGAGATGGACTTGCCCAAAGGCTGGCCGTTAAAAAGCGCGACTTGATTGATCGACATGGCGCCGACAAAATCAGAGCGCTCGTTGACCTGCGGGCAAACTTCCAGACAGCAGCCGCAGGAAAAACAGGTGGAAAGCACATAATTTTTTTGCTGCTCTTCGGCGGAAACGCGCGGGCCGGATCCGAGCGCATGCGTGCCGTCAATCGGCACCCAGGCTTTGACACGCTTCAGTGTTTCGAAAAGAAAGGAACGGTCCACGATCATGTCCCGAACGACCGGAAATTTTTTCATGGGCTCGATCGTGATTTCAAAGCCGATTTTATCAATGAGCGCCGAGCAAGCCTGCCGCACTTTTCCATTGATGACCATGGTGCAGATCCCGCAAACTTCTTCGAGACAGCTCATTTCCCAGGCAATCGGCGTAGTCGGCCGGCCGTCAAAGGTGCGCGGATTTTTCTGGATTTCACGCAGGCAGAGAATCACATTGAGGTAAGGCCGGTAGGGCATGTGATACTCCTCCCAATAAGGCTTGGCCTTGGGATTTTCCTGCCGCTTGATCTTGACCTTCACGGTTTTTTGTTCGGGCATTTTAATATTTGCGCTCACGCGGCTTCAATAAAGATGTATCGACCGGTTCATAAGAAAGTTGGGGGCCGCCGGGCGTATATTTTGCGACCGTGGTCTTGAGCCAGTTCGCGTCATCGCGGTCCGGAAAATCGGGTTTGTAATGCGCGCCTCGGCTTTCATTGCGCGCCAAAGCGCCGAGCGTGATCACGCGCGCCAGTTGCAGCATGCTCTGGAGCTGGCGGGTAAAAACCACAGTTTGATTGGACCACTTCGAAACGTCGACCACATTGACCTGCTTCCAGCGCTGGATCATTTCCTGGAGGATCTGGTCGGTTTTTTCGAGATTTTTGTTATGGCGCACGACGGTCACATGGTCGGTCATGACCCGGCCCATTTCTTCCCATAATTGATAAGGATTTTCCTTGCCCTGCATCCGGAGAATTTCATCCAGCCGGTCCTGTTCTTTTTTCGTCTGCTGGTCGAACCATTTTGAGCCTAAATCTTCCACGCCTTTTTCAAGGCCCTGCGCATATTCCGACGCCTTGGCCGCGGCCGCCTGGCCGCCCTGCAGGCAGGAAAGGAGCGAATTCGCGCCGAGCCGGTTCGCGCCATGGTATTGATAATCGCATTCGCCGGCCGCGAGAATCCCTGGAACATTCGACATGTGATTGGCATCAATGTAAATGCCGCCCATGGTGTAATGAACGGAAGGAAAAACCCTCATGGGAACTTTACTGGGGTCTTCGTTCATGAATTTTTCGTAAATTTCGATGATCCCGCCCAGGCGCTCTTTGAGAATTTTCGGATCAACATGGGAAATATCGAGATAAACAATGTCCTGGCCCTCAACGCCCAGCTTGAGTTCGCGCACCACTTTGAAAATCGCGCGCGAGGCAATGTCTCGCGGTACGAGATTTTTATATTTCGGGTACCACTCTTCGAGGAAATACCAGCGCTTGCCGTCCTTGTAGGTCCAAAGCCTTCCGCCTTCTCCGCGTACTGCTTCCGAAATCAACCGGTTCTTATCTTCACCGGCAATGGCGGTCGGGTGGATTTGCACAAATTCGCCGTTCGCATACGAAACGCCCTGCATGTACAGGGTTGCCGCGGCGGCGCCCGTGCAAATCATCGACATCGTGGAGCGGCCATAAATCATTCCGGTTCCGCCGGTCGCGAAAATTGCGGCATCGGCTTTGAAAGCGCGAATTTCGAAATTGGAAAGGTTCATGGCCACGACCCCGCGCGCAATACCAGATTCGTCAATGACCGCGGATAAAAATTCCCAGCCTTCGTACCGTGTCACGCGGCCTTCGACTTCCCAGCGGCGCACTTGCTCGTCCAGCGCGTAGAGCATTTGCTGTCCGGTCGTGGCGCCGGCAAACGCGGTGCGGTGAAACCGGGTGCCTCCGAAACGCCGGAAATCAATCAGGCCTTCGGCCGTACGGTTGAATTGAACGCCCATCCGGTCCAGCATATAAACAAAATTGGGCGCGTTCTTGCACATTTCCTGAACCATAGGCTGATTGGCAAGAAAATCCCCGCCGAGAATGGTTTCTTCGAAATGGATTTGCGGGGAATCCCCCTCGCCCTTGGTATTGACCGAGGCATTGATGCCGCCCTGGGCACAGACCGAATGCGAACGCTTGCACGGCACAATGGAAATCAGCTCGACATTCAAACCGGCTTCCGCCAGCTTGATGGTCGCCATCAGGCCCGCCAGCCCACCGCCGATCACCACAATTTTAGGTTTTGCGTTTGCCATAGAGAGAATGAACCGTTACCGGACCAGATGGATCAAGGAGTTGACGCCTGACAAATAAATTGCGGCCCCGACAAAAGCGCAAATGATGCCCGAAACCTTCTGCGCTTTGGGACCAATGGTGATTCCCCAACTGATCAGGAATCCCCAGACGCCGTTGGCAAAATGAAACATGACGGCGGCCAGCCCCACCATGTAAAACCAGAAAGTTTTAGGGTCCGCCAGGAGTTCGGCCATCCGTTCGTAGCTGACTTCGGTGCCGTAAAGCAAATTCACGATGCGCGTATGATAGACATGATAAGCGATATAAATGAAGGTGATCGCGCCTGTCCACCGCTGCAGGATATACATGAAATTGGCAGGATGGGGATAAGAGGAAAGATTGCTTTTGCCGGTAAACATGATGTAAAAACCGTAAAAAGCATGATAAAGAATCGGAAGAAAAATAAGGACAACTTCCAGCAGCAGCACATAAGGCAGGCTCTGCAGAAAAGCAATCTGATTATTGTAAGCCTGGGGGCCGTTCACAATGAGGGCATTGGAAAACATGTGTTCGAGCAAAAAGGCGCCGATCGGAAAAATGCCGGAAAGCGAGTGGAGCCGCCTCAGCCAAAAATGGGGAGAAACGTTCGTTTCGTATGATTTTTTTTCGGTCATTCAGTCCTGCTATGTCATCCTGAGCGTAGCGAAGGATCTCAGAGTCGGAGATTCTTCGGCCTACGGCCTCAGAATGACAGGTTGTTTTTTATACTGCCAACTGCCTTAAAACATACTGCAAAATACCACCATGGCGATAATAGGCAAGTTCCACGGGAGTGTCAATACGGCATTTCACGATGACCTGTTTTCCATCCGCAAATACATTCAATCGTTTTCCTACGGCAAGAGCTACCGCGATTCCTTCGATGGAATAAATTTCTTTTCCCGTCAAACCCAACGACTCGCGGTTTTCTCCGATCAGGAACTCGAGAGGCAAAATTCCCATTCCAATCAGATTGGAACGGTGAATGCGCTCAAAACTTTCCGCAATCACCGCTTTGACACCCAAAAGCATCGGCCCTTTGGCCGCCCAGTCGCGCGAAGACCCGGAACCATATTCTTTGCCGGCAATCACAATCAAAGGGATTTTGGCTTGCTGATATTTCATCGCCGCGTCAAAAATCGGCATCCGGCAGTCTTCAGGCAGGAAATTCGTTTCGGGCCCTTCCACTCCCGGAAGCAAAAAGTTTTTAAGTCGGATATTAGCAAAAGTGCCGCGCATCATCCCTTCATGATTGCCGCGCCGCGCGCC
>CAYGIT010000105.1:0-9416 GCA_964349955.1 uncultured bacterium
GGCTTTCCAAAAAAGAGGAGACATTCAACCCGATGGGAGAAATTACTCCCATGCCGGTGACGACCACGCGCCTTTTCAAAAGCGACCTCGCTTAAAAGGTTTATTTGCCGTCATCCCCGAATGATTTTGTCGGGGATCAGAGAATGCGGCTTGTGGATTCCCGCCTAAAAACATGCGGGAATGACCTCAGGCCGGAGACAAAACTTTTTCAGATTCAAGCAGGGCAAGGATTTTTTTAGCGTTTTGAGAAGCGCTATCTTTGGGATTCAGGTTCAAATCCACGACCCCTTCGCGGAAATCGCTGGACCCGACATTCACAATCAAGATCAGGGAGCGGCTCGTAACTTCCTGCAGCAGCCGGAGTTCCTCGTCATTGAGATTGCTTGCCGTGGCCAGCACAAGCAGGCCGGCATCCATTAAAATATGGGAAACCTCGCCGAGGCGGCGCACATGCTCATGGCGCGCCTTTTTGTCATGTTCGAGGTCGGCATCCAGGCCCCGCAAAAGATTACCGATGCCGAGAAAATAAGTTTTCACTTCGCGTTCAAATAAATTTTTTTCCAACTCTTTGGCGATGGTCTTTTTATCCACGCCAACCTTTCCTGTCAGCAGCACGAGTTTGGGCCCATGGCCGTATTTGGCCTGCCGGTCCTTTGGATCCACAATGCTGAAATCCCAGCGCAATTCGCGCTCCTGCACTTGCCGGCGCACTTCGGCCTGGTCATCCTTGATCACGGCAGAAATAATGCCGCCTCCGGCAATGTCATACTGGTCCACCAGCACAAACCGGCCTGTCGGCTCCATCAACGTGGCAAGGTCAAAAGCCACCGGTGAAGTGCATTCCAAAATACATTGAGCGACATCATGCCGGTCAATCTGGTTCTTGTCGGATTTTTTTAGATCCGAAGCGTCGATGATCTTTTTGATTTGCTTTAAATAAACGGGGACTTTGGCGGTTCCGATTTTCAGTTTGTATTCTTTTTCGAAAATCATCGGGCTGCGTCCCATCCAGAAAATTTCCGCCTGGAAAAGCGGGCTGACCCGAGGAAGCTCTTCGCCCTGCCGGCACAGAATGTCTCCGCGGTTGACATAAATCTGTTCTTTCAAAGTAATGCCTACGGAGTGGCCGGTCCCCATTTTTTTTCTCGCCGGAGCATTGAAGCTTTCGATGGTTTTGATTTCAGAATGCTTATTCGAAGGCAGAAAAACCACTTTGTCGCCCACGGAAAGTGAGCCGGCTTCGATCCGGCCCGCCACAATGCGCCGGTCATCGCCGGATTCCGTGAATTTATAAATGGCCTGCACCGGCATGCGAAGCGGCTTGTCTTCCAGGCTGGGCGATTTTTCGAACGAGTCCAGCATGGAAAGAATGGTCGGGCCAGAGTGCCAGGGCATTTTGGGAGAAAGTTCTGCAATATTGTCGCCGGGATGCGCGGCAATCGGAATAAAGGCACGGGGTTCCACTCCGATTTGTTTTAAAAATTTCCGGTATTCAGTTTCGATTTTTTTAAACTCGGCCTGGGAATAATTCACGAGATCCATTTTATTGACGCAAACGGCGATCTGGCGGATGCCAAGCATGGAAAGGAGATAGCCATGCCGTTTCGAATTTTCCTGAATGCCTTCTTTGGCATCGATAACGAGGAGCGCGGCTTCGGCGCGAGCGGCCCCGCTAATCATGTTTTTCAGGAACTCGATATGGCCCGGCGCATCAATGATGATGTACTGACGCTTTTTGCTGTTAAAAAAACAGCGCGCCGTATCGATCGTAATGCCCTGGGCCTGCTCGTCCTTGAGAGCATCCAAAAGAAAGGCATATTCAAAAGGCTTGGAATTGCGCGCGCATTCTCTTTTGACTTGTTCGAGTTTTCCTTCGGGCAAGGAGCCGGTGTCGGCCAGCAGGCGGCCGATCAGCGTGCTTTTGCCGTGATCCACATGGCCCACAATCACGATATTCATTTTTTGGTCGAGCGCTTTCACATGTATCCTTCGCGGCGGAGCGTTTCGAGTCCCCCGCCGTCTTCCTTGTCCTGCGCGCGGCCCGCACGTTCGGCAATATTCTTGAATTTCCCGGTTTTCAATTCAGCGATGATTTCCTCAATGTTCTTTGCGGTGGATTGGACAGAAAACGTGCAAGGATAGCATCCGAGCGACCGGTAACGCTCGCCTTTGCCCTGGTCAAAATAAAGCGGCACCACCGGGATTTTTTCGGCATAAATGTATTCCCAGATATCCAGCTCGGTCCAATCCAGGAGCGGATGGACCCGGATATGGGTCCCGGGCGCAAAATCCGTTTTGAACTGATTCCAGAGTTCGGGCGGCTGATCGCCGATATTCCAGTCATTGCGTTTGTCACGCGGTGAAAAATAACGCTCTTTGGAACGGCTGCCTTCTTCATCCGCCCGCACGCCCACAATCACGCCCGTATACGGTTCCTTGTTTTCATCCGGCACATATTTTTTCAGGGAATGATCCATCCGGTAACGCGGCCAGGCGCCGGACAACGTATTTCGAAGCGCATCGGTTTTAAGCGCTTTGCAGCAACTGATCCGGTCGAGAGCTCCGTCCGGGTAGGTCTGCTTGGCATCAAGGGCAGCTTTATTCTGGCCATAAACCATATTCAATTTCCAGTCCAGCGCCAGGCGGTCGCGATACTGGATCATTTCGGGAATTTTGTAAGAGGTATCAATATGAACCAGGGGGAAAGGAACATGCCCGAAAAAAGCCTTACGGGCAAGCCAGAGCAGAACCGTGCTGTCTTTGCCGATGGACCAGAGCATGGCAAGATTTTTGAACTGGCTATAAGCCTCGCGCAGAATATAAACCGACTGATTTTCGAGCTTTTCGAGTTGAGTCATAAAGAAGCCATTATATCATTTCCCGCTTTTTTTGTGTCTGTCACCAAAGGATTTAAAACGAACTCCTCAATTGTCTCCGCAGTGCGAAGACAATCTTTCCATTAATCGGAAACTTTCCAATGCCCGCCTTTGTCGGGACCGACTCTCCGGATATTGCCCTTTTTTTGCAGCTTTTTAAGATGGCGTTCAACCGTACTTTCGCTGACACCCATAACCGACGCTAAATCCGCAATGGTAGCAGCCGGTTTTTCTCCAAGGAGGGTTAATATCTGCCCAGGTATTTTCTCCGTCATTTTCTCCGTCATTTTCTCCGTCATTTTCTCCGTCAACTCCTCCCTACTTTCTCCCGACTTTCTCCGTACTTTCTCCGTACTTTTCTCCTGACCTTGAACCGGCAAGGGAATCACGATTTTAAAAGGGTTCCCTTCCAGAAACTTCGCGCGGCGGCCTTTAGCATAAAAGGACAGATAATGAGTCACATTAAGTACCCCGGAACCAATCTCTTCCGAATACCCGATTTGATGAAAGAATTTTGAGAGGGTCGGATTTTTTGAAAAAGGCGTGAAACTTCCGGGCCGGATAGGCCCGCTGCCGTGGGGCCGGCAGGGGTTTAAGGTTTCAACCCGGTCTTTGTAAATGATGAGCTGGGCTGAACTGCCATCCGTGTATTCACGGTGAACAAGAAGATTCGCGATGACTTCCCTGAATATCTTGTCACGCAGGCTGATTCGCTGGGTGCCTTCCATATAAAAAGGGTCCGGCAAATGGCGGCCGGTGAATTCCATCAGTTGATCGTAGGCATTAAAAAGATTGCCCCTGATTTCAAGGCGGTCGTCATAACGGTAAATATCTTTCCGCCGGACGAGCGCGTCAATCCTGTAATGCGGGGCGATTCGCTCGATAGCCTGCTCGCGGCCAAACATTAAGCCAGCAGCCAGCGTGTAGCCTTCAAGCCCGCTCAGGGGATCGCGGCGCCTGAAGCCGGCCTGATTCAAAAGCTGTTGGTTAGAAAGCCTAAGCCATGGATGTTTGGGCGCCTGAATTGACATCAAACGGCGCGATTTGATAAAAACTTTCGGGTCAAAATCGCTGAAAGCAAGATGCGGGCATATCGTCAACTCCGTGTAATAATTGCGTTTTGTATGGACCATGCCGGCAATGCGCTCGGGCTCACGCACTCGAAAATCACCGGAGTTGCCACGGTCAAAAACGACGCCATCACAGCGATGAATTTGCGAACTGGCTGGGACCTGAATCACAAGGATCGTTTTCTCTTTATATTCCAGTTTTTGGGGAGAAAGAATAAACGGGGGATCCAGTTTCTCTGGATTATTGGAAAGATTCACAATATCGGTGATCAAACGGCCGGCTACAGAATCGTCAATTCCGACCGGTTTCCCGCTGTCAGTCACCCCTAAAACAATGCTCCCGCCGTCATGATTTAAAAAAGCGCAGACCGTCTCAAAAAGATTTTTGGGCAGACCGAGGGCCGCCTCTTTGAATTCAAGATGTACTCCCTCTTTTTGTTTAAGTAGTTTAGCTGTATCCATAGATCGTCAATCCAGATTCAATTCCATCCAGCATTTAAGGGAAGGCTTGAGATAAGTATGATGTCCCCCGAGTTTTGAGTTTTAATGCCCTATATTACATACAAAGCATAATGATTAAATAACTTAAGTATAGTTATATCCATTAGTTACGACTTTAAAGTTAATCCTATATGCCCTTGTAATTACATCGCGTTACACACAAATCAAGCCCAGAATGGCACATAGCTGGCGTCTCTATTTGTTGAAAGACCCATATTTTCTCGGTTTCTTCCTTGCTCTGTTGTCTTCACTTTTTATTTTGCATCCAGCGGTCTCTTTTCCGTTAGATGGCGTCCGATTTTTGTAAAATTTGACTCGCTCCCTTTTGATTTATGCTATTGCCAATTCACCTAAAATCCTTACTTCCCGCTGAGAAGAGCAGAACATCAAGCTCTATTTAACTATTTTTGGTATTACTGCCATGCCCCATTTTAAAAGGGCTCCAATCCTCATAACAAATACCACGGCACAGCAATGACATTGCTGGCAAGATGCTGTACCTTTGCTCCACCATAAACGATCATGCCCCGATCCGCTTCCGGGTGCGTCTTCAAAAAATCACGAATCGACCTTGTATCCTTGAAATCCAGAGAATCCCCCGACTTTACCTCAACCGGAAAGATTTTCTTCTCATGCCGAATCACAAAATCAACTTCTCTTTTTTCCCCACCCTTCATGCGCCAATAATAAAATTCAGGATAAACCATCTGCGTTGAAGCCCAGGCCAAAATCTGTTGAAAGACATGGTTTTCAAAATACCGTCCCCGAATCTGGGGTTTTTCAAGATCCTCCGGAGAACGCAAGCCCGCCATAAAACAGGCCGTGCCTGAATCAAACCAAAAATACTTGGCTTGTCTATAAGCCCGTTCGCCTTTGGCCGAGTATCCCCGCAATTCATAAAGAAGCTGTGTATTTTTCAAAAGGCTGATATGCCTGCTCACCGTGGGCCGCTCCTCACCACACTGGTTTGCCAATTCCTCCTGTTTACTTTCCCATCCCGCAGCCTCAGCCAAAGCTTCCATCAACCGGCGAAAGTGCTCGGGATGCCTGACCCTGACAAGGTCCTGAATATCCCGCTCAATATAGGTATCAATATAACCCGCCATGATCTCGCGCGCGGCCTTCTCTCGAGGGGCAAGCGCAATCGCGGGAAGCCCGCCCCGCCAGACAGCCTCCGCAATCGTTCCGCGATACTCTGCCTGCGCGGGCTTCAAATCTTCCCCAGAAATAAACGAACCCAAAAGACCAGCCTCCAAGCAGCCCCGAATTTCTGACTGTGAAAAACCCGTCATGTGAAGATAAACAGCACGGCCCGCCAAGGTTTCTCTGGGAGATTTTCTGAGATTAACATTTCCGGAACCGGAAAGAATAAATTTTCTCGCCCGTCTTGAACGGTCTACATAATACTTCACGGTGAGAAGCAAAGAAGGACAGCGTTGAACCTCGTCAATAATCGTGGGAGTTTCATCCCTCAAAAGCCCTTTAGGATCTTCCTCGGCCTGCTCCAACGCATCCGCGTCATCAAGCGTCATATAACGCCAGCCTTTAAGGCATTTAGCGTTTTCCAGAAGGGTGCTTTTGCCCACCTGCCGCGGCCCCGAAAGCACCACAACAGGATGAACGGCCAAAGCTTCTTCCACCCGCTTCTCTATTTGTCTGGCAAGATAAGACATAATCAAAGTCCCCTTTTCAATTGGAAGAGTACCACATTCATGCACAAATCGCCATAAAAATATGCACAAATCGACATTTTTTTATGCACGAATCGTCAGTTACGCTAAAGGGAAAAGGGGGCTGGCATTCTAGGGTTAATTCGGGGCTTCTTTATCCAAAAAAACAGCCCTGGGGGTCCTTGTTGATCTCATCAGCCGCTGCTTCAAGGTTCTTATAAGTTTCATACAAATGCCACTTGAGGTCAGCGCGTTTCCAGTAAAGTTTCCACAACCCCGAGGCCTTTACAAAAGTCAGCTTACACGCCTCATCAATAAATTCCTCATCGCTCTTAAAATGTTTACGCTTATGTCCCACCACATAGCTTTGCTTCTCTTTCACAATACTCAAGGGCAATACCTGAGAGCTTCTCTTGGTAAGCCGGCTTGCTAAGAACATCAAAACAGGGTCCTGAACAGTCATAAAAACTCTTCCCCGCGCCACAATTTAAGGTCAAAAAATCGTATCAGAATGTTCTCTCTGATCATAGAAATTATTTTTAGGGTAAAGCATTAAATTAAGAGCATTTTATTAAAGGCTACCGGCCCCAATTGTGCAGACACTGTCTGCATTATCTCATTTGTTAGATTCAGCACGCACTGTGTGGTGTTTTCACATTTTCCGCACAGTGTGCGGAAAATCAGGTCAGTGGGAAACAGAAACCAATTAGCTAAAAGATTTAACTGACCTCTCCCTATGGACGGCGACCCGTTATTTCTATTCCTTTCTCTGATTTACAATTGCCCAATCTGGAAATCCAGTTTGATATATCGTCGGGATATCAATAATTACAGCTTCAAGTTTTTGCGTATGGCTTTCAAAAATAGGTTTTTTTCTATAAACTACAATGATTTCATTCGCGATTTTGTTGTGGAAATTTGCGAGCCAGTGATATTTTCTAAGAATCTTAGGGTTATTTTGATGCTTCTCAGAATTGCTGTTGATGACTGATGCGATAGCCTGAAGAATAGGTATTAATGCTTCATTAGTAAAAATAGAAGCGTAAATATTTAAATATGGCAACCCATCCACATCGTAGAGAATTTCCCTGTCAGGTCTAATACCGGTAATCCGAGTGGGAAGCATATAATTCAAAACACTCTTGTCGATTAATACCCTCGGCACATCCGCCATCTCTTCGGCAAGAGTATACGCCTCCACCAATGCCTCACTAAAAATAAAGGCATTTTTTTCAAGACTTCTAAACTCCTGACTATAATACTTTCCACACGCAACAGCTCCCCTAATAGGAAGCTTTATTTCACGCATACAATCTTGAATCAAATACGAAATCAAATCAAAAAAAATCATGAGCACAATGTTTTTAAATGCACTACCACCTTCGCCATTTTCACTAATTACCTTTTCAAAATCTAAAGTCACAATAAACGCATCGCTGATAATCTGTAGCTCCAAATGCTTTCGAACGATAGCACCGATATTAAATTTCTTTTTATCTGCGTAAGCAGCCCACCTGAAAATCGAGGAATCAATTGCCGCATAAACAATATTTGCATACTCACCGCTTTTTATAAGCTGTGAATACCCTAAAATATCTAGATACGCTACTAAAGCGTTTGTGCTGTTAATTTTTTCTCTCATTGAAAATTGGAGGCTGTATCCCGCTGGGTTTGGTTAGACCTTACTCTTCCCCGCCGGACCCGGTCCGGTTATTTTCTCAAAAACTGTCCAAATGCCTTGTTAGACATGCTTCTGCACTTCATCTTTTAAATTACGCCATGTTTCATTTGAAGGATCTTGAGCAATCACCTCATCTAATAGCGCCAAGGATTCTTTGTGTTTCCGAAGATTCGCATATGCAGTGGCTAAAAGACCTTTATGAAATGAGGTTGGATCATTTTCAACAGCCAACAAAGCGTATTTTAAAGCTTCTTCGTGAAATTTAAGATTCTGCGCAGACATAGTAGCGAGTCTATAAAGTTTGGCCACATTTTTAGGCTCTAGGGTTCCCCCAATACTTACACCACCCGAAGGCATATTTTCAGATGACGCATATGCCTGAATTGCTTTTTTAGAATGATCTAATGATTCCTGATATTTACCTTTATCAAAATTCTCTATAGCAGCTTGATGCTCGTCTATAACAATTGAAGGCGCACCCGTAACAAAACTACCTATCTTAGTTCTACCGTCCGGTAAGCGCTCGAGTCCTGAAGTGCGGTTGTCTAAGTCAGCTAATGCTTTTTTGAGTAACTCAATATCCTTTTTGGTGAATTCTATGTTTTGCTCGCCATCACTTAATCTTTTGTCCAACTCTTCAACTACTTGGCGTGTCGCTGTGTCTGGATAAATGTTTTGAGTAAGATGAAGATCACGAAAATTTGCCATTTGTCCACTATTACTAACCATTTGACCAAAATTTAAACCCACATTTTTCTGAGCATAAATCTTAATGACCATATTCCCACCGATCATCGCTACTACGATCGCTCCAATTATTCCAACTATTTTTAGACCTAATTGGCGGAAAAAGATCAATGCTTCTCTTTTTGCTTCAGGGGTAAGATTTAATTTATGAAACTCGTCTGCAAGTCTAAGCAAAAAGCGCTTTAGGGATGCTAGCATGTTCTTTCTATTGTTGTTCTGAGGTTTTCCAAGGTTGATTTAAAAAATACCAAAGTTGAGCCGGCGCAACATCGGTTGCATGTCTGTCGCCTTTTACTATTTCCACTTTAACGTCTTCTCCAAAATCCGTTTCTAGCATTTTCATAAGCTCTTCTTTTTCTTTTTTTGAGATATTCAAGTGTGACTCAACTGCTACAAGTGCATGAGCTAGTAATGTGGTTGCATATACCAACGTTTTCCAAGATTTATCAATAGAGGCTAAATTTTCACTCGCTTGCCTCGCAATTGTACCTTCTTTACCCTCGTACTCATTATTCATAGATTTTTCCATTATTAAGAGATTACTATCAATGCCTTGAATTAAGCCAGCATACGCTGCAACATAATCTTTCGCAGTAGCAGCAATTTTTCCATCTGAGCTAGAAGCATATGCCGCTATCAGACTTTGCGCTTCCTTTAATTTTCCGACAGCTATACGACCATCGGTCATAGCCTTGAGATTATCGGTCTCCGACGTATTAGACATCGTTGTCTTTGCTAGTTTCGCTTGAAACAAACCCTCTATTGCGTCTTTTGCAAATTGAAAGGATTCACCAGCAATAGCAAGTTTGAATGAAAAAATAGTTATTAATATACAAAAGCAGAATATCTTCATTTTGGCTCCCATTAGAAC
>CAYGIT010000106.1:0-9411 GCA_964349955.1 uncultured bacterium
AAAAATTACTTAGTAAGTGTACATGGCACAATTTGAATTGTCAAATTTTGGGGACATTTTTTTTAAAGTTGCAATTAAATGTTTTTAATTACTATGTTTCAGCGCAGATTCAGGCATAAAGCACGTAAATACTTGCAGGTAGTCAGAATACCGCTTAAATGCGGGGCTTAAGGGCGGAGCCTCGCTCAATTTTTGCTATGCAAAAATTGAGCGGGATACGGGAATCGAACCCGTCTCTTCAGCTTGGGAAGCTGATACATTACCACTATGTTAATCCCGCCCGGAAAGAGCGATTATAATTTAAAAACTGCTGATGCGCTTGAATAATTTGAGCCGGGCATTTAGATCGGAAAGGCGAAGGCGGCGGAGGGATTCCAGGCCGAAATCCTCCACGGTGAATGAAGCAACAATGCTCCCCGTAGCAACCGCTCTTTTCATATTTTTAAAGCTCAAATCTTTTGTGGCCGCAAGATACCCCATGAATCCTCCGGCAAAAGTGTCCCCCGCCCCCGTAGGGTCAAAAACGGATTCCAGCGGATACGCGGGCAAAGCGAAAAACCGGGATCCTGAAAAAAGAAGGACACCGTGCTCACCTTTTTTGATCACCACATGGTCGGGTCCCATTTCCCTGACTTTTTGCGCGGCCTTGATAAGATTGGTCTCGCCGGTCAATTGCCGGGCTTCGCCGTCATTCAAGACCAGGCAATCCACCCGGGCAATCACTTTCAGCAAATCCGGCTTTTTATTCTGGATCCAGTAATTCATGGTGTCGCAGGCCACGAATTTGAGGCGGGGTTTTTCGGCCTGATCCAGCACCCGCGCCTGTAGAACCGGGTCGACATTGGCAAGGAATAAATAGGGCGGGAATTTTTTAAATTTTAACTTTGGGTCAAATTCCATTAAAACATTCAATTGGGTTTCAAGGGTCTGGGCGGAATTCAAATCCGTGCCATACTTTCCCTTCCAGAAAAAGGTTTTTCCTTCTTTGGTTTCGAGATGCGTCAAATCGATCGGGCGCTCGCCCAGCACCGCCCGGTATTCCTGCGGGAAGTCCCGCCCCACCACGGCAGCCAGCGTCACCGGGGTAAAAAAACTGGCCGCATAGGAAAAATAGGAGGCAGAACCTCCAAAAACCTTGTCTCGCTTTCCAAAAGGCGTCTCAACTGCATCAATGGCAACGGTGCCGATTACAGCAAGAGGGGCTTCCGTATTATTTTTTTTCGGCATTTTCAATTTTTTTTCTGATTTCACGAGCAGCTTCATAGGGATTTTCCTTTTCAAAAAGCGCCCGCACTACCGCGATCCGGCGGGCGCCGGCTTCAAGAACGCTTGAAAGATTGAGCAAATCGATTCCTCCAATGGCCACAAAAGGAATTCGAATCTGTTGAGCCGCCTGGCGAACAAAATCAAGACCGGCCGGACGGTAGCCAGGCTTTGTCGGAGTCTTGAAAACGGGGCCTACTCCGATATAATCGGCGCCCTCTCGCTGAGCCTTCTGCGACTGGGCCAATTTATGGGTGGATTTGCCGATCCACATCCGCATCCCGGCCAGCTTTAAAATTTTGCGTGCCGCGGCCACCGGCAAATCGTCCTGCCCCAGGTGGATCCCGTCGGCCTCCACCGCCATGGCCAAGTCCAGACGATCATTCATAAAAAAGAGCTTTCGACGGCGGACCGCGATTTTTCGGACGGCCAAACCCAAACGGTAAAGAGCATTGTCTCCCAACATTTTGGACCGGAGCTGGATAATATCGGCTCCGCCCGCATAGGCACGGTCAACTTTTTTCAGGATGTCTCCGAAATCTTCGGAAACATCCGTCACCCCATAAAGTTTAAAAGAGTCGAAAACTTTTTTTTTCCAGTTCATAAAGGGCAAAGCGGATCTTTTCGAAACCGGAACTTTGCGGCCCCGGCACCATTTTTGAAAATTCCTCCAGCACCCGCAGGGCTTCCTGCGCGCGCTTCATATTGGAAATCCACAGGGCTTGCATCGTGGTTTTTGGAGAGTCCTGGATCCGGTTTTCTTTTCCGATGTCATGGGCGGAGTCTCTGGCCTCAAGCCAGTTCTTGTACGAAGCAGGAAATTTTAAAAGCGTTTGGGTCATGCGGTGGCGCAGGCCCTTGAGGACTGCCGTGAGATCTTTATTTTCGAGAAAAAAACGGGAAATGTCTTCCAAAACCCGGAGCGCTTCCTTGGTGCGGTTGAAGTTGGCGTCGATTCCGCGCAAAAGCGCGCGTTTATGGTTCATGATTGTTTCATTAATTGGATGATGCGGGTGGTAGATCGCCCGGGAACAAGGCGGATACGCCGCACTTTTCCTCCCCAGGATTCCACGAGGTCCGCCCCGGCAATTTTGAATTTCGGCCAGTCGGCGCCTTTGACTAAAACATCGGGGCGAATGGCTTCTATCAAATGGAGCGGAGTGGGTTCATTAAAAATAACGACATAATTGACACAGGCAAGCGCCGAGAGAACAAGAGCCCGGTCTTTTTGTGGATTCAGGGGCCGGTCCGGGCCTTTGTAGGATTTTACCGAGGCATCGCTATTCAGCCCGACAAAAAGAACGTCCCCCTGCTCCCGGGCCTTTTGCAGGTAAGTCACATGCCCAAGGTGCAGGAGATCAAAAGTGCCGTTCGTAAAGGCGATTTTTTTTCCCTGGCGTTGGAGACGCCGGGCAATGAGAGAAGCTTTACGCAGTGAAACCAGTTTTGAATTCATCCGGATCTATAGCGCTTCCGTTAAGTTCGAGTGATATATGTTCAGGCTTGTCATCCTCCGGCTTGACCGGAGGATCCAATTAGATTCCCGCTTTCGCGGGAATAACAATTGCGCCGGACAGTTTACTAACTGCCGAAAAGGACGTTTTCGATCACTTCACAGAGAGCATGAAGCGCCGTGATATGCATTTCCTGGATATGGGAAGTCTTGGAGCTTTGCGCGTGATAACAAAAATCGGCGATTCCTTTGAGGATCCCGCCCTCTTTGCCGGTAAACCCGAGCGTCACAAGCTGCCGTTGTTTGGCCGTTTTGACGGCTTCGAGGATGCTTTTCGAATTTCCACTTGTGGAAATGGCAATCAGCACATCCCCCGGCTGGCTAAGCCCTTCGACCTGGCGCGCAAAAACGAGTTCATAGCTGTAATCATTTGCGAGCGCGGTCAGAGCCGAAGTATCGGTGGTCAGCGCAATCGCGGGAAGGCTGCGGCGTTCTTTCTGGAAGCGGGCAATGAATTCCGCGGCGATATGCTGGGCATCGGCCGCGCTTCCGCCGTTGCCGCAAAGAAGAAGCTTTTTACCCGATTTGAAGGCCTTCAGGATTTCGCGGGCCATGGCGTCAAGCACTTCCAGACGCGCCGCATCAAAACTCGGGCCCACAGCCTCGGCATGTTCCGTGGCAATGTTTTTCAGGACAGTTTTCATCGTTAACCGAAAAAAATCTTCGCCAGTTCATAATACGCCGGCGGAACGGTTTTGAGCTGGCCCACAGCATCCGCCAGCGGTACCGAAACAATTTCCCGGCCCTGAAGGCTGACCATATGGCCAAATTTTTCCTGTTTCACAAGTTCAAAGGCTTTCACTCCGAAACGCGTGCCCAGAATCCGGTCAAAAGCCGTGGGCGAGCCGCCCCGCTGGATATGGCCCAGTACGGTGACGCGCGTTTCAAACCCCGTTTTCGTTTCGATCATTTCGCCGATCACCTGCCCGATGCCGCCAAGCCGTACATGCCCGAATTGGTCCAGCTTCTGTTCGGCCACCACCCCGGTCTCTTTTAAAACCGCGCCTTCCGCAACGGCGACAATACTGAATGTTTTTCCCCGCGCATGGCGTTTGCGAATGAGCTCGCAAACTCTTTCCATGTCGACCGGTATTTCGGGAATCAAAATCACGTCTGCGCCGCCCGCAAGCCCGGATTCCAGCGCAATCCAGCCCGCGTGCCGGCCCATGATTTCCACGACCATCACGCGATTGTGGGATTCTGCGGTGGTGTGAAGCCGGTCGATGCACTCCATGGCAATATTCAAAGCAGTATCGTAACCAAAAGTATAATCCGTCGCATTTAAATCATTATCGATGGTTTTCGGCACGCCCACGACCTTGATGCCTTCCAGGTGGAGCTTGTACGCAGCGCCAAGGGTATCTTCCCCGCCGACCGCCACCAGGGCGGTGAGCTCATGTTTCGTGATTGTGCTCTTCAGTTTTTCAAGATCGCCCGGTTTTTTCAAAGGATTGGTCCGTGAAGTGCCGAGAATGGTTCCGCCCTTCGGGAGAATCCCTGAAACGGATTGGTCATCCAGAATCACAAACTCGCCTTCAATCACGCCCTTCCAGCCGTTCCGGAAACCCAGGACCTGGAAGCCGTCGATGCTGGCCCGTTTGTAAACCGCCCGGATGACGGGATTAAGTCCCGGACAATCTCCTCCACCTGTCAAAATGCCTACACGCTGCATGTTTTTAACTCCTCCTTATTTATAGAGACGCGGCCCCTTCATTGATTTCGGGATCCGCCGCTTCATGGTCTTCAATGCGCTGAATATCACAGGTGATTTCAAGTTTGTTTTCAGGGCCCAAAAGTTTGCGGACACGGGCGCGCATTTCTTCCTGGATCTCCATCAAAAGGGCCTGGATCCTGCCGCCCGACCAGAGCACGAGCCGCACTTTCAGCTCGACATCCTTGCCCTGAATAAAAGTTTTAATTTTCGCTTCTTTCACAAGATAGAACTTTTTAATGATTTTTTTGGCTGTATCCTCGATGGCCGTGGTAGAAACAACGATCGGCCCGATTTCACTTTGAAAAATCAAGGCTTCTTCCTGACGGCGCTTTTTGAGAAGCGTACGGGTAAAACCAAGCCCGACGGTAATGAACACAATGCCCAGAATCCCGGATTGCAGAGAGCGCCAGGGGCTTTCATAAAGCTGGGTCAATTGGACGATGGCGTCCTCGACAGTGAGGATATGGACTGAAACGATCAAAAGCAAACTTCCGAGGGTGAGAAATGCAAAAACGGAAAAAACATGTGCAAAAAAATTAAAAGGTTTCATGATTTCAGCCTGCTTTTTTTTCCTGGACGGCTTCCGGCTTGCCGGCGGCAAAATGAGTGTCGATAAAATGAGTCGACACCGCTCCCTGGCGAAAACGGGGGCGGTTCAAAATTTTCTCATGAAGAGAAAGGGTTGTTTTGATCGGGCCAATCTGCGTTTCTTTAAGTGCACGTAGCATAATGGCAATTGCATCCTGGCGATCGCGGCCGTGCGCGATGAATTTGGCAATCATCGAATCATAGTAAGGAGGAATCCGGTAGCCGGGATATCCCTGGCTGTCGACCCGCATCCTCGGGCCTCCGGGGATAATCCAGGTCTCGATTTTTCCCGGAGAGGGCATGAAGTTATTATCCGGGTCCTCGGCATTGATGCGGCATTCAATCGCATGCCCGCTAAACTGCACTTTGTCCTGCGTAAAACTCAACTTTTCTCCTGCCGCGATCATGATTTGTTCTTTGACGATATCAATTCCGGTCACCATTTCCGTAACCGGATGCTCGACCTGAAGGCGCGTATTCATTTCCATAAAATAAAAATTCTCGTCCTCATCCACCAAAAACTCAATCGTTCCGGCATTTTCATATTTAAACGCTTTCGCGGCCTTGATGGCGGCCTCTCCGATTTTTCGCCGCATTTTCTGGCTGAAATTCATGGCCGGCGATTCTTCGATGAGTTTTTGATGGCGGCGCTGGACCGAGCAATCCCGCTCGCCCAGATGGACGATATTACCGCGCCCGTCGGCAATGATCTGAATTTCAATATGCCGGGGCTCTTTCAGGTACTTCTCGATATAAACTTCCCGATTTCCGAAGGCGGCTTCGGCTTCGGCCTGAGCGGTCAAAAAGGCATTGATCAGCTTGCCGTCATTATGCGCAACTTTAATCCCTTTGCCGCCACCGCCTGCCGAGGCTTTACAAACCACCGGATAACCGAATTTTTTCGCAAGACGAAGGGCCTCTTCCTGATTTTTAATCACGCCCTTGCTTCCCGGTATAATCGGAACGCCGGCTTTTTCCATTTCCATGCGGGCCACCGACTTGTCCCCCGCCAGGCGGATACTTTCCGGTTTGGGACCGATGAATTTGATCTGGCAGGATTCGCAAATCTCGGCAAAGTGAGCGTTTTCGGCAAGAAACCCATACCCCGGATGAATGGCTTCCACATCGGCAATTTCAGCCGCAGAAATCAGGGCGGGAATATTGAGATAACTTTCAGACGACGGCGCCTCTCCGATACAGATGGCTTCGTCCGCCATTTTGACCGGCAGGGACTCCCGGTCCGCTTTTGAAAAAACGACGACACTCTGGATGCCCATCTCGCGGCAGGCGCGAATGATGCGGACCGCGACCTCTCCCCGATTGGCAATTAAAATTTTAGAAAACATAGGCGGGGAAAGATTAACCTTTTTGAATTTTAAAAAGCGGCTGGTCAAATTCTACCGGCTGGCCATTTTTTACCAGCATTTCGAGGACCGTGCCGCTGATTTCAGATTTGATTTCATTCATTAATTTCATGGCCTCGACAATGCAAAGCACGTCTCCCTCTTTGATCTTTTTGCCTACCGTAATATAGGAAGGCTGATCGGGGGCCGGCGATCCGTAAAAGGTCCCCACCATCGGGGATTTGATCGTAAGGACATTGGGATTCTCTTCAAGGGACCTGGACGGAATCGAAGAAACGGGGCCGGATTCCGAAGGGCCGGGAAAAGGAACCAGCACCGGCTTTGCGCCCCGGTATTCTTCATGGAAACCCTGGCCGGAAGATCCTTTTTTGAGTTTGATTTTCAGGCCGTCTTTTTCAACTTCAAGCTCGGTAAGTTCATGCTCCGCCATGAGCTGAAGCATTTCCTTCATTTCTTTTAGATTCATGCGATCCTCACCTGTTGAAGGCTGCTATTAGACCCAAAACTCTTCCTGATGTCAACATTTCAAGTCCCGGGCTTTTCCGCTTCTTCTTTGAGCATGACGGGAATGCCTTCCCGGATGGGATAGCGGAGCGCGCACTGGGGATTCTGGCAAATCAGCTTTTCGCCCGCCAGTTTGACCGGGGCTTTGCATTCAGGACAAGCAAGAATTGCCAAAAGACCGGCATCAATTGTCATTGTATTTTCTCCATTTCCTCGACCATCTTGGTTTGAAGTCCTCCACGGATAGAAAAAAGGATACCGGCCGCAAAACTGTAGCCATAAATCAGCATATCCAAAAGAATGGACAATGCAAGCGCCCTTTCAGGGCTCATGAAGCGCTGGAACAGAAAAACCGTGCTGGCCTCGCGAACTCCCAGGCCCCCGATCGACGGCGCCATGCTCACGACCGAAATCACGGGAACGAGCAAGAAAAAAATCCACGGGTCGAGCGAAACGCCGAGGCTCCGGGCAAGCCAGTAATAAGTCAAAATAAAAAGGGACTGGCCGATCAGCGACAGAAAGATGCACAAGGAAAGCGCGCGCGCATGATGTTTATAGCCGTAAACCGTGTGGTAAATCTCCGAAAGCCGTTGGCGCCATTTCAGAGACGGGATGAGCTGACGGAGGACTTGAAAAAGCCGGGCAAAACGCTTGCTTGCAAAAAAGAGAATAAAAAACAACATCCCGAAAAAAGCCAAAAAGACGAGCCGGTTGACCGCTTCATTCTCCAGACGGGCATTGATCAAAACCGCGATAAACGCCATAAAAATCATCGTCACAAACCCCATGATCCTGTCCAGAAGCACAGCCGTGGTGGATGCCAGTTTTTTACCGGAGTACTTGACGGCATAATACGCTTTGGCAATATCTCCGCCTACTGCGGAAGGCAGGAAGAGATTAAAAAAAAGCCCTACGAAGCCGAGGTAAAAGGTCTGGCTGAACTTTAAATGGATTTTCTGGACTGAAAAAACGGATTGAAGCCGGAAACTTAGAACGACAAGCCCGATCATGTAGGTGGCGATGGTGATAAAAAACCAGGGCCAGGCCACATCTTTTTTGAGAATGATGAAGGCCTCGGCTAACTTGCCGCGCAACAGGAAAGCAATGATGCCGATGGCGCCGAAGCTGATCAGGAGCCGGAGGATCGAACTGCGCCAGCCGGATTTCATGTCTTCTCGGCGAATTTAAGCTGCAGTTCAGGCAAAATACCTTGAAAAATTTCCATCTCTTCAATGCTTGCATTTCCGCCTGTTCTGGCTTTCAAAGCCAAAAGGAGATCGATGGTTTCTTTGGCTGCCGGAAGGTCGGTTTCATGCTGCCCGGTGGCAGGATGGGGCAATTCCCCCAAATGGATCATGGTCTGGTAACCAAGGGATTTGAGAAGATTCAAAAAAGGCGCTGACGTTGCAGGGCGCTTGGACTCCGGAGGATGGGTTGACTTGCTATCAAGGGATGTCTTGGGATGAGGCGGCTGACTAATGTCTTTTTCACGCGCCGCCTGCTCTTTCCAGGACTCATCTACTTTTTTATCCACGAAATGAATGCTTTTATCTTCCATAAACCGCCTCTCCGTATAAAAAAAGAGGCTCCCGGCCGAGGGGGAAAATGCGTTTGGCCGGGAACCTCCACAGGTGAGTAGAAGCTTGCGCCTCTAATGATATCATTGTCTCTCCCGGCGCATGAAAAGTCAAAGGAATTTTTAGATGGTTTTGGACTTAAATCAGGCAGGAATCAGGACAGAAATTCGACGGCAATCCCTACGCCTTTACGGTCGAGGGAGCGGCGGACAATTTTGCCGTCAATCCGGAATTGTTCCGTAAAATTGGCGCTTGGAGAAATCTCGATCAGGGCTTTTTGCCCGACCAGCGGCTCCTGGGATTCAATCTTGTGTGCCGTTTCCAGATCCAGGTACTCCGCAAAGAGGCCGCCTTCACTGATATTGGTGGCAATCGCGATGGTTTGAAGGAAACCCCCTTGAGGCAGAACGACATTGATGCTGATCGGAAGCGCTACATGCATGCGTTTGCTGCGGCGTTTCTCAATCCGGTACCCCATGGATTCTTCGGGTAAGAGATTAGGATTGGTCGGAAAATCTCCCTGTTTTTCTCTCTCCAGCAGAAAGGGGCCAAAATCGTCAGCCACCTCGGCTTCGGTGGAACAGATCCTTGTATTTTTGGGCATATAAGTGTCTTCGAAAAAGGACATGAGTTTTGGCGCGACCCCATAAATGAGACTGCGCTGGGGCCGGATACAGACGGCCATCAGACGGCGAAGCCCGATCGGTTCGAGGTCGGGAAGCATTTGAAGATTGAGGATGATGCGCTGCATGCGGTGGCGGCGGATATTGCGCTGAATTTTTTCCGCGACTTCCTTAAGGCTTTCTTCGGTGCCCTCGCCCACCAGGTCAAACACGCTAACGCTTCCGATTTCCCTCATGCTTACTTTTAATCTGCTCATTTTACGAT
>CAYGIT010000107.1:0-9356 GCA_964349955.1 uncultured bacterium
AGGGCAAGCCCTGCCCCTACAGTTTTCCAAGGCATCGAAAACTGGGACCTTTACGAACAGGGTATCGCGCTTTATCTTGCGGCAATGAAAAAAGAGCCTGAAATTCTCGAGAACGTGAAGCGTGAAGCGTTAAGCGTCAAGCGTGAAAAAGAGAAAACTTATTCAAAAGAGCTTTTGGAAATCGATCAAGCGTTGGAAAATTTCCATGCCGGGAAAGGAGATTTGGCAGTGGTGTTGAAGCAATTGTCGAGCGTAGGGGCACCCCTTGCGGGTGCCCGGAGAGACCGGGCAGGGACAAGCCCTGCCCCTACACCCGTGATTGCGTCTCTGCTCGAGGAAATTAATAACGACAGAGGCTATTGGGGCAAGGACGAACAAAAAAGGGAACAAAAATATTCACAGCTCAGCAGTCAATTTGGAAAAGAATTTGAATCTTATGCAAAGGCGGTAAAAGAACGCCTGTTTCGGAATGAGACAGAACGAAACCTCGACCGCAAAAGCCACCGGTTAAATTTGCTCACAAA
This sequence comes from uncultured bacterium, assembly GCA_964349955.1. Lineage (GTDB taxonomy): Bacteria > Omnitrophota > Omnitrophia > Omnitrophales > Aquincolibacteriaceae > CAYGIT01. Next base: position 525 of record CAYGIT010000107.1, read on the forward strand.
ATTGGCGAAGTTGGAATTGAGCCGGGAAGAGTGGCAGGAGATCAAGGCAAGTGTAGGGGCGCCCCTTGCGGGTGCCCAGAGTCAAGGGCAGGCACAAGGCCTGCCCCTACCATTATTTTCAAATCATTTTGCGTTTTATGAAAACGCCGAAAAACGCGACGCAGCATTTTTTGAGAATTTGATAAAACTCATGCGCCTGTCATCCCCGCATGCCTTTAGGCGGGGATCCCCGACTAAAACATTCGGGGATGACGAAGTGCAGAGCGCCCTGCTCGTAAGCGGAGGCTTCCACACCCAAGGCCTCGCGAAAAGATTGCGCGAAAAAAATATTTCTTATCTCATCGTCATGCCCAAAATCAAGACCATTCCCGAAAATTCGCCATACCGGAATCAAATGCGTGGCAACGTCTCCTGGGCAAATTATTTCGAAGTCGAAAATGGAACGATCAATCTTTACAAGGCCTTTGTCCGGGCAACGAGAGATCGTTTGCTCCGGGAATCGGGATTGGGGGTACGGGGATCGGGACACGAACCCCTGATCCCTAATCCCGATTCCCGTTTATTAAAACAATGGCGCGACCAAATCATCCGTGATCTCGCAGAAAAAGATAAAATCGAAACAGCCCATGAATATACCCGCTTCTTGGATGAAATCCAGAATCCCAAGTCCCGAAACCCGGTTTCCGAATCCCGCCCTAGCTGGCTAAAAGAAGCCCAAAAATTCATTGACGGCCTCAGGCAGCTTCAAACCCGGGGTGAGTTGAGCGAACAAAATATCCTCAAACTCCTCAAACCTTCCGCCGTTCCGCCCACAGTCCTAAACGTTTTAGCTCCCGGTGACAATGCTAATGCAAATCTTACGAAAGGCAGAAACGATGCTTCCCTTGTCGATCGGGCATTGGGAAAATCGCGATTCATACAGAACCGAAATTCCCGGCGAATCGTCAAGCCGCCGAAGCGTTCCCGCTCTGAAGTGCGGAGCAAGACTTTAAAAGGCATTGAGCCGTTTATGCCGATAGGCCGTTTTCTGGAGGCCTTTGGAATTGACGCTCAAACGGCCAAGCCTGCCCCTTTTCCTTTGAAAGGCGGTAATAAACTGTATCAGGATTTCGGATTTGTTCCAGCCGCTCAAACAGTTGATGTGCTTGAAAGCGCCGCTTCCATTTTTTTCTCGCCCCGGACCAGCAGGAATTTCAAGCGTGAGAGCCGGCCTTACTTTGAGGCGGTGCAGAACAAGGACACCGCATCCCTCGAAAGGCTTTATCTGTTGACGTATCAATCACTGCCTGCCGCCATGGTTTGGGATCTCCGTAAAAACAACGATCCCCATGTGAGGGTTCTTTTTTATCCTATTTTACACCCGAAGCAACGGTTACTTTTCATGCGACACCCTTCGGAAAATTCGAAAATTCCACTGTCTTTTCAGAAACAAAAAGGATTTTCGGAGGAAATAAAAATATTCAAGGGTGTTTCATTCAGAGAGGGGGTTTTTGATCCTTTTGAGGATCCTGATGTTAACGTAGAGCTGATTCAAAGTTTCGAGGTGAAAAGCCGGGATGGTCTTGGCACCGACGGTTTGCTATTCCCCGGGGGGTTCTGGCCTTGGGATTCCAGCACCGAGGCGCTTCTTGCGGCCGTACGCAAGCTTGGCTCTGAATTTTCAAGTCAGAACGGAGTTGAAATCGGATCGGGAAGCGGACGTGTCACGACTGAAATCGCAGAGCGCGTCGCGCATCTGGATGCTTATGATTTGACCCTTTTTAAGAAAGCAAATACCCAAGCCTGGGTGGATTTGTTCCCGGATTTACGGGAGAAGGTAACGGTGTACCGGGCCCATTCGGTGAAGGAATTGCCGCCTGCGGCTCTTTATGTCTGGAATGTGCCCAATCTTTCAGACAAAGCGCTCCGTCTCGCCTCTGATGAGATCATGGATTGGACCCGCTCCCGGGATTTGAATATCAATATCCATCCTGAAGACTTTGAAAAGGTCATGAAAGAAATTCACGATCATGCCCCTCACGCAACACTTTTGCTCCGGATAGGAAAGAATCCCGGCTATCTTGAAATCCTTCGCGCTGCGGGATGGAATCAGGGATTGGAAAATTCTTTTTATCAAGGAGGTGATGAGACCGTTTACCGTGTAACCTCTGGCTTGTCCGTCCGTGCCGAGATGCGAATGGGAAAAAAGGTTTCCGGAATCGAATACACGGCTCGAAATTGGGAGGATTTTGAAAAACAACTCAACGACATCCGGGTGAAGTACAACCGTATTGCGGAAGTCCGGTTCCCGGATTTTTCGCTAAAGCCGCCTGAAGGAAAAGAGTTTCACGATCTCGGGACTTACCTCCGGACCTATTTTCTTAGACAGAAAAGCGAATCCATACAGATTCTTAAAATGTTTCATTGGCTGGAAAGTAATTTTCCTCTCACATTAATTGTCAAAAGAAACGACGAAGGACAATGGGTTGTAACCGTTCAAGAAAAAGAACCTCCGGCACCTCTGCTTTCCAAAGAAGCCGCAGTGGTAACAACGGTTTCCGAAAAAAAATCGCCCTCCTTTTTTGAAAGATACGATAAATGGATTTCCTATGTTTTTATCCTGGGGGCAATCGGAACGGTTGGATTGGTCCTGCTATTGTTTTTTTCGAAACCGAGGCCCGGCATTCAGCGACAACCTGCTAAAGAAATCAAAGCCCCTCGCTCCGAGATGCGTCAAGCATCTCGAATGCCTGCAGTGCCGGAAACATTGGTTTCTGGCCGCTCCGAGGCGAGGGTTGAAATCGAAGGAACCGATTTTTCCTGGCGGGATATCCCATTTTCTGCTTCTCCTCTTTCCTTGTATCACTCAATGAATCGAGGGGTTCTTTCGCCGGATGGGTCGCATTTACTGGTTTATGGACCAGACACCGGGGCCATGGCGATGGTCGATTTGAAGACAGGAAAGCGCGTTACGAGTATGCTTTTGGATCAGGGAAAACAACTGGTTTCTAATTCAAAGCCGGTTTTCTCGCCCGGAGGCACCCTGGTATCTGCGCGTGTCGGGAGGCAGATCCATACCTGGAGTGCCGCAGGCAAACTCCTTTACCGGGCAGACGCAGCGCCGGAGGCCGTGAAAGGGAATATTTTTGATTTTTCCGAATCAGGCGATCAAATTTTCGTGCTTAAACAAAATAGGGTGGCCATGCTTGATTCACAGACCGGCGATCTGATAAAAGAAGTTAAGTTTGACGGGGCTTCTCCGTTGAATCCTCTTTATTTTATTCGCTCTTCTCCGGATGGCCAGCGGCTTGCAATGAAGGGTGATGACGATAAAATTCCATTTCGAATCCTGGATGCGAAATCTCTCGAAACTAAAAAAACGTTTTCAGGGCCGTCTCTCCAGCCGCTTGCAGATATGCGATTTTCACCGGATTCCCGATTACTGGGTTTAAGAGACAAAAATGATTATTTCACCTTATTAAACCTCGAAACCGGCAAGAACGCTTTCGAGGAATTGGGATACACATGGACTCTTATCCCCGGAGCGAAAGATTTTGCTTTCTCGCCCGACAATACTACGCTTGCCGTATCGGACTCCATAAAATTTTTTCTTATGGATCTCAAGACAGGAAAGGCCCTGAACTTTATTGCAAGGAACCCGGTTCATCGTGTCCTGTTTTCTCCCGGCGGGGAGTGGCTGGTTTCGGCAGGAGAGGACGGTTTTATCCGTCTGTGGGAGGTGAGGCAATGGAATCAAAAGGAAAAAGTCAAAGAGCGGATTCTGGTACAGCCCACGGGCAAGGATCCTGATTCTTATCACTCGAGCGATTTCCTGGCCTTGGATAAAGACAATAATCTTGTTTGGGTTTCTTCCCGCAAACGGTTTGCCCGGATTTTTAAATTGCCTCAATTGCCTTATCAAGGATTTAGTCACGTTTTCGGCGGAGGTGAATTGGAACTTGCGAAAGTCAAGACAGAACGCGGTGTCAGCCGTCCCCGGCTGCCCATTGGATTCAGAATCCAGCAGGACCGGGTGATCGCCCAGGATCCGTTCCCGGGAAACAATCTCTGGACGGGCCGGATTGACCCTGGTCTCGCCGGCCAGGATGAAATTCCGGTGGCCTGGATTCCATCCCCGGCACGGCCTTTTCCTAAAATGATTTTGCCCCCTTCTTCAGATCCGGATCAATTCACCAGTTTTAGCAGCAAATGGAAGGTCGAGCTTCTGATGGAAAGAGAGACCGGCATTCCCGGCATTGGGGTAGAACGGCATGTTGATTTTACCGGGGAGATCCGGATTACAAATGCCGAAAGCGAAAAATCGGCAATATTCAAATTAAAAGACCTTAAAAAAAATCCAAAAATTTTCCATACTTGGATTCGCATGACCGATTCCGGAGAAATATTCATTCTCCAGGCCCGTTGGGATAAACCCGATCAAAGGTGGTTTGGGCAGGGGAAAGTAGAAGAAGTCGGGGGAAATCTTCAAATGGAGGGTTCCTGGAAACCGGTGAAAGGCAGCACTCGTCTTGCCGGATTGGCCTTGCTGAATGGCCGCCCCTACACCCTGGATCAAGGCCCTGAAAAGGACGTGCTTCGGGCTTTGACCAAAGGAACGGGTTCCAAGCGTTCCGAAGCTCGAAGCAGCAAAGAGGGGAAAAGTTGGGAGAAAAGAGTTGACCGGGCGGGCTGGTATGTTTTTCCTTATAAGGACACCCGGTACCAGGTTGACCCGAAAGGAAATTTTTATGACAAGGATGGACATCCCTTGCCTCCCGAATTAGAACAAGAAATTCGTGAAGATTTTGAACTGCAGGATGTTTTCGAAGAGATGGGTTCTTCACGAGGAAGTGAAGAAGCTGTTTTGGTGGCGCCGCCGGCAATCCTGGATGAAGAAGCGCTTGCGGGGGTGAGAAGTGTCACCGGCCATGAGGAGCGTCCGTCCAAGAATCTATGGCAGGAAATTCAAGAATCCCGGACTCAATTCAAAAAGGCATTCACGATTCCTCCCGGAGAAGAAGTCTTGAAACCGGTTTCTCTCCTCTATGATCCTGATTTGAGCACTTGGTCTATTCATATTGAGCCCGGTGTTTATGGCCCGGACCATCCTTCCCGCGCCGGCAGGTTGATTGAAGAAGCCGCGGGCCGCGAAGTATTTAAAGTGTTTGAAATTTACCTGCAGGGCCTTTTGGGGGAGCATTGGGATACTTTCAAGATTCAATTGAGTGAAAATCCTCCTCAACTGAAATCGGGTGAAAAGATCTGGAGTTTCCGGAAGATTTCGGAAGATATCGAAAAGGCCCGTGCCCATGTTTCTGATGAGGCGCGCGCCTTTTTTAGTTCGACAGACGGGGGTAAATTAATCCAGGAATTTACAGACTCCGATCTTTTTGAGGATTTTTTAATGAATCTCATTCAGACCCTGTACGAAGATTGGCCGGGCCCGGGGGAACCCCTCGCGCAATTTTGGGAAGCGATTTATCGTCTTTCCCGGCCGTCGACCTCGCCGCAAGAGGTGCAGGCGGCCCTCAAGGTTCTTCGCGCCACGCGGCCTTTTTTCGATATTCTGAACGGGCGTTACCGGGAATATGACGTGGCCGGAAAGCGCTTTGAAAAAGAGCCCTTTCTTCTTACCCGGCTGGTTCCCGAGCCGGACCAAATCGCTGTTTTGAAAATGGAGGATCTTGCCGGCTTTCAATCGGAAGTCCAAAAAATGAAGGATTCCGAACACGTCTTTCTGTTCCATCTGGCGCTGGATGTAATCGACCCAAAACGCTCGGCCCAGGGAATTGCCCAGGCGAATCGAGTGGCGGTTGTGCTTGGCTACAAAGGCAAATCCTTTCTTGTTTATCGCAGCGTTACTCATTCCCAATTGGCGCAGCCGGACCAGGCAGGACATTGGACCCGAATCGAAGCCGGGCTTGTCAAAACGTCAGGCGTTCCGTACTGGTTCGTGAAACCGCTCAATGAATCGGGCGCCAGCCTTCATCCTGTTCTCGCACGAAGAATTTTCGAGAGTATTCAAAATGGTTCGGTTCGCCTGGAAACTTCTGACCCCAGCGGATTTGACGAATGGATTATTTCACTTGGGCTCGCTATCAATCCCAAAGGAGAATTCTTAAAACATAATGCCGGAAAATTAATTAAAGATGGGGACGGAAACTTTGAAGTTGAGGAACCCCGGCGGCAGATTTTCACGAAGCGATACCGGGTCCCCTGGTTATTTGGAATTCCGCAGCCGGTCCAGGATAAATCAAAAGGTTTTATTCGCATTGGTCCCTCCATGACGCTGACCGTAACCTTAGAAAAGGGGTATCCCGAGCTGATCATCAATGAAACCGGGGCTTCGTACGATTTTTCGGATGGGAACGCCAGAACCATCGGAAGAGGCCTGGAAAGCGATGATACCCATAAAAACAATATTCCGGTTCCCGTGGAGCAGGATACCGTCTCGCGAAAGCATGCCGGAGTGCAATGGATGGACGGGAAATTTCTTGTGCGCGATCTTGGATCGACGAATGGAACTTATGTGGCAAATCATTTTAGCGGTGAGCCGGGCGATTGGGAAAAGATTAAGGACTGGGTTCCGGTTCCCATGCACTCGCGTTCCGAGGCACGCAGCGAAAACAAGAATGATCCCTGGCAAGAATTGAAGGCTATTGGAACGGAGATCAGGCGACTCGAAAATCTTTTTGAGGAAGGGGCTTCGAAACGGCAGATTATTAAACGCGTCCAGAGGCTTCAAAAGCGGTTGGGGAGGCTCAAAGCCCAAGTTCCCGGGGCTTTCAATTCCAAAGCGCTTCAGAGCAATTTGAATCTTTATGAAAGCCGCCTTGTTCGCTTATTCTTCCGTGTCGCCAAATCCTACGGGCAAAGCCATGTTCCGGGGGTCACGCAACTGGCCCGTTTGGGATTTTCTTTTGGGACGGTCTATATCTTTTGGGGGCTAGGCCCAATATTCGCGCTTTTGGCCGGAATACTGGGCTATCTCACGATGCCCTACCTCGATCTGTTTTCCGGAATTTTGCGCAATTTTGGGTGGTATTGGCTTCCGGAAGAACACCGGATGCTGGATGGGGGCAAGATGCCGCAGTTTGCAAAAAAATTGGAAGAACTTACCGGTATGGAAAACTGGTTGATCGGGGAAGAAGTTGCGCCTGCCGAAAAGGGACGGATCGTGGATTCTAATGCCTCTCTCATCCTTGATCTGGTTTCACAAATGAATCATTTGCTCCGGATGTTTCCATGGAAAACCACCAAGCCGCGCGGCCTGGTGATCGGCACCGGCTCCGGCATTGAGGCGATGGCCATTTTACATCAGTTCCTGGATAAGCAAAAACCCGCATCATTACAACTCGACATGATTGACCTTCATCAAACAGCGCTGGACAATACCCGTGAGAATCTCGAAAGGCAAATAGCCCATAGAAAATGGAATTTTCAGTTTGATGCCGGCGAAAACATCTTCCGGGGGCCGGACGATAGTGTTCTTCGTCTCTTCCGGGTTTCCGAAGGCAACGAATTTTCAGCTCTTCGCACTAGCCCTCCCCAGCCCTATGATTTTGTAGTTTTTATGGCGCCCAATGTTGTGAACGCTTCGCAGGTTTTGGAACAACATCCCGTCGAGGAGAAAAGAAAAATCGAGATGCCGGATTTCGTATTTCTGGATTTACTTGAGAAAACCCTGGCAAATCTCTCGGAGAACGGAATCACTCTTTTCAGCACTTCTGGAAATATTATGGCCCTGGAAAAATTCAGAAGCTGGACTGCCCGGGCGGTAAAAAAAGGATGGTGGATCGAGTATTTTCCCGCGCCCAACTCTCCCGAAAGAATCATGATCAAAATCGCCAAAGCCCACACCTTTCCAAACAGCATGCCGAATTCAGGGCGCTCCGAGGCGCGGAGTTTTGGAGACATGAATCGCAGAGACTTCATGGGGACGAGCTCCAGTGTTGTGAGCACCGGAATTCGAGGCGTGCCGCATCTCGCGCCCGCTGATTTTGGGAAAGTCATGCAAGTGAGCCGGATATTGAAGTATATGGCGGGCACCGGCTTTCAACAACAGTTGAGCGCGGGAATAAGTTTTTCCAGCCTGGCGGAGTCAAGCGCAGCCGCGAGAAAAATCATCACAGCTTTAAAAGTGCAAGATCCCCAGAATCCTTTAATCGCCGAGTTTGAAAACAGTAAATTAAGGCAGCAAAGCGCACGGCAGGAAGCTGTGATGCCGGAAAAACCCGTAGAAGCGTTGCCTCAATCAGAGCCGCGAGAATCTACCGTCGCTTTTCTCGCGGGCCGGCTTGCCGCTATGGCAGAAAAGGGGCCGGTTGAGTTATTCATCAAAACTTCTCTGAAAGGAAAGATAGACGCCGTTTACTGGAAGCGGGAATACCGGGAAAATCCTGCGGATGAAACGTCGTCCCTGAAACATCAAATGGGATTTTTGCCGTATGACAAACTCCCCGCCTTTAAAAAGGAGAGTGGCGTAGCGAAGTTAAAGCCGGGTATTCGCTACCACGCCGTGATTCCCAAAGCCGCGCTTGACCACCAGATTCAAGCGATGCTGGCGGGATGGGCTTACCGGCACCTCGACTCCGAAGGCAAAGGTGTCTTTAAAATCAACTATCCATTTCCAATCCCTCTGCTCGCCCCCGATTCTAAACAGTCTAAAGCGCTGGCGCTCCGCTCGCGGTCCGAGGCGAGGGTGACGTTTGATTTGGATCAAACGATGGAATATTTGATCAAGATCTTTCACGATGAGCCCAAACGCAGGGAATTGCCAAGCCTAAGAGAACTTGCCAAGGTCCTTGGCCCGACTCAAGTGACATTTTCGAATCATTACGAGGCCATTCTCGA
>CAYGIT010000108.1:0-9311 GCA_964349955.1 uncultured bacterium
AATATAGCTATAATCCCTCCATGTTTGTAATAAATACAAATAAAATTGTTTTTCAACCTAAGCCGTTCAACCCGAAAGGAAGTTTTATGGATCTTAAATTTTTGAAACCCAAGTCGAAAATTTTTCGCGGCATTTCTTTATTGCTGGCAATTTTAGTATTCCATTCTCAAATAGGGTGGACCGCCGGCGAAATCGCAGCGCTTTTAAAAACGGGGACGCAATCGACGACGTCAGCGCAGCAATCCACCGTCAACACGGCCCCTGCCGCGACGCAGCCGGGAACCGCAAGTACCGACTCTTTTCTGCAAAACACTCTTGTGCTGACGCAAAGTTCTACTCAGACGTCTTTGGGATTGATCAGCGGGCCTTCACAGCCGGTTGTGACGTCGAGTGTGCCTGAAGCCACCAATGCAAAAAAACTGACGCTTTCCGGAACCAAAGAAGCCTTCACCTCGATTCTCATCAATAATGTGCAGGTTGTCGCGCGCAATAATGCGACGACGTGGACGGCGACTGTGAAGCTTAATGCTGAGGGAAACAATGCGTTTAGCATTACCGCAAAAAGTTTGCTTGGCAAACTTAGCACGGCCAAAGTCATTACAATTTTGAGGGATACCGTGATTCCCATAGGATCTCTCAACATTAATTCCGGCGCTTTATACTCTTCGTTTCAGGCGGTGACATTGAATCTTGGAGCAAGCGACAGCCTCAGCGGAATCAATCAAATGAGTTTTTCAACAAATAACGTGAATTGGACAAGCCCCGAAGCCTATGCTTCCTCCAAGACGTTTATGCTTCCTGCAGGCGATGGCATGAAGACTGTGTATGTGAAATATTTTGACAAGGCAGGCAATGCCAGCGCGGTTTCTTCGAAATCCATTCTCCTGGATTGGACTGCTCCGAGCGGCACGATTAAGGTCAATAATGGAGTTCAGTCTGTCAAGCAAACAGCCGTCACGCTCAATCTTTCCGCTGTCGATTCAGGATCGGGTTTGAGCAAGATGAGTTTTTCGACGGATAATTTGACGTGGAGTACGGCTGAAAATTATGCGGCGAGCAAAGCCTGGACATTGACGGGTGGAAACGGAAATAAAACCATTTATGTCAAATTTTTGGACAAGGCAGGCAATCCGTCAAATCCAATATCTGTCACCGTGCTTTTGGATACGATGGGCCCTGTGGGTTCGATCAATATCAATTCTGGCGCGGCCTACACGGCTTCGAGAACCGTGACTTTGAATCTTTCGGCCAATGATGCAGGCACCGGCATCAACACCATGAGCTTTTCAACTGACAATGTCAATTGGACAACGCCTCCCGAAGCCTATTCTGCCCCCAGAACATTGACTCTTCCTGCCGGAGATGGACCCAAAACAGTTTACGTGAAATATTCTGACAAACTCGGAAATGTGGGGTCGGTTTATGCCAAATCTATTGTGCTGGATACGGCCTTGCCCACGGGTTCGATCAATATTGATTCTGGCGCGGCTTATGCCATTTTCGGGGTCGTGACGTTAAATCTTTCCGCCATCGATTCTCTCAGCGGAATCAATACCATGAGTTTTTCGACGGACAATACGACCTGGACAGGACCGGAGGCTTATGCTTTTTCGAAAACATTCACGCTTCCTTCGGGAGACGGGAATAAGACAGTCTATGTAAAGTATTTTGACAAGGCCGGCAATGCCAGCGTGGCTTATTCGAAATTGATTTTTAAGGACATGACGGCGCCGGCCGGTTCGTTCCAAATCAATAATGGCGCATCGGTTGTCAAACAGCTGGGCGTCACTCTCAACCTTTCCGCCACGGAAACCGGTTCGGGTTTGAACACCATGAGTTTTTCCACTGATAATGTCAATTGGACAAACCCGGAAGCCTATGCTTCCTCGAAAAATTTTACTCTTTCGGGAGCGGACGGCAATAAAACGGTATGGGTGAAATACTATGACAGAGCGGGGAATCCCAGCCTTGCGTATTCGCAATCCATTCTTTTAGATACCACGATTCCGCAGACCGCTCCAGGCAATATCATTGCCAACAGTGTTTATTCGGGCGTGCGCACCGGCGGCTCGGGATGGCTGGAATATTATGCGAATACCGCGGATGGCTACGTGATGCAAGGAAACCAGAAGGGGGATCTCACCGCTTTTTGGGTAGAAAACACTTCGCAGCTTCTCAATGCCTCCAACAAAATGTTGAGGATCAGTTATGTTTCTACGACTCCGGGCGGTAGCAGCGGAGCTATCCTGCTGCGCAGCCAAGGCGCCGAGTATTCGGTCCCGATTTCTTTTCCTAACACCAATGGGCAGGAGGTAGGGACGGATTTCATGCTGCCGGGATTGGCTTCCTTGAACGGAATTTATGAAGTGGTGCTCAAGAGCTACAATTACACCGGCCCCTTGAGTATGACGATCAAGCAGCTGGTGATACTGGATAAGCCAACGCCAGTTGCACCGCCTTTGACGGTCAACGGCAGCTATGCGCAGAATTCTCTTTTCAGTGTTTCGTTGGCCAATGTGCCGGCGTTTTTTCCTACAGTCACGCAAATGCGTTTTTTCGTGAATGATGTGCTGGTCCAGGACTGGCAGGCATTTGCAACCACGAAAAACAATCTGCCGATTGCAGCGAATTTGCGCGGAAAAATCTCGGTTCGCGCGGAATTCAAGGACGCGCTGGCCCAGACCGCGGTGCTTTCCGGCAGTCTTTTCGCCAATGTTTCGGATTATCTTGCGGACCAGAATATGAAGTATTTTCTTGGCACCAATCCCGTGACTGCCGTGGATGCCGCTTCGGGATATCCGCACGAAGGCCTGAATCAACGCGGCTTTACGCAGCCCACGGATATCGGGTTTTATGCAAATCTCCTTGCCGAAGTAATCAGCGGGGATTTTGTGACCGATTCGATGAGCGTGGCGCAGGCGAAGACCGCTTTAGAAAAAGTCGTTCAATCACTTCTCACAGATCAGGCAAGCGTGGGTTTCCACGGGCTGCTTCCATGGATGCAATTTGGCACGAATGGAACACGCCAAAGAGCCAACGGGCCCGCAGGAGCCCGGGTTGTGCTTGGCGACAATGTGAATTTGTCGGCGGCGCTGGGCGTTGCGATCGGCGCGCTGCAACGCACGGGCGTCGCAGGGGTCCAAGGCCTGATTGACAATATGAATCTCTTTCTGGATCGTCAGGAAGACGGGTACCGGAATTACCTTTTTGATTCCGCGCAGGGAACCTTCAGGCAGATTTATTATTTTGCGAACACGATCGACGAAGGCAATGTTGCCCGTATTGCCGGGGACAAAGTTGGAACGCAAAATTATATGGATGAATTCCGCTCCGGCGTGATGTTCGTTACCCTGCGTTATGATTTCCCCACCAGCGTTTATGCCGCGCTTGGTTTTCAGATGCAGAATTACACCCTGCAAGACGGCACCACCAAGTATTTGGCAGCACCTTACAATGGCGGCGGATTTCAAATGCTCTGGAATAATTTGCTCATGCCGGATATGAGCAATCCCGCGCTTGCCGCGCAGCAAACCAATTACGTGGCGGCAGCGCTTGATTTTGCGACGGTGAATGGATTGCCGGGTTTTGCTTCGGCAAGCTATACGACGGGCGGCGCGTACTGCCCGCAATGCGGGATTTCGCAGCTTGCTTACGATGGCGATCTGTACAACGGCCAGCTGCCGCTTTTTAATCCTGCGACTGGAGTTGCTTATGACTCCAGCGTGGCTTCGCTTTATACGCTGGGCGCGGCACGCATGGTCAATCCCCAGGGAGTGGATCAGTTTCTGAATCAGGCATTGACCCAGCATCCCGAACTTTTAGGCCAGTACGGGCTTTGGGAAGGCGTAAAGAAAAACGCCAATGGAACTTTCTCGGTCGTGACGGAACAAATTTCCGCCAACGTGCTGAGTTTCATGCTGGGCGTGATCGGCAAGGGCGCAGACAATATGACCTGGTATCTGCAGCACCGGACGGTCCCTTCAAACCCTGCTCAGACGCTTTATGCGCGGATGCAAGCCATTCAGGCTCCGGGAACGCCGCTTGATTTCAAGAGCGGTGTTAGCTATGACTGGACCTATAATTCTTCGGGCGGGCCGTACCAAATGCGGACTTTCCAAAAGAACGGCAGTGACGCCATTCAATGGAGCCAGAATCTTTCGGGTCTGAAGATTAAGATTACTTATATAGGCACGGCCCCGGTGAATGGAATTCTGGAACTCAAAAGGCGGGTCGGAAACAGCGATGTGACAGTTGTAAGCATCGACGGGATCAATTTTAAAAATACAAACGGTGTGGTAACCACCATCGAGATTCAATTGCCCGCCACCCCGGATCTGCTGGATATCGACAAACTCATGATTGGCACGCCGGGAAGTGTGTGGGGCAACGGAGCTATTACCCTCACCGGCGTTCAAGCCGTTCTACCAACCTAAACATGCAATCAGGGACAGGTCCGCTTTGCTGGACCTGTCCCTTTTTTTGTGACAGACACTTTCGCGGTGTCTGTCACCGCCCGAAAGATTCGAGGGCAGCACCCATTTCAGAGGCGGTATTGAGGGTATTGATTTTGCCGCGGAGTTCGGGGGCGCCGGGAATGCCGGCCAGATACCAGCAGGCAATACGGCGAAATTTGAGGACGGCGACCCTTTCGCCTTCGGTCTGGATTTCCAATTCGAGATGTTTTAAAGCGGTGGCTTTTCGCTCTTCCAATGTTGTAGGGGGGGCGACCCGCCAGGTCGTCCCCCCAGTCAAGGCAGATTCAATTTCTTTATAAATCCAGGGATTTCCGAGTCCGCCGCGCCCGATCATGACTCCATCACAGCCGCTTGTTTCCATGAGACGTTTTGCGTCTTCGCCGTTTTTCACGTCACCGTTTCCGAAGACCGGGATTTTTACGGCCTGTTTAACCTTGGCGATTGCATTCCAATCGGCGGTTCCTGAATAACCCTGCACCCGCGTGCGGCCATGCACCGTGACCGCCGAAAGCCCCGAGTCTTCCGCTAGTTTCGCGATCCGGACGGCCTCATCTCCGGACTCATTGGCGAAACCCTTACGCATTTTGACCGTGACCGGGATGCGCTTCACATTTTTAATGACACTTTCAAAAATCTTTTTCGTTTTATCCGGCTCGATTAAAAGCGCGGAACCGCCGCCCGGGCCAGTCACTTTCGGGACCGGGCATCCACAATTGATATCGATGAGGTCAAAGCCCATAGCCTCAAGCATTGCCGCGGCCTCACCCATGGTTTCAGGATTGCACCCCACGATTTGTGCACCCAGCGGTTTGTCGGCTTCGGTGCGCTCGAGAAAAGCGAGCGTGCGTTCATTGCGGCGCACAAGCGCGTCAGCCGAGACCATCTCCAGGAACGCAAATCCCATTCCCTTTTCACGCCCGATCAGCCGGAACGCGAGGTCGGTGCACCCGGCCATGGGGGATTGGATCACGTTGGATTTCAAGGTAAGCGATTTAAGCTGAAGCATGCAGAAGTATAATCGCTTTCAATCAACGAGGGAAGCCCGGTCTGGCCCAGGCGATTCAGACGCTGCAGTTGCCACAGGCCGCAAATAGCTGTCTTTGAGCAGCGCTCAAGCCGCTCAACTATCGGACCAGGACTTCGATGCGCCTTACGGCGGGGGCCTGGGCGGTGAGGAGTTTGCGGTAACCACGCTGGGCGTAGAAGTAATACAATTCGAATTTGATTTGCCGTCTTTGATTGGTATGGACATCCTGCAATAAAATGACTTGAGGGGCCCTCGCCAGGAGAGGTTCTTTTAGCAGTAGAAACTCATTGTCGAAATAAGAAGTGCCGTGGTGGAACCACAATGGAAAGCCGCGCGGGGGATCGACATTGAAATCGGTGTACAGGAAGGTGTATTCGCTCATATTGAAAAAGTCGCCTTTGGCCTTTTGTAGAACTTCTCGAATTCCGTCCAGGTAAAAAAGATAGCCGCGGTGAATCACGCAGTTCCGGTAAGCGCCGGTTTTTATTTTTGTATGGCCCGAGTAGCCGAAATGCCGCAGGGCTTTTTGAATCAAGGGAGGCTGGGCCGCGTCGTTGCCAACGAAAAAATTGCCCAGGATATACTGGGCGGTTAGAGGCAGGAGGTTCAAAGAAAGGGTGGCGATTAGCACATAGCTTATGCGGAGGTATTTTTGAAACCGGAGCTGCAGATCCGGGAAACGCTTGTTCAGGATTTCTCCGGCCAGATAAAGCAGGATGGGGATGGCCTGGACCTGGGTTTGTTCGGGCACGCCGGATGAAAAAAAAGTGATGAAAGGGACCAGGAGTAAAAGGGCGAGAAGAAAAAAAAGCTTTTGCGCCTCTTTTTCCGGTTTGACTTTGAAGTAGAACGCTCCGGCCGCGATCAATGCCAGGAAACGCCAGTTGAAAAACACATTTTTCAGATCCGAAAAGGATTTTTCGTGTTTTGCGATATGCCTTTGGCCGTAATTGAACCAATATAAAAAATCTCCCTGGCTTTGAAAAAGAAGAACCAGAAGAAGAAGGATGCCTAATCCCGGAAGGGCATAATACAAGGTTGCCCTTTTAAGGCCTTGAAACCGGGCGAAATAGGCGCCGATCAAAATAAAATGAAGCAGGCCCACATCCTGTTTGGAAAAAATTCCAAGGACAGCCAGCAGGGAAGAAAGCGCTAAAAAGGCCGGGGATAGGGCGGGTTTGCCGATTTGCCTGAGAATTAGCAGGATGTTCAGGATGAAAAAGAAAAAGGCGGTTTCGTTGTACCACGGGTAATTGATGAGCCCGGTATAGGAAAAAAAGAGGGCGATGCCCATGAAAAAGGAAAGGCCTTGCCCGAGTTTTTCGACGATGATTTCGTAGAACAAGCACGACAAAATGGCGGCCAGGACGCCGGCATGTAGCGCGGACGCAGCCAGGCTGGGGCCGGCGAGAAGATTGAAAAACGCTTGCAGGTAAAGGCATACCGGGCCCAAAGGAAGAAAAAAATCGCGGAAGGGGACTTGGCCGCGATAGATGCGATAGCCGCCTTCGAAAACAATGCCGAAGTCGCGGAAGAACTTTTGGCTGAAAATGCCGAAAAAGTTAAGGGCGATGATGCATCCGGCCAAAAGCAGGAGCGGGAAGAGGTTTTTGGGTTGGGCATGGCGGGAATTCATATCGACGCATGATAGTATAAACAAAAAGAAATTCCCATTGATTTTGCCGGGCATTTTACAGCGTGACGTAGTGTGGATTTACAGTTAAGATAATTGGCTTAAGTTGCCCCTCACCCTAACCCTCTCCCCCCGGGGGAGAGCGGAAAAGCAGTGAGATAGTTTAATCGCTCCGGAGGAACCTGATTTGGGTGGCAAGACTGTTTTGGAAAAAGAGAAAAGTTACTGGTTTTCGGGCGTTTTTTTGTTTGTTTTGGCCCTGAAAATCGCGGCGTCGTTTTTATTTTCTTCCCGGTACCTGAGCGGTTTGTTCATCCCGTTTTTAAGCTGGTTTTCGGCCCATCTCTTCCAAAACCCCTGGGAGTTTTTTTATTCCCAAAATTTGACCCGGATGTTCCCTTACCCCGGGCTCATGCTGTGGATCCTGTCGGTTCCGCGCGTTCTTTTTTCACCGCTTTTAGGCATGGACTGGCACACAATAACGCCACTGCATCTCTTTGCGGCACGGATTCCGCTGCTTTTGTCGGATCTCCTGCTGTTTTCATGCCTGTTGAACTTTTTCCCGGCCCAGCAGAAGAAATTAATCTGGATTTACTGGTGTTCGCCCATTGTGTTTTTCATCAATTACCTTCACGGGCAACTGGACATCATTCCCACCGCGCTTTTTTTCACTTCGGTTTATTTTCTCGTGGAACGCCGCGCGCTTCTTTTTGTCGTGATGCTGGGCCTTGCGGCGGCGACAAAGAACCATATTTTGATTGCCCTGCCTTTTCTTTGGGTATTCCTTTACAAAAGGTCCGTGGGTTTTGTCCGGATGGCCGGGTATCTCCTGGGGTTTTCCGTGATTTATTTTGCATTCCTCGTGCCCTATCTCGGTTCCGAAGCCTTCCGGCAAATGGTTTTTCATTCCCCCGAGCAAGCGCGCTTTTTCCAGTTTGCGATTCCTGTTTCTTCGACGCTGAACCTGATCGTTTGCCCGACTGTGATCGCGCTGCTCTTCATCAAGTTTGCTTCCTACAAGAAGCTCAACCGTGAGATCCTTTTGATGTTTCTCGGGATTGTTTTTACGGCGCTGGTGGTGTTCGTACCGCCGATGCCGGGCTGGTTCATGTGGTCGTTTCCGTTTCTGGTTTATTTTTATATGAGCAATAAGGATTATTCGCGGGCGCCTTTTTTTATTTATAACGCGGTTTATATTATCTATTTTCTGTTTTTCTTTGAAAATCAGGCGGAATGGATCGCGAAGATCCAGGCGACTTTTCCGATCCGGGATTTCGCGCTTTCCATTGTGATGTCTTCGGTGGGATTTATCGCTTTCTGGATGTTTAATCTGGGCGTGCGCAGAAACGAGGAATTGAGGGCGATTGAAAAGCCTTTTTTAATCGGAATCGGCGGCGACAGCGGGACCGGAAAACATACTCTGCTGAGGGCCTTGCGGAATTTGACGGGGAAAAAGCAGTCGATCCCTATTTTTGGGGATGATTTCCATAAATGGGAAAGGGGCGACCAGAACTGGAATGTTTATACGCATTTGAACCCCTCGGCCAACCGTTTGCATGCGGGCGTGAACCTTGCGATTGCCCTGAAAGACGGGCATGCAATTGAGATGGGCCATTACAATCACGCGACCGGAAAATTCATGGACCCTGAGGCGGTGCAGCCGAACAAGTTTGTTTTTTTTGTAGGGCTCCATCCTTTTTATCTGAAAAAAATGCGGGATATTATTCCCCTGAAGATTTATATGGATACGGATGAAGCACTGCGTCGTCATTGGAAGACTAGGCGGGACACGGTCAAGCGGGGGTATACCGTGGAGAAGGTGCATCAGCAGATTTCGGACCGGCAGGAAGACCGGGAGAAATTTATCGAACCCCAAAAGGATTTTTCTGACTTGAGCATCCGGTACAGCGTAGCAGTCCCCGCAGGGGGCAGCGTAGCAGTCCCCGCAGGGGGCAGCGTAGCAGTCGGCAGCGCCCAAACGCTGTTGGAAGGAAGCAAACCGGTTCCTCTCAAGACAACGTTTACGCTGGATAACAGCCTTGATCTAGAGGATTTGGTCCTTTTATTGTCCCGGGTTCCGGGGCTGGAAGTGGAGCATTCGACCACGGTTCACAAACAGGAATTGAGTGTTAGCGGATTGATTTCCTCCCGGGAAGTCATGCGCATTGCCCAGCAA
>CAYGIT010000109.1:0-2365 GCA_964349955.1 uncultured bacterium
TTTGCGGGACCCTGCGGAATGGTCGCAACTCATTATTTTTTTCGGGCTTCTGCTGCTTTATTTCTCTAATTTGAAAAATCTGGATTTTCATGTGCTGAAAACTTTCTGGAAAAATCTGGTATTCGTGCTGAATACTGTAGGCACTTACATCGTGCTCTCGAGCTTCAGCATGCGCTTTGTATTCCCCATGCTTTCGCTCGAAGGCCAAAAGTCATGGATCATGGGCCTTGCGCCCATCAGCTTCTCTTCGTTGCTTCTTGTGAAATTTTTATTGGGGACCCTGCTTTCGGCTGTGCTAACTATCCCGCTGGTCTTTCTCTCCGGCTGGATGCTCGAGGTTTCCATGCGTCATGTCCTTTTCACAACCGGCCTTGGGTTTTTTGTGTGTGTCGCATTGACCGGGCTTTCGGTAGGAATGGGCGCGAAATTTCCGAATTTCAAATCCAATAATCCTTCGGAAATCATTTCAGGCTTCGGAGGCTCGATGCTTTTGATGATGCATCTGGCCTATCTTGCCGTGGTGGGAGTCTTCCTGGCCTTGACGCCTCAATCGCAGCCGTTGGTCTTTGCAACCATGGCCGCAGGCAGTCTTTTGGCGGGGGCAATTCCTCTAAGGATCGGGATTAATTCGTTAAAGCGGATGGAATTCTAATGTAGGGGCGCCCCTTGCGGGCGCCCGGGCGGGGACAAGCCCCGCCCCTACCTTTTATTTTATTTAGAAGCGAGAACGTACGCAAAAACAAGCGGCGCCACAATCGTAGCATCCGACTCAATCACAAAACGCGGGGTATTGCCATCCAGCTTGCCCCAGGTGATTTTTTCATTCGGGACCGCGCCGCTGTAAGACCCATACGAAGTCGTGCTGTCGGAAATCTGGCAGAAATAGCCCCATAACCTGCATTTTTCTTTCAAATCCTGCTGGATCAGCGGGACCACGCAAATCGGAAAATCGCCTGCAATTCCGCCCCCGATTTGAAAAAATCCGATCGTTTCCTCCGCGGTATTGGCTTTGTACCAATCGATTAAACCCGCCATCATTTCAAGGCCGGATTTCACAACCTGGAAACTCGAAACTTCTTTACGGATGACATTTGCGACAAAAATATTTCCAAGTGTCGAATCTTCCCAGCCGGGCGTAAAAATCGGGATGTTTTTTTCGCAGGCCGCAATTACCCAGGAATCCTTGGGGTCGATTTGATATGACTTTTCAATCACGCCGCTTTTAATGAGCTGATACATGTATTCATAATGAAAGTAACGTTTGCCTTCCTTACCGGCCTTCTGCCAGAACTTTAAAACTGCGCGCTCGATCCGGCGCATTGCCTCTTCTTCGGGGATACAGGTGTCGGTCACGCGGTTCCAGCCGCCTTCCCGCAAAGCAACTTCTTCTTCATTAGAAAGATGGCGGTAATGGGGCACACGCTTGTAAAAATCATGCGCGACCAAATTAAAAATATCTTCTTCAAGATTGGCTCCCGTCGAGCAAATCCCGTGGACTTTGTCCTGGCGAATCATCTCCGCAAGGCTCATGCCCAGCTCTGCCGTACTCATAGCCCCCGCAAGCGTCACAAACATCTTGCCGCCCTTGTGCAAATGCTGCACATAAGCTTCGGCCGCATCAATCACCACCGCCGAATTAAAATGGCGGTAATGCTTCTTGATAAAATCCTTGACCGCCGCGTATTGGTCCACTGTTTCGTGAGGTTTCATAAGCAAATTATAAGGGGAGGAGGAAATTTATTCAACGATTCTTCCTGGATTTGATATGATACTTCTATCGAATTAACCGGGAGGATAAAATGAAAATCAAAATTGCTTTTGCTCTTTTCTCCATATGGATTCTTTCCACCTCTTCAGCTTTCGCAGCCAAAGGGTATGCGATTCTTCAAAGAACCGACCAGCCTTCTGAACCCACCGCCGTTTTTGGCAATATGAGTTTTGAGGAAACAGACAAAGGATTGAAAGTGATCGCGAGTGTTTTTGGCACTACTGCAGGAAAACACGGATTTCATATTCATGAAAAGGGTTCGTGCGCCGAAAAAGGCAATGGGGCCGGCGGCCATTTCAACCCCGACAATGTCAAACATGGCCTCCTCTCGCAAGACGGTGTTGGAGCGGCTCATGCCGGAGATTTCGGAAATATCGAAATCGGCCCGGATGGCAAAGGCAAATTTGAAGGCGTTTTTCCGGAACTTTCCCTGACCGAAGGAAGTCATTACAATGTGCTGGGTAAAGCAGTCATCCTTCATGCGAATGAAGACAATTTCGGCCAGCCCACCGGCAATGCCGGCGGCCGCATCGCCTGCGGAAGTATCGAGAAAAAATAACTTGTGACTCCCAGCAAATTAAGGAAGAAATAAAAATT
>CAYGIT010000109.1:2375-9294 GCA_964349955.1 uncultured bacterium
GGAGATTGCTTCAAGAGCAGTTTCATCAAGAGGCCCGCCTTGTGAAGAAAAACTCATTGGAAGTCCTACAACAACTCGAAAAACTTGGAGATGGCCTGACTGGGGAAAAAGGCGCTCTGATTTCACAAAAAAGTTGATGCGCCAACACACAGGCCTTACCTAAGACGCTGACGTTCTTTTTTCCTGCTTTCCAGAAGCGCTCTCGTCAATCCTTTGGAACTCCCCCGGCAATGAGCAATTGGATCATGTGGAATTGGAAGAAGGCGAATCACTTTTCCGTTTTCAATCCATTCGACTTGCTGGCCAGCTTTCATTCCTAATTTTTTTCGAATCTCTGAAGGAATAGTGATATATCCCCGCGCAGAAAGAGTTGTTCTCATGTTTGCCTTTTCCAAAATTTATCAAGAAGAAATAATCTTTAAATCTTTCCAGCCGAGAACCGTTACTGACTTTCTTTTCTGGGCGGTCTCTCCACCGTAGACGAGAAAAGCTTTTCTTTTCTTTGCAGAACTGATTCTTTGCCAGTATTCCAAATTTTTAAAAAAATCCGATGTAACTGTCTTACCAGATTTAATCTCAACAGGAATTAAAGTATTCCCCCGCTCGATAACACAATCAATCTCATGGCCAGTTTTATCCCGCCAGAAAAAAAGATTGGGTAAAAAACCCATGTTTGTTCGCGCCTTGACCAATTCGGCCATCACCCATGTCTCAAAAAGAAACCCTCTAAGAGGATGCGTCTCCAGTTGCTTTCTGTTTTCAATCCCCAAAAGAGAACAAACTAGGCCCGTGTCATAAAAGTAAAGTTTCGGCGCTTTGACAAGCCTCTTGTTAAAATTGCTATGATGCGGCTGAAGAAGATAAATAATGTAACCGGCCTCGAGAATACTGATCCATCCTTTGGCGGTATTGTGCGTCACTCCGCAATCATTAGCCAGCGACGAAAGATTCAGAAGCTGCCCCGTCCTGGCTGCACATAATTTCAAAAATTTCTGAAACGTATTCAGGTCATTGACATTCCGGACAAAGCGGACATCCCGTTCCAGATAAGTCCGGATATAACCCGGATACCAGTCCCTCGGATCAATTCGTTTATCATAAATTCGAGGATACATTCCCTTAAAAAGCGCTTCTTCGATCGATTTCAGGGCAAAAGGAGTGGTTTCCATTTCCTCCAAGCTAAAAGGAAGAAGGGTTTGAAGACTCACCCTCCCTGCCAGTGTCTGCGACAAATTTTCGAGAAGCAAAAATTGTTGGGAACCCGTAAGGATAAACATGCCTGGGGTCTGCTTTTCATCAACAATAGTTTGGATATAGGAAAAAAGCTGAGGAACTCTCTGGGCTTCATCAAAAATAGCCCCCTTGGGAAAGCGCCCCAAAAACCCCCGGGGATCGGAAGCCGCAGACTCGCGAGTATCCAGGTCTTCAAAAGAAATGTAAGGTTTATTTGCAAAAAGGCTTTTAGCCAACATTGTCTTGCCGGACTGTCTCGGACCGGTCAGGGCAATCACCGGAAATTTGCGAGCCAACAGGATCAGTTTTTTGGAAAGCATCCTAGGAATCATGAGATTATCATAGTCAAAATGGCCAAATTGTCAATCCGATTGACAATTTGGCCATTTCTTAGGCGGCTCGGCTGGCCGCCTGACGGGCAGCTTCAGTTTGGGTAAGGGCGTCGATAAGAGGCATGACCGCGTTCAAAGTCTTTTGATTGAGGACGTCGTATTGGGAAAGCACAATCTCCGCCAGGCCCATAAAAGTTTTCCAGCCGATCTCATCCACAGCAAGCTTCACGGTCGCGGGTTCACTGCGAAGGACTTCTCCTTTGAGTTCCTCTTTCAGCCGGCTGGCGCCTTCTTCAGAAAGCAGCGCTATCAACTTTCCATTTTTTCGAAATCTTCCAAGACGCATTGCCGTAAGAAGCCGCCATAAATCATATGGGAATGCCTGGGCTTGTGGAATTTTCCTGACTATCTGATTGACCAACCGGGCCTGCTCAGGGACTTCACGGTCATAAGCCAATCCAAAATTTCTTCCGGCCCGAACACCTTCCTCGAAAAACACGTCAAAAACTTCCAGAAAGCCGGCATACAAAAGGATGGATTCCCGGCGTGGCAAGTCAGCTCTTGTCTTTTCTTTAAACGCTTGGGCCAAAACTTCCGGATTAGAGAGCAAAATCCTGGCTTCCGGGGATAACCCACTCAAATCCAGTTTTTCTGCCGAGCCGGCCTCCTGCACGCCCAACACGAATGCCTTGGCCGCGGCAATCCGGATCGTTTCTGTGATTGCATTTGTCAAAATCAAATTTTCGCGTACTTTATTTTGAAGAACTTTTCGGATATTTTCTTCCAGCCTTTGTGAAAAAATCGTCCCCACGAGGTCCTCTTTGCTTTTTATCTCACGGAGCAGCTGAAGAGTTGTCCGAATAATTTCTCCATAAATCGCATCGATCCTATCCCGCTCCATGATTCCCCTGTCTTTAAAAATTTGAAGAACTTGCTCTAGCTCTAAATTTAAATCACGCCCTGCCGCGCTATTCATTTTATCGATCATTTCCTGCATTTCACGTTCACTCACCACTCTCTTGAGCGAAAAATCCAAACCGCCTTGCTTCCCGATTTCCTCTTCGAATTTTTCTGATGTTCGCGCTTCGGATCGAACAGGTTTTCCGGAAATGCTTTGAATGGCATTTTCAACTGCGCTTTGGTAAACATGAGCACTCTTCTTCCGCAGGGAGGCTCTAAGAGCAGGTAAGGCTTCCTCGGCTTTGAGACCCATCGCTTCAAAAATCTGCGCAGTGGATTCAATTGGACGCCAGTCTTCTTCTTCGACAGTCCGATTAAAAGCCGCAATCAACGCTGGGACTGATTCTGCGCCTACTCCAATTTGAATTAATGCCGCGGCAACAGCATCTGCGGAAGGTCTGGCTTTAGGAAGTGCCTCAATCAAAGACGGAACTGCTTCTTTAGCATTAGCGCCAATACTTCCCAAGACCAATGCTGCAGATCTGATGCCGGACCAATCTCCTTCTTTTATGCAAATATTAAAAATATCCAGCAACGGCTTCACCCATTTCGGATCCACTCCAATGGCAATCAAAGCGTCGGCCACAAAACTTGAGTGATGACCTACTTTGCGAAAATTCTCTATAAGGGAAGGAACCGCGGCGCGCGCTTCAGGACCTGCTCTTTTCAATATTTGAGCTGCCTCCTCAATTCCGGACCAATTCTCTGCAATCACAGCTCTGTTAAAAAATTCCGTTAGTTTTGGCACCGCTACCTTAAGCAGCATGGGGACAGATTTCGTCCCGGCCGGCACACCAGGCTCAACCGATATTTTCGAACCAGAGCGTTGCAGAAAATCATTCGCAATTCCCTCGGGAGTATAGACGTTAGGCCGGGGCAAGCTTCGCATAAAAATTTTATCCAAATTCAAATCAACCGGGAAATCATGAGCAATCATCAATTTCGAAAAATATCCATTGGGAGAATAATACCCAAGATGGACTCGCCTCTGACCCGAGATGCGCAAATGATCTTCAGTCGGTGAGACGAATCTTCTATCCCGCAGCGAAAGTTCCTCGGAAACCCTGATAGATTCATTGGCCATTTCAGCCAAAATCACCAACCTTTTTTTCGCACTGTCCTCAGGCAGCATTTTCCAATCCGGATCTTCCTGGGCCAGCCGCTCTGCGAATTCCCGGGCGGCAGACAGATTTAAAACATCAAAACGTTTTAAGGCCATCGCTTCATCACCTTCGAAATAAGAGTGAGTGCGATTTTTTTCATAATCAACACCCCAACGCTTCTTGGCGTAAGGGGTAAAGTACCGAGTGTCGAGTGAGTTAAAATCAGCGTGGAACGTGAACGGCAGATGAGGATAGGGATTCAGCATCATGGCAAAACCCCACATCATCACTTCCCATTCGGTTACTTCAATCGTCTCAATCCTCCTATCCGGCAGATTCCCTCCATTGGAATACTCGCGGGTCAACTGAATTTTCGTCCGCTGAAGCTCGCGCCGGTTCAAATAAAGCAAGCGCGAAAATTCGCGGATATCTTGAATCAAGAATTCATTGTCTAAAAGGGCTGTCAACTGACCTGGAAATTCGTCAAGGGTGTCATAACGGATCCCCAACCGGTCCATCCGCCCCCGGTTTTCCGGCGTATCATTGACGTATTCCAAATGCATGCCGATGCCCCCCAAATGCATCGCATAGGCAACACCCGTCATCCAAAGGGCATGGAGCCGCTCACGGTCGTCGCCTCCAAACATCCCTTGAAGTATCTCTTGGGTTCTTAAATATTCAGTAGGCCGCATAAAGCGTGAATTCAGCATGTTTAGATACGGAGAAAAGGCTCCTGATAATTGATCATAACCATGCCGGTACCAGGCCTGTTTTATCTCCCTGCCTGCCCTGTGCAGAATTTCTTTTTGATTGGTAGCGGATTCGTCCAGCTGATTTTCTTCTTCCAGAAACCATTGGACAGCTTTTTCCAGCACTTTCCAAACCTTGGCACGATAAGCATCCTGGGGGTCTTTGGCTTTAGCAAAAGAATCGGGAAAATTTATTTTACTCTTTAGAAATTTTCGAAGGGAAGCATTTGCAGCCAAGACATCGTCGTAAGATTTTAATTGCAATTTTACGGGGGTAGAATCCATTGCTTTAGCCCGCGCTTCAGAGCGGACGGTTTTGAAAATGCGTATCTGCCAGGCTAATATCGAGTTTTCTTTTTTAAGGGTTTCTATCGAAAAGTTGCTAAAACCGGCTTTCTTTAAAACCGATTTGATTTGACTTGTTGAGCCATACCATTCATAAAGCGGCTTCTCCTGTACCTCTCTTACAAAATCTTCGAAAAACGCGCGGTAGGAGCCAAGCATTGCAAATTGCTTGTTCTTAATGACAAACTCCCAGATTCCCCGGATTTGCTGTTCGGCAAATTCTTCCTTATGGGTATTCACGATATCGTACTCTGCATCGGGTGTTTCCAGAATCTTCACCCCCTGTTTTTCGCCAACGAATCGCTTGATTTTTTGCCTCGCGTCTTCGAGCTTTCTCCTTAAATCTCCGTTTTCAGCTCCTTTTTCACGGAAAGCCTGGACATATTGATCCGCGATATCCCATAGACCCATTTCTTGAATAAATTGGATCTGTGCCTTCGCCCGGGCCAGCCATTGCTGTTGTTGAGACCCGGGATGCCGCATCAAAATTACCGCTTCGCCTTCTTTATTTAAAACGCGCCCAATCTCCTTCAGCACTTTCACGGCTTTCTGGAGCGGGATATATTCCAGGAGACGCCGTGAAATAACAAGATCAAAAGACCCGTCTTTAAAATCCCCCAGCCCTTGCGTGACGTCCATAACCTTATACTCAATCTTGCCAAGTTCCTCCGGCTGTATTTGGGCAATATCGACTCCCGTCAGCCGGAAGTCCGGCGAGACAGCTTCCGCCCTTCGAAGAAGGTCCAGGTAGGGACCCGATCCCAAATCCAGAATTTTCCCCTGGGCATTCCTGGTTTTTAACTTTTGAAATTCCGTTTCCCACAAATCCTTGATTTCATCCGTTTCATCCACCGGCGAAAAAATAAATCGCTCCCAATAATGGGTCCAAACCTCTTGATCCTTCATTCTCGCTTCGGAGCGAATACTATTAATCACTTTTTGTGTGACAGCTCTTACACCTTCCATATTTTTTAAAAGGGCTCCGCCTTCTTGCCGTATCCATTCCTCTAATTGCTCTTCGGCAGGCATATCTTTCTCTTCTTTCCACACTTTTTCGGTTCTAGCCTTTATAAAAAGATAGCTTTTTAGAGCCTGAATAAGCGCTTCCAGATCGTCCTCTGAAATAAATTGGGGAGCGCTTTGCGCAACCACGCTCAAGAGATCCCTCACGGAAACCGGAGAGGCGTTATCATAACTACTGAAAGCAATAAAATCCTTTTTGGAAGTTTTAGCGCTGCCAAGAAAATTTTGGACATACAGGGCTGCGATGATTGTCTGAATAGTCCTGATTCCCAAACGAGTCCTTTTCGCATCAAGAAACATCTGCCGGGTATCCCCATTTACGGCATTATTATTTTTAAGAGGTTTTTTGAAATTCAGCTTTTCACCACTAAATTCATGATCTTTTAATTTTAAAGAGGCCAGACTTGCTGATATGAGACCGGGTTCAATCAAACCTTCAATAAATTCATTCATTTTCTTAAGGTCACCCATCTGCTGAGACAGTGGGCGAATAAAGGGTAAGGATGTGAAAAAATCGGCGTTTTGATCAATACTCGCCTTAATATCCTTTCGATAACTAGCCCAGGAAACGGCATCTTTAGAATGGAAATTGTCTAAAACAAGCCCTGCCATTTTAAAGGCATCTTTCATACCTCCGATTGTTCTAAATTTAGCCCTTACTTCCTCTACTTCGCTCTCATCATTGGCAATGGATAAAAGTTCGATATCGCTAAAAGGAGTGGCATAGCCGAAAGCAAAACTCCCCATTAAAAATACGGATAAGTTTTGAAGTTCCATGTTTTTTAAAAATCCGTCGATTGCTATTGATACACTACGGCTATAATTAAATCCTGCGTCAAGGCTGTCTTTTTTCTGATTAAACGCATCAAAAAAATCAGCTTTGGCTTTTTTAACTTCGTCTGCAAACTGACGCAACGCCGTTTCCGCTTCAACTTTAGTTACGAATCCCGTTCGCGCTTCGGAGCGGGGATTTAAATTGTCTCGAATGCGATGGGAGAGGCGTTCGATTTCAACCAGGTAACCATCCAGCCACCGGATGAGAGGTTTTTTTATGTTTTCGGCCATTTCAATTTCGACAAGAGGGCTCTTCGAATCTTCTCTGTCATAGATTATCTCAGCTTTCTTTTTAAATTCGATCCAATGATCAAGAGCCTTGTGCCATTCCTTGCTTTCC
>CAYGIT010000110.1:0-9280 GCA_964349955.1 uncultured bacterium
GCAAGCGAAAAAGCATGCGCCTTGTATTATTTTCATTGATGAAATCGATGCCGTCGGCCGCCAGCGTTTTGCCGGCATCGGCGGGGGACATGACGAACGCGAACAGACGCTCAATGCGCTGCTTGTGGAAATGGATGGTTTTGATACGGTGAGCGGGGTCATTATGATCGGCGCCACGAACCGGCCCGATGTGTTGGATCCGGCATTGCTCCGGCCCGGACGTTTTGACCGCCAGGTCGTCATTGACCGTCCCGACATCAAAGGCCGAGAAGATATTTTGAAAGTTCATATTGTTGCCATCAAAGTGGATCCTGCGGCTGACCTTGTAAAACTCGCGCGCCAAACACCCGGTTTTTCCGGCGCGGACCTTGCCAATCTTGTGAATGAAGCGGCGTTGTTGGCTGCCCGCCGTGGCAAGGAAATGGTCACCCAGTCCGAACTGGAAGAATCCATCGAGCGCGTCATGGCCGGCCCCGAACGGAAGAGCCGCGTGATTTCAAAAAAAGAAAAAGAAATCGTTTCGGTGCATGAATCCGGCCACACCCTGCTGACCCTTCTTTTGACCGGGGGGACTGACCATTTGCATAAAGTTTCCATTATTCCCCGGGGCACCCAGGCGCTGGGCTACACGCTGAATCTCCCTCACGAAGACCGCTATCTTGTTTCCGAAAAAGAACTTTATGACAAGATTACCGTCCTTTTTGGCGGGCGTGTTGCCGAAGAAATTGTTTTTAACTCCATTACGACAGGCGCGCACAATGACCTTGAAGTGGCCACTGGCTACGCGCATCGAATGGTCTGCGAGTTCGGGATGAGCCGGAAGCTCGGCAATCTGACTTTTGGCAAAAAAGACCATCAGGTTTTTCTTGGGCGCGATATGATGAATTCAAAGGATTATTCAGAAAACACAGCCATTATGATTGACGAAGAAGTCCACCGGATCGTGGATGAGTGCTACCGGCGGGCCAAAGAATTGTTACTGGCCAATGAAGATAAACTGCGTAAAATCTCGGTACGACTGCTTGAAAAAGAAGTGCTGGATGCAGAAGAAGTCAAGGATCTTATCGGCATGAACGGCATTCTCCCCAAAGCTGAACCCGCTGTTCCGCTCTGAGCCACCGATGTTCTGGCACATTCGGGGCCAAAAACTTTCCTTTCAAAAAACCTTGCTGATGGGGATTCTCAACCTCACTCCCGATTCTTTTTCGGATGGCGCAAAATATCTTGACCCCGAAGCAGCCTTTGCGCGGGCCGCTCAATTGATTGAAGATGGCGCTGATATTCTCGATCTCGGCGCGGAATCGACGCGGCCCGGGGCCAAAGAAGTCAGCCTTGAAGAAGAATCCGCGCGCCTGATCCCTGTTCTGAAAAAAATCCGCAAGAATCTTGATGTCCTTGTTTCCATCGATACCACAAAGCCTGAAATCGCGCGGCGCGCATTGGAAGAAGGCGCGCATATCCTCAATGATGTCAGCGGCCTGCAGGGCGGAAAATCGCAGGAACTTGCGCGGGTCGCAAAAGAATTCAGGGCCGGACTCATTTTAATGCATCGCCGCGGAAATCCCGAAACCATGCAGCAGATGACCGGCTATGCCGATGTGGTGTCGGATGTGCGGGCGGAGCTGGAAGAAAGCCTCAAGGCCGCTTACGGCGCAGGGCTTGAACCGGAACAGCTTGTGGTGGACCCCGGGCTTGGTTTTGCAAAGACTGCGCAGCAAAATTTTGAAATCATCCAAAATCTCGAACGCTTTCAATCTTTCGGGCTTCCGGTTTTGATCGGGCCGTCCCGCAAAGCTTTTATCGGCCAGGTGACGGGCCGTCCGGTCCATGAACGCGAATTCGGGACTGCGGCCGTGGCTGCGATCGCGGTCATGAAAGGCGTTCAAATTTTAAGAGTTCACGAAGTCAGGGCCAGCCGCGATGCCGTTCGCACGGCAGAAGCCATACGAGGGGAGAGCCAGCATGTCAGGACATAATAAATGGGCGAGTATCAAACATAAAAAAGCCGCGGCCGATTCCAAGCGCGGAAAGATTTTTACGAAAATCATCCGCGAAATCACCATGGCGGCCAAAGGCGGGGGGGGAGATCCCGCTACCAATCCGCGCCTGCGGACCGCGATTCAAACGGCGAAGAGCGAGAACATGCCGGCCGATAATATTGAACGCGCGATTAAAAAGGGCACGGGCGAAATCGAAGGTGTTGTTTATGAAGAGACGGTTTATGAGGGGTACGGCCCTCAGGGTGTGGCGGTGCTTGTGCAATGCACCACGGACAACAAGAACCGGACTTCTTCGGATATCCGTAATATTTTCGCGAAAATGAATGGCAATATGGCCGGCCTGGGATCGGTTGCCTGGATGTTTGATAAAAAGGGTGTTTTTGTTGTGGATTCTAAAAACGCCGGGGAAGATGCGCTGATGGAACTTGTGCTCTCCGCCGGCGCAGAAGATATGACGCAAAGCGACGGCAAATTCGAAATCACTTGCGGGACGCATGACTTTGAGGCGGTCAAGGCCGCGCTTGAAAAAGCGAAAATTCATGCTGAATCGGCGCAGATCACGATGATTCCCAAAAACTGGGTGCCGGTTTCTGCGGAAAGCGCCCGGACTGTTATGAAATTGATCGACGCGCTCGAAGAGCACGATGATGTGCAAAACGTGTACGTCAACAGCGACATTCCCGAAGAAGTCTTGAAGGAACTGGCTTGAATGCGGATTCTCGGCGTTGACCCGGGAACGTGGCGCACCGGCGCCGGCGTCATTGAAACAAAAGGCTCCGGCTACAATGAAATTCATTTTCGTGTCATCACCATCAAAGAAAAAAGACTTTCTGTTCCCGCCCGCCTGCACATCATCTACAAAACCCTTCTGGAAGTGATCCGCGAATACCGGCCCGAAGTCCTTGCTCTTGAAAAGTTCTTTTTCGGGAAGGATTTTGAGGCCATGGTCCGGGTGGGTGAGGCCCGCGCCTGCGCCATGCTTGCGGCTTCCGAATGCGGCATTGAAGTGGTAGAATACGCTCCCATGCAGGTCAAGCGGTCGGTCACGGGAAATGGCCATGCGACCAAACAACAAATCCAGCATATGGTAAAAACACTTTTAAGCCTTCGCGAAATTCCGCCGCCCGACAGCGCGGACGCCCTTGCCATCGCGATTTGCCATGCGCATTATGGCACACGGAGATTGCCGCGCCCGCTGAAAATAACCGCGGGCGTACAATGACATTATGTACGAATACTTAAACGGACGCCTCGTTGAGAAAACACCGCTTGCCGCGGTAATTGATATCTCGGGCGTGGGATATCATGTGCAAATCCCGGTTTCGACTTTCGCGGCATTGCCGGAACTGGGCCAGCTGGTGCGCCTTTGGACGCATTTTGTCGTGCGCGAAGACGCCCAGATTTTTTATGGATTCCTGACCCAGGAAGAGCGCCATCTTTTCCGTCTTTTGATTTCGGTTTCCGGTATCGGCCCCAAAAGCGCGGCCACGGTCCTTTCGGGAATTGCTCTGGGTGATTTGAAACGTGCCATTGTGGACGGAAACCTGGTGCTTTTGACGGGAATCCCCGGAATCGGCCGCAAAACTGCGGAACGGATCGTCGTCGAATTGCGCGAAAAAATTGTGGTGGAGCAGCATGCCGGCGCTGATTCCTCCCCGCTGAAAAAAAATGGTGGAGAAAGTCAGTTGGCGGAGGATTGCTTGAGTGCTCTCGTGGAGCTTGGCTACCGCAAACAAAATGCGCAGGAAGCCATCAAAAAAGCTTTGAAGAACCTGGATGAAGGACGGTATTCGGTTTCGGATCTGGTGCGGGCATCCCTGAAATGCATTGCTTGATTTCCAAAGGAGGCAATCATGGCTAAAAACCAGTACATCATCAACAATACCCGGCGCTACAAAAGATTATTTGCCGATTATTTGATCAAATACCGCCCGGCCAATACCGGAGGAGACCCCAAATTCATGGTGGCCAATCTTAAGGACATCAGCGCGGGAGGAGCCAAATTCTGGAATGACATCCCTCTTGCGGAAGGAACTTTGTTTTGGGTGGAAGTACTGGCCATGCCGATCAACCGCGTGGTACGGGGCCTGGCGCGGGTCGTGCGCGTACACCGGGCCAAGAACCGGCTCGTGTATTACAATGCCCTCCAATTTATGGAAATCCCCGTGGAAGATCAGAACGCACTCAATTCTTTCATTGACCGCATGGCCGAGGAGTCCGGAGGAAAAGCGCTTGTGCCGGAGCCTGCCATGTTTCGCCGTCAGGGCCAGAAAGGGCTGGGTCTTTTCTGAACATGCCCGAAGAAGACCGCTTGATTGCCAAGGAAAAAAGGCCGGAGGACGAAGAATGGGAAGCCACGCTCCGGCCCAGCACGCTCTCGGATTTTATCGGGCAAAACAAACTCAAGGAAAATCTTAAAATTTTTATCGAAGCTGCGCTGCAGCGCAAAGAACCCCTGGACCATCTCCTTTTTTTCGGGCCTCCGGGGCTGGGCAAAACCACCCTTGCGCACATTATCGCCAAAGAAATGGGCGCCAATATCCGCATGACATCGGGGCCTGTGCTGGAACGCGCAGGCGATCTGGCGGGAGTACTCACCAATCTCGAAGCCGGCGATGTTCTCTTCATCGATGAAATCCACCGCATTTCCCATATGGTGGAGGAATACCTTTACCCGGCGATGGAAGACTTCTGCATTGATATCATGATCGATAAAGGGCCCAATGCCCGTTCGGTCAAAATCAATATTCCGCCTTTTACCCTGATCGGCGCCACCACTCGCAGCGGCCTTTTGACCGCGCCCCTGCGCTCGCGCTTCGGAATTATCGAAAGGCTCAATTATTACGAAGATCCGGACCTGACAAAGATTGTCCACCGTTCCAGCCGCATCCTCAAGATTGAAGCGGACCCGGAAGGCGAATCGGAAATTGCTCGCCGTGCCCGCGGCACACCCCGCATTGCCAACCGCCTGCTCCGCCGGGTGAGGGATTATGCGCAAGTCCGGGCCGAAGGCAAAGTTACGCGCGAAGTTGCCGACCAGGCCCTGAAAATGCTGGAAGTCGATCATGAGGGCCTGGACCCCATGGACAAACGCATTCTGGAATATATCCTTCATGAATGTGACGGCGGTCCCATCGGGCTCTCGAGCCTTGCCGTGGGCGTCGGTGAAGAGGCCGAGACCATCGAGGAAATTTACGAGCCTTACCTGATTCAGCGCGGATTTTTGAAGCGGACCGCCGCCGGCCGCGTGCTGACCCGCCGCGCCTACGAACACTTCAACCAAAAGCCCCCGTCCCGCATCTCCGAACTCTTTTGAAATTCTCCCACCCTGGGAGAATTTTTGCAGAAAGAAGGGCTTTTCAGTTATTCATTGATAATGAGAACTTTATAGTGTATAGTTCTCATTGGTAATGAGAACTAAGAGGAAGAGTGCCATGGAGAAGTCCCTTTTACGGGAAATCGTACTGGAGCAAAAAAAATACCTTGAAGCTGCGGAGGAGGGTGTTCTGCGGACAATGCTTGAGTCCCTTCAAGGGACCAGAGAAATGCCCCATGCCGTGATCATCTCGGGCTTGCGAAGAGCGGGGAAATCGACTCTTTTGGCCCAAATCATGAAACGTTTTTATCCTTCCGGAGTTTATTACCTCAGCTTTGAAGATGAACGCCTTTTGAATTTTGAAGTCCAGGATTTTAACATGCTTTACGAAACCTTTCTGGAACTCTTCGGGGAAAAAGAGACTTTTTTCTTTGATGAGATTCAAAATGTTCCCCGCTGGGAAGCCTTTGTCCGGCGAATGCAAGAACGGAATTTTAAATTTTTCATCACAGGTTCGAACGCATCCCTTTTAAGTAAAGAGTTAGGAACCCGGCTTACGGGGCGTTCCGTGGTGTTATCTCTTTATCCTTTCTCATTCCGGGAGTTTCTTGATTTCAAAGGGGTGACGGTTTCAGCGAATGACTTTTTTCATACCGACAGGCGGGGATTGCTGAAACGGCATTTCTATCAGTATTTAAAATCAGGAGGCGTTCCCGAATATCATAAGTATCAGGATCCCTTGCTATTGAAAAGAATTTATGAGGATATTTTATACCGTGACATTGTGGCCCGGCATGACGTCAAGGATGTGCATGCCCTCAGGGAATTGGGCCTTTATTTTATGACAAATGCCTGCGGATTATTTTCCTATAATAATCTGAAAAAAGTTTTGCGTCTCGGCAGTGATAATACGGTGAAAAGTTATACCGGTTATCTGGAAGACAGTTATCTTATTTTCACCGTTTCACGATTTTCCTTTTCCTTAAAGCAACAGTTTGTAGCTCATCGCAAGGTTTATTGCGTGGATAACGGTATTATGGGAGCCGTGGCTTTTCAGTTCTCGAAAAACAGAGGTAAATTTTTAGAGAATCTTGTTGCCGTGGAACTTAAACGGCGGGGGCTTGAGTTTTACTATTACCGGACTTCGGAGGACACTGAAATCGATTTTCTTATTAAAGAAAAGAAGACGAAGCCGGTATCGTTGATTCAAGTGACGGAAAGTATGGAGAATCCGAAGTCAAGAAAAAGAGAGCTTCGCGCGCTTGAAACCGCGATGGAAGAACTGGGGCTGACGAGTGCCTGCGTCTTAACAGAAGACGATGAAGAAGAAATCAAGACAGCACAAGGAATTGTGAAAGTTGTGCCGATATACAAGTGGCTTTTGGAAAATGACGGGAAGTCTTCCCCGCCAAGGCGGTAATTGCCCAAGAGATTAGAACTATGCTATCATGCTCAAATGGCTGGGTTTAACGATGAATGAATTCTCAAAAACACTTATCTTCTTCTTTCGGAAAAGATAATGCACTTTCTATTCGTTTTATGGCGCCCGCTTTTGGAGCTGCTTTTTATCTGGGCTCTTATTTACTACCTCATCCGTTTTTTTCAGGGCACCCGCGCCATTCAGCTCATGATGGGGCTGGTCATGCTGGCAGTTATTTTTAACGTCGCCAAATTCCTTCAACTCAATACGATCAACTGGGTTTTGACCAAACTGTTCGCGGTCGGAGTCTTGGCTTTTTTGATTATTTTCCAGCCCGAAATGCGCCGCGCGCTTGCGAGAATCGGGCAGAACACTTTCGGCGGGGCTTTCTTCAAAAAAGGCGGGCCGGTGGATGAAATCATCCAGGCTTGCGAGCATTTGGCACGAAATAAAATCGGGGCGCTCATTGCCATCGAACGTGACGTGGGCCTGAAAAATTACATTGAAAGCGGTATTGTCGTGGACGGAAAAATCAGTGCCGAGGTTTTGATCACGCTTTTCGCGCCCAATACCCCCACGCATGACGGCGCAGTCATTGTGGAAGGCGACCGGGTTGCGGCCTGCGGCTCGCTCTTTCCCTTGAGCCAGAATCCGAATCTTGCGCGCTCGATGGGAACCCGTCACCGCGCAGCCATCGGGCTGACCGAGGAAACAGACGCGGTTTGCGTGGTAGTTTCCGAAGAAACCGGTTCCATTTCAGTGGCCGTTTACGGGAAGCTTACGCGAGAGCTTGACGGAGAGGGCTTGCGAAAATTTTTGACGAGTCTTTTCAAGCCCGAAGAATCCAGGACGACGATCAAGGATTTTCTTGAAAAAAACTGGAAAGCTTTCCGGGAAAGAAGTTGACGTTACCTGTCATTCCCGCGAAAGCGGGAATCCATTTAAAGTGGATCCCCGCTTTCGCGGGGATGACAAGAGAATGAAAGGAGGCAAGCAGTGGTGAGTTGGTTGACTAAGAACTGGGGGCTTAAAATCATCTCGCTCCTTCTTGCCATCGCCCTTTGGTATTACGCCGTGGGAGAAGAGAATATTGAAGTGACCCGCATGGTGCCCCTCAAGATTATCGTGAAGAATCAGCAGATGAGCATTCTCAAAAAATCGGTGCATGCCGTGCAGGTGACTTTTGTGGCCCCCCGGGCCCTTTTGTCGGACCTGACCCGCGAAGGAATCCGCGCCGTGCATGAAATCGGGAATGAAGTCAAAAAGGCCGGAGATTATTCTTTCCGCCTTGAAGCACGCGAACTTAAAATCGAGAATCCCCAGATCCGTGTCGCTAAAATCGAACCCGAAATTATCCAGGTCGCTCTGGATGAGCTGATTGCGCAGAAAATGCCGGTGAAAGCCAATTTTGCCGGCGAACCCGCTTTTGGTTATAAAGTGGCGGAAGCGCAAATCGAAATGAGCCCCAATGCAGTGATGGTGGAAGGGCCCAAGGGGCAGATCGAGAAAATCGATGCCATTAAAACGGAAAAAATCGACCTCGTCGGCCGCGTGCGGTCTTTACGCAGGACCGTCACCCTGGAGTTGCCGGAAAATGTCAAATTGCTGGGCGAGCCCTACATTGACGTCTACGTTCCTATTAATGAAGCGTCCGATGAAAAGAAAATGGAGGGTATTCCGGTAAAACTCGTGGCGGGCGCTTTGGAAAACCGGAAAGTTGAAATTCAGCCCCCCCAGGTTTCTCTTGTCTTGCGCGGTTCGCAAAAGCGTTTTGAAACGCTCAAGCCGGAAGACATTCTTGTTTTTGTCGATGTCTCCCTCCTCTCGCCGGGGGAGCACGAGGCGGCTGTCAAAGTGGTTCTTCCGGAAGGAATTGTCCAAAAAGATGACAAGCCGTTGACCGTCAAGATCAGCATCAAGAAATGAGAAAAATAAAACTCGGAGTGAATATCGATCACGTGGCCACGGTTCGCCAGGCGCGCAAGGGTAACACTCCTGATCCGGCAATGCTGGCCCTCGAGGCCGAACGCGGCGGGGCCGAAAGCATTACCGTTCATCTCCGCGAAGACCGGCGGCATATTCAGGACCGTGACATCGCCGCCATCCAAAAAGTTTCGGGCATTCCTCTAAATCTCGAAATGGCGCTTCACCCGGACATTGTTTCCATTGCGCTCGCGCGCCGCCCCGAACACATTTGCCTTGTTCCGGAGAAAAGGCAGGAATTGACCACCGAAGGCGGCCTTGATCTTTTTCCGGTTCAGGCAAGGCTGAA
Source organism: uncultured bacterium (assembly GCA_964349955.1). Classification (GTDB taxonomy): domain Bacteria; phylum Omnitrophota; class Omnitrophia; order Omnitrophales; family Aquincolibacteriaceae; genus CAYGIT01. The sequence goes on from CAYGIT010000110.1 coordinate 9,009, forward strand.
AACCCTGATGCCTCTTTTCAAAAAAAAGAAAATCGCCGTCAGTTTTTTCATTGATCCGGAACCCAAACAAATTCGTCTTGCTGCCGCCCTCGGGGCCCAGGCCATTGAAATTCATACCGGCACTTATGCCGAAAGCGCTTCCGCGCAAAGACAAAAAGAAATCAAACGCATCCGGGAAGCCGCGAAGCTGGCAAGCCGCCTCGGCCTTCGGGTTCATGCCGGCCACGGCCTGGATTATGAAAACATCCGGCCCATTGTCAGAATTCGGGAAA
>CAYGIT010000111.1:0-9244 GCA_964349955.1 uncultured bacterium
CCGCGAAAGCGGGAATCCATTTTGGTCTTTAAAGAAAATGGATCCCCGATAAAAAATTTAGGGGATGACATAATTTAGGGCTAAAATTAAAAAAAGGGGAGGGTTTCATGGCAGTCAAAGACGCGACAGAAATCAGAGTGGGGAATGTCTTGAAAGTAGACGGCGCGATTTCAAAAGTCACGGCGCAAGAAATGCGTGGCACCGGAAAATTCGGTAAAACAGTTCATTTGAAATTAAAAAGCCTCATCGACGGCCGCTTCATTGAAAAAACATACCGGGCTGCGGAGCGCGTCGATATGGTGGAAGTCCAGCACGTGAAGCTCCAGTATCTTTATAAGGACGGAAACGAATTTTATTTCATGGACAACCGGACTTTCGAGCAGTTTCCAATGCCCGCCGGCGCCATTGGCCGGCAGGAAATTTTGCTCAAAGAAAATATGGAATTTAGCGCGATCTGCCTGGATGAAGGCCGGCCGATTTCCATTGAATTTCCAAAACAGGTGGAGTTGAAGGTCGCGATGACTTCGCCGGGCACCAAGGGGCAGTCGGATTCTAATTATAAGGAAGCCGAACTCGAAAACGGGCTGAAAGTGCTTATTCCTCAATTTGTCAGTGAAGGCGAGACCATCCGTCTCAACACCGATGATTTTTCCTATGCGGAGCGCGTCACCACCAAGAGCATGAAAACAGGTGCGGAAGCTCCTTGATTATTTTTCACGCGGCCTGGGACCCGGAAACCGCGCGTCTCCATCTCTGGGCCGAAAACGCCGGAAGTTATAAAGGGTCTTACCGCCGTGTCATTCCTGCAGGCCGGGGAACCGCGCCCCTCCATCCTTTTTCGCTCGGCCGCGCGGCTCTGGCCCAGTATGCGGCCGCTCTTTCCGGCCCTGAAATCTTTTCCCGCGTCCTGGCCTCTAAATTAATTTTAAGGCTCCCTTCGGGACCCAAGGGCCCGATTCCGGCTTCAGGGCTCGGTGTGAAATCATACACGCGCGATGACAAATCCTTTTTCAAGAATTGGGAAGTGGGCACTCTGGCGCTGGAAGCGGGGGATGCCGCAGCTTTTTTCGCATCCCTTTCTGGTGAGGGAAAAACGGAATACGGCCCTTCCTTTATTTTCGCGAAAGAAATCGCGGATTATTCGGACAACCAAACGATTCTCCGCAGCGGCGTTTTCCAATCCTTTAAAGAAAAAATGCCGGACATGTTTCAGGCTCTGGCCATTCCTGCCGGAGCGGAACGGTTGCGACCCGAATTTTTAATCGAGGATTTTTTTGAGAGAATAACCGACGTATGTCATCCCCGAATGCTTTTGTCGGGGATCCGCGAGGTCGTGGATTCCCGCCTAAAATCATGCGGGAATGACAAGAAAGCCCTTGTTTTTCAATTAGACCCACCAGAAGAATCCGTCGGTAACTGGAAAATCCGCTTTCTCTTTCAGCCTTTCCGCGACCGTAGTCTTTTTGTGCGCGCGGAAAATATATGGAAGAAGAAAAACCAGGAATGGTCGGTGAGGTTTTTCGCCGCCTTACGCGAAGCGGCCGGACTGTGTCCGCTCCTTGAGCCAGCCCTGAAAATGGATTTGCCGGCGTCTCTATTCTGGACAGAAGACCAGGTGTATCTTTTTTGTAATCACTATGAACCCATCCTGCGGCAGAACGGTTTTGAAATCATTTTCGCGAAAGGCAAGCCGGAAATCGCTCTGCCGGGAAATTTTCAGGGAGAGCTTCGCCCGTATCAACGCTATGGGGCCGCCTGGCTCCGGTTTCTGGAATCGCGAAATCTCGGCGCATGCCTGGCCGATGACATGGGCCTTGGCAAGACCGTGCAAGTGATCGCGCTGGCGCTTTCCACGGCCCGTCCTGCTTTCCCTACGCTGGTGGTTTGCCCCATGTCGGTTGCAGGGAACTGGCAAAGAGAATTCGAGCGTTTCGCGTCTTCTCTAAAAACATTTGTGCATCACGGGGAGCAAAGGCTTTCCAAAAAAGAGCTTCATGAACAGGTTTTGAAGTCAGATATTGTCATCACGACCTATTCTCTTGTCTGGCGCGATCTGGAATCGCTGGAATACGTTGCCTGGGGCAGGATTGTCCTGGATGAAGCCCAAAATATAAAAAACGAAAAATCCCTTCAAGCGGTTGCAGTCAAAAAATTGAAAGCCGGCAGCCGGATCGCGCTGACCGGGACGCCGGTGGAAAATCGCCTGTCAGAACTTTGGTCTATCATGGATTTTTTAAATCCCGGAGTTTTAGGAACGGCTGCGGAGTTCAGTGAGAATTACGCCGTGCCGGTTGAAAAAGAAAAAGATGGAGGTAAAGCGGATGATTTGAGAGAAAAAATAGCCCCTTTTCTGCTCCGCCGTCTCAAAACGGACAAAACGGTGATTCAGGATCTGCCCGAAAAAAATGAAATGAAGGTTTTCTGCAGTCTTACGCCGGAACAGGCGGAACTTTACCGGAAATTCCTGGCCGACAATCTCGAGAAAATAAAAGCACTGGAAGGCATTGAACGCAAAGGACAAATCCTGGCCGTGCTTGTCCGGCTCAAGCAAATCTGCAATCATCCCGCGCAATTTCTCAAAGACGGAGGAGTGCTTGAAAACCGTTCGGGAAAACTCGACCGTCTCGCGGAAATGCTTGAAGAAGCGGTCAGCGAAGGCGACAAGGCTCTGGTTTTTACGCAATTCAGCGAAATGGGGGGGATGCTGGAACCTTACCTGGCAGAAAAATTGAAATGCCCGGTTTTATACCTCCATGGAGGGACTTCAATGATGGAACGCGACCGTCTTGTGAAGAATTTCCAATCCGGCATTGAAGGCCCCGCGGTTTTCATCCTTTCATTAAAAGCGGGTGGGACCGGCCTTAATTTGACGGCTGCCAACCATGTCTTTCATTTTGATCGCTGGTGGAACCCGGCCGTTGAAAATCAGGCCACCGACCGTGCTTTCCGCATCGGCCAAACCCGCGATGTGCAGGTCCATAAATTGATTTCCCTGAGCACCCTCGAAGAGCGCATCGACCGGGTCCTCGAAGAAAAGACGGACCTCGCCGGCCAAATCATAAGCACAGGCGAAGACTGGATTACGGAGCTCTCCAATACCCAAATTGAAGAATGGTTGAGATTAAAATAAAACCAGGCTTTTGGTTATGCCGCGGTGAGGAATGCCTGCCGGATTTTCAAGGCAGCCGTCAATCGATTCCATTGATCAGGATCGAGATCCTGGCCGGTCAAAATACGGGTAAAAATATCGAACGGAAGTTTGCGGAGAAGATACTGATTCAATAAAAGGGCCGTGAGTCCCTGGAATGCACCCGGGCTGACAACCCGGACAAGCCCTTTTCGCATTCCGAGTTCTGCTACCAACTCTTCGGTTTCACCCACGAAGCCCGCCGGGCCATGGCTTGCCGACATGCGTACCTGGACTTCTTTGGCGTAATTAGGGGGTGTGGCTTCAATAATCAGCCTTTTTTCAGGAAAACTTTGGTAACGCCGCACCGAGTATTGGCGCAATTCACTGCGAAAGGCATTTATCTGTTGGGGAGTTCCATTAGGCCAAACCGTTATGGTTAGTTTTGGATTGGAGAGAGCAAGCAGTAATAATTCATCCAGAACTTCGGGCTTTGCAGGAATGTCCGTTCGACGAAGAAACAAGGTCAAAGGCCGGGCATCGGTGCCTTGAGAAAAAAACGGATAGAGCGCGCCAAAGGAGGCTTTTTCGCTGACGGCACGGGCGGGCAAGCCGGTCCGGACAGAACCGGTCCCCGCAGCCATGGCCTCCGGTCCCAGGAATTCCCGGACCATGGCGTTGAATACCACCGGACCATAAGTGCCACGGATACGTTCCCGTAAAGCGTCTTGGCTTAGGCGGGCGATTGTCCGGAATTCGCGGGTTAAAAGAATGTTCGCGATGGCAGCGGGATCTTTGCCGGTGGCCCGTCCGGGATTTACGTTCTTGGCGATTGGGGGCTTTCTTTTTACGGCAGCCGCGCTTTGCTTTGGCCCGGGTTTCAATTTTTCGAGGAGTTGGAGATCAAACTCCGTTGCCCGGATATCTTCGTTAACCCGGTCTAATTGTCTTTGAAAGGCCTCCAGTTTCCCCTTCACGCTGGCGCCCTCATTTCGCCGGGCTTTCATTCCTGGGGGATTTAAAAGTTTTAACGGGGGATAGGAAGGGTCTTCCCAACGATCGAGACGGTCTAGTACGTTTCTGTCAAATAGACGCGCCGCGAAATCCGCGACATGGCTTTCGGGGATCTGGTCGAATAACTGTAGCTTTCCGTTTGCGCCCGCCGGAATCTTGATGGTCTTCATTACCTGGGAATTTTTAGGAGCTTGCTCTTGAGCTTTTAAAAGCTCTTGATAGGTTTTTGTTTCCTGCTCTGTCCATTCCGAATCTTTTTTCCGGAGAATAGGCACTTCCGCGGCTTTGCGCTCTAATTCCTCGATTTCTTTTGAAATCCGCGCCAAGTTCGCTTTTTCCTGTTCTATCCGGTTTTCGACGGATTTTTTTTGCGCCTGAAATTCCTCGAGTTTTTTTCGTTTTTCAGCCAGCTCATTGAATATTTTCAAGTGGGCCAGGTCCGGGGCCTTTTCTTTTGGCGGCAAAGGGATTTCCTTTTTTAGTTCTTTTTCGGTTTCTTTTTTAACTACGGTTGGAACGGCAACTGGAACGGGTTTTTTGGGAAGCGGTTTCCCGAGATTTGCAGCAAGAACCGCAAGGATAATGCCAGCGGATATGGACAAGCCCGGAATGACGCCCCAACGAATGATTGCCGAACGGGCCTCCGAGCGCGGCTCCGGATTTTTGGCTTTTTGAGGCGGGCCCTGTTTTTGTTCGATTCTGACGTCGGGACGTCCCGTCACTGTCGTGTCTAATCGCCGTTCCAGATGTTTGATTTCCTGATCAAGAATGGTTACTTTCCCCTGGAATGTGCCCCAGCCGTCAAGTTGGGTCTTCGCACTGATTATTTCCCGGTCAATTTCAAGAAGTTTTTTCTTACCGTTTCTAATCTGCGCATTCGTCGCTTCAAAATCTAAAATAGTATTAGTGGGGTTGTCGCGTTCAGCCGTGGTGACTTCTCCTTCAACGCTCTTCTTCCTTTCTTTAAGCGCGTCAAGGACGGCGGCGACTTTTGAGAGTTCATCCCTCAGGGCCTCTTCTTTTCCCCGGAGTATTTTCATCTCTGCCCGTTTTTCTTTGAGTTCTTGCCGAAGGTTTTCCGTATGTTCAACGACCATTTTTTGCCGGAAAGCCTCGGCGTCCAGTTTAGTCGGGATTTTTTCCGGCCTTTCGCCGTCTTCTATTTCATCGTCGTCCTTTTCTCTGACTGCTTTTGGCACAGACGGGACTTTGACCGCGATTTTTTCTTTACCCGCCGGAGGGGGAGGACTGGAAATCGATGCATAAAGGAAATAAGTTATTAAAAAGGCGGCCAAACTCAGGGAAAAGATACCGGCTATGTAAATAATTTTTTTATTCCTTTGGGCAGACGGATTGGAAATTACTTTATTCCGTGCCACGGCATACTCTCCGCCTTTTTCGAAATCAAAATCGACCGGATGGTTGTCTACGGAAGGTTCCTCCAGAATCATGGCAAGGGGGGGAGGCTCGTCTTGCGGATGTCGGGATTCCTCTGTAAGTTCTGGAGCCGGGACGTTATCATCTCCATCGAGATCGAGTTCTAGCGACAAATCCAGCAGCCCTTCTTCACCGGGGGCTAGAGCATTTAATTCGTCCGGAGTATCCAGATGTCCGGAAATCGGATTGCTTATTGGGGGCGCTTTTTCTTCGGGTGCGGGTGGTGTTTCCCCGGGAATAGTGGTCAGCGCTTTTTGGGTAGGCATCGCCAGGGTTTTATGTCTGGGTTTTACCTGTATTTGCAAAGCATCGAAATAATGGGCCAATTGGCCAGCAGCCTCTTGCAGGGTCTGCAAGGGTAACAGCGAAGTCGCGCCAGAGCGTTCTTTAAATTTAAGTTCTATTTTTTTTAATTCTTCCGTTAGCTCCCTAAGTTTTTCGGCCTTTTCCCGGTTGTCAGAGATTTTTCGTATCGCTTCTATTTTTGCCAGGAGCTGTAAACGCTCTGCTCGGTTTATAACGGAACGAAAGGATCCGAGCCATGGGTCAATTTTTTCTTTTGCCGCGAAGAAGTTGCGAGCCAAGATCTCTTCCGTAAGGTGTTCAATGCTGCGCAGTTCGGACCGGACAATGCTTTCTCTTGAAGGGTCCGGGCGCCAGAGACCTGCTACCTCATGCACGGGAAGCCAGGTATGAAAAAGACGATTTGGAAACAGGGCGTTGAGGCCGGGTTCAAACGTAACATTCGCATAACCCGGCTGTTTCGAAGGCCTCACAACAACGTTCGGACCTTCCCGCCTGCCGATGGGCATATCTGCCACTATTGCGGACGCAACCTCTGCGGCTTCAAAGATCGGGTCGGTCTTGCGGCGGTTAGGATCCGCCAAAAACTGGCTCCCATAAGTTGATTTGACGAGCAGCCTGTCATGCGGCTGGAGAATGGAGCGAATATACGCGTCCCGGCTTTCGATGGCCGTAATGACAGGCGAAATGAGGGCATAATTAAAGCCCTGGGTTTTGAAAAATTCTTCAAAAGGATTGCTATGAAAACCACCTGTGATGACCATGGCTTTGGTCTCCCCGGTTTCACGCAGCCGCTGCATGACCCTGTCCAGCATTTCCTGATTCCGTTGTTGCGCAAGCGCGTAAAAATTCAAGGCCTGGGTGTAAAGTTCCATAATGTCGCTTCCGTGCTTGAAGGTGATATTTTTGATTTGCCCGCCATCATTAAGGGCCAGGAATTCATGAATCAAAAGGTCCGGTTTAAGGCGGTCTTGACGGGAAAGAACGGTTTCATATTCTTCCGGGGTAAGCTCAAGCGCCAGTAATTTCTTGAGCAGCCGGTAGTCTTTGAGAAGTTCGAGAAGTTTCTTTTCTTTCGTGGTTTCCGAAAGCCTGGAGGCTATCTTGTCTCCCAGGCGGTTTATTTCCGGAATCAACCGGTCTGATTTGACTTCACTTTGCAGGACCAAATGGCCGATGAAGCGCGAGACATTCGAATAATGGGCGTAAGGAAAATCAGCGGGAAGGGCTGCGGCCATTTGCTCAAAAAGAATGCCGGTTTCCGGATCGGGAAGTTCATGATGCATCAGAGGTTCCCCGAGAAGGCGTTTTACCTCATCCCTGATTTCAGCAGGAACTTGTTGAAGCTGTTTGAGAAATTCTTCACGCTCTGCCGGAAAGTGGTTTAGATCTAATTTTCCCTCGAGATTTTTCAGCATAAAGACTCTGAAAAGCATCGGCCACTCCACCTGGGTTGCCGGATGGTCCAAAGATATTTCGAGGTGCCCCCGGGCCATGTCTTTTAATTCATTTAGCCAATCAAATAAAGGGGTTTTGTCATCCTGGAATTTTTCGAGCCTTTTCAGGAAAATCCGTAATTTTTTTGATAAATACGCGGAAGCAATGCGTTCGAAAGTCATGTCGAGTTCTGACTGGAAAGACCGGGTCTTTTCCTGTTGTTTGAGGACCGCTTTAAAAGCCTCGCCATTGGCAAGGTAAGTCTTGAAATTCTCAATTCCGTAACCCATGGATTCTTTGTGATCCACGAGAAAAAGTTCAGGCGCTTTGACCATGGCTTTGTGAGTGAGGCGGTCCAGGATCTCCGCGTTTAACGCTTTTTCTTTGGGAAAAAAGACGAGCGATTTCGGGTTAAGCTTGGATTGACTTCCTTCAAGCAGGAGGAGGCGGATTCCATAGGTTTTCGAAAGATATTCAAGAATAGCCTGAATGCTTTTTTGCGCCTCATAATGGCCATGGGCATCCTGGATATGAAAAATCGTGGGGCCTCCGCCGGAGTGTATCGCCTGTACCGTCCCTAAAGCGGGGGGGAGTGATAGATGAAAAACGGGAGAATCGATTACTTTGTTCTCGATAATCGCCGCATCCGTACAAGTCGGAAATTGACTTGTGACCAGCGTGCAAATCATCAATAAAGAAGTGAGCTTTAGAGAAGTTTTATTCATAATTATAATCTTTATACGGGCATTTATAATGTACATGATGAATGCTGTTTTTTCAAATCAGGCTAAAGGAAGTTGTGAATCTGATCCTGGATGCTATAATGTGCTATGGACTTTGAAGCGATTTTCAACGCCTTTCTGGAACATAAAGGCCAGCTCAAAGTTGTGAGTGTGGCTTCGGCCAGCAAACACGGGAAACCCAATTCTGCACCGAAGATGCTGGTGGATGTCGAGTTCCCCAATCATCTCTATTTCCTGGATTACAAACACACTCATTCCTATGCCAATCTCCTTGAGAATCCGGAAGTTTCGGTTTCGTTCATGAATGACGCGGCTTTTACGGGGTATCGTTTGAATGGCCGGGCCCAGATCCTCGCTTTCGGACCTGAATTTGACGAAGCCAAAAAACTCTGGGAAAAGCGGCTGATTGCCTACGAGGCTGACCGCATTATTCAGCGCGTACGCGGGCTTTATTCCACGAAAGAATCCGAAAACAGCCTTCCCAAAGATTTTGTGATCGTGAGAATTCTGGCTGCCGAAGGCTCGGTGGTGAAGCCGGACCGTATTTTTCGGGCGGAGGCAACGGATCAAACCGCTGCGCGCAAAGAGAAATAAAATGTGAGGGGGCAAGCCTTTCATGATGGCAAAAAAAAATATCCTGCTCGTGGAAGATGATCCTGATATCTCCAAGTCGGTGGCTTTCCGCCTCCGGAAGCAGGGATACGAAGTCCATGCCGTGGCGGACGGAAAAAGCGGCCTTGCCGCGGCCCTTGAAACGATTCCCCACCTGCTCATTCTTGATTTAATGCTTCCCCTGATTTCCGGCGAAGAGGTTTGTAAAGGCATCCGCGAACACGACGACGAGCAGATTCAGAAAATTCCCATTATTATGCTGACGGCCAAGTCTTCCGAAGCCGACGCGATTGTCGGGCGCGTCATCGGCGCGACGGTTTACATGACCAAGCCTTTTTCCATGGACGACCTGCTCGTAAAAATCGAAAAAATCATTTCCGGAAACGACGGCAGGAAATGAGCGGTCTTTTCGAATCTTCCCATTACGCTTTCAATTTCTACGCGCTTCCTCCGCTTTTGGTCGGCACGATTATTTTCTTTCTCGGCCTCGGCACGCTTCTCTGGGAACACGGCGGGCGGGTGGGACGAAGTTTTTTTCTACTGACATTTTCGGCCGCGGTGTGGCTTACCG
>CAYGIT010000112.1:0-8991 GCA_964349955.1 uncultured bacterium
CCGAGTAGACAGCCAATGCCGACTAGATGCAAGTAACCCTTCGAATTAAAAACAAGAGGAGCCATGCAGACCGTAAAGAGGTTCAGCAGGGCCTTCCCGGTGTTGTCTTTTTGCCGATGGGTGAAATGAAACATGGAAAGCAGTTTAAATCTAAAATGTTAAATAATCAAGAATTATTTAATTATAATGAAATATCCCGCTCCGAGGCGCGGAGCAAGGTTGGTGAAGAACTGGAGAATCCTGAAATCAAACGTTCTGAGGTGCGGAGCATGACGCCGGTTGCGGGTGAAAATGGGGACGCCCTTTTGAAAGGTTTCTTTGAAGGACCGCGAGGCGCGGAAATGACCTTTGCCAGGGATTTGTTCGAGCTTGTCGGCAAGAATGAACCCGATGCTGTTTCCAGGATGCAAACAATTATTGCCCAATTTCCGGAAGACTGGCCTTCGGATCTTCATGACGGCAGGGAAGGAATCAATAAAAACAAGCGCACCGTAAAAATTATTCTGAAAAAACCTTTGGCATATACCGACCGGCAGGGCCATCTTCAGACTTTCGATGAAATTCATATTACAGGCATTTTATTTACCAGGAAAATTTTGGCGCAAAAAACAAGGCATTACGATTACATGCCATCCGAGGACACAGGCAAGCTTCTTGTCGATCTCAAACGGCAGCTTGCGGATTTCGAAAGAGGAAAACTTCCCGAGGAATTGCCGGAGTTAAAAGGATCTCCCGCCAATCAGGCAAAATTCAGGCAGGAGCTGGAGCAGCTTATCGATATTTTAAGCCGGGGAGGAAGGCTCCCCGATCAACTGATGGCGCAGGATGGGAATAAATTGAAAGATGTTGAGTTTGACCGGGAGGGCCAGCCGGTATTTCACGAGGGGGGATTCCCGCTTTTGGGTGGGCATGGAGAAGAAACGGCAAAGAGAAAGTTCGAAAATGCCCGGTATGTCCTGCCGGAGTATGGTTTGCGCGGCCCGCTGGTATTTGGGTATGGCACTTATTCAACAGAAGGTTTTGAGGTGGATAGCAAGCGGCTCGGAATATTTATTTCTTTAAAGAAGAAAAATGAGCTTCCGAGACTTTCTCAATATATGGAGGGCTTGCATTCGCAGATGTTTCAGGCCGCTTTTCAATCCGCAGAGAAAGAAATTGCCGGATTGAGAGGAACAGCAAGAGAGATGAAGTTGGAGAAAATGAAGGACACCGCTTATCCGTTCCGGAAGGCTTTTCCGAAGGAAGAATACACAAGGATTCTCCGCTCCTACGGACGGGCTTTGCGCCGGGTCGTTGGAGACAATCTGGAAGATAAAAGTCGCATGCTTATTCCTTATAAATATCCGCATATGGGCAATCTGGCGATTGATTTCACCCGGCCTCTACCGGGTGGTGGATTCGAGCCGGTGTGGTATGACCTTGGAGGATGGAAATCCGGAAAGGAGATGACCCCAGAGCAGGCGTTTTCCTTTGTATATTACACCCTGGCCTATGGTTTCCGGGACATTGTTCACGTTCTGAATGTAGAGGGAAGTGATTTTAATATCATTCATCGTTTAAAGCTTCTGGATCCTCTGCAATTGTTCCTCGAGGGTTTTTTCTATGATCGTTTGGAAGATCCTGAATTTAGAAAATGGAAAATCCACGAACCCGGCTTTTATACCCAAGTAACCGATACTTTTCGGGGGCATCTCAAAGATCCTTCCCTCCCGCCGCCGTATCTTAGAAAAGATATGCCTTATGTGCAGCTACTGCGGAAAATGATGGGAATGAACCAGGACGAAGATGTGATGAAGGAAAAGATACGCGAAGTGGTGGCCAAATGGATCAATGGGCCGGAGGTCATTCGGCCGGGGAAGATTTCAGCGGGAGAGGCCATCCGTGCTGTTGTCAAAGAACTATTAAAATTGGAAGGAGCGTTTCAACCTGCAGATATCAACAAGGCGTTTCAATCCGCCCGATTGAGCTTCAAGACAAGCGGGAAAGCCGTGGAGGTTGCGTCCGATTTGAACCATGCTTTTGTCCGATCCGAGGTACGGACGGGAGACACTGCAGAGTTGTTTAGCGGTGAGAAATGGAATTCGGACGGCTTTTTCGCCGGTCAATCCAGCATGAAATTAAATACATGGACAGGATCCCTAACGCAACAAAGAGAACAAAGAAAATCATATTGGCCAGTCGTAGATTCGCGAGTTGCAGGTCACTCATTTCTTTTTTCTCCTCTTTTTTCGGGTCTTCCCGAAGGAGCTACAAAAAAAGCCGTAACGTATAATACCACGACAACGAACCCTGCGCCAATCCTCAAGAAAAAAGAAGCTGTTGGAGAAGACCAGAAAGAGAGGAGTCCAGCTCCAAAAGTAATTTCTCCCAGCTTAAAAAGAGAGCCTGCCAGTAAAGAGCGTTTAGAGGATGTTGCCATGTCGCCGAAAGTTCCAAAGGTTCTGATGATTCGCAACGATCCCCGCTCCGAAGCGCGGATAAAGAGTGAGCCGGATTCAATTAGAGATTTTTATGAGACAGCATTGAAAATTCAATCTTCTCCGGTATTGGAGCTTGGCAATTATGCCTTGATTGTCTACCGGGGCGTTTATGAGGGGCTTGAGAAATATGACCGCCTGCTGCAGGAATTTGACCGGGAAACAGGAAGCGAGTTCGCGAAGGCATTTGCGGGAAGCATGCAGCAATTCAAAAGACAACTGATCGAAAATGTTCCGGCGGAAGACGCCGGCCGGAGCTTTCAGCCCGGAGAAGAAGATGCCGCCAAGGCCGCCATTCAAAAACTTTCGGAGGGAATTCTAAACTTTGAAAAGACCTTTAAAGATGCCAGCATTTTTACGAATGCCTTGACGCATATTCAGCAAAATGAAGAAAAGCTGAAGAGCCCGGAAGTTCAGGTTTTATTTAATAATATTTCTCAAATTCGCCGGCATATCTGGCGGTTATTGGAACATTTTTCAGCGATCGCCAATGCGAATAACCCAAAACCATTTGGAATTATCAACCAGGAACTCGACCTGAACAAACTTATTCATAAGGTAATCGAAAAGGAAAGGGGCCGTTCTCCGCTTCACTTCAGGATCAGCGATGTAATCTTTAAATCAGGTGAAATCCCGAAGGGTGCTTTCGATGAAGCCCGGCTGGAAAATGCTCTTTCGGAGTTGATCCGCAATGCTGTTTTTTCGACGATCAGACGATTGGATAAGTCTCAATATGCATCTTATCGCGAGATAAGCACAGTTGTCATTGAGACGGCGTTTATTCCCGAAACTCAATCGTTTAAAATTACCATTTCCGACAACGGGATTGGCATTAAGCCCGAAGATATGCCCTTTATCGAATACTACGGTTATTCAAAAAGCGATTACCAGAAGGATGTTTTTTTTGGAGGCCGGGGCATCGGCTTTCCCACAGCCGCTTTAACGGTCAAGGAACATGAGGGGACCCTGCATGTGCAGTCTGACCCGGAGAGCGGAACGACGGTTATGCTTCATCTCCCCGTCACGATGAGCCTTGAAAAGCGCTCCGAAGCGCGGGCGGTAAGTCCGAAGGTTGAAGATAGCAATCTCTGGACCATCGAGAGAACGGATTTGAACGGTAAAGGCGACGAAGCGCTCGAAGAAAAAATAATGAAACTTTCAGAACAGTACGATGCGGAGCTTGAGCCTGAATCACTCAAATTTGCGAATATTGTTTCGTCGCTGCATGGAGGCGAAGAGAATACTGTTTTTACAGCCCATGACAATAAAAGCGGCGAAATCATCGGTATCAGGACGCTTGGTACAAAGGCATTCCAGGCTATCGCAAACCTCGAGAGCGATCCCGAACTTTTCACTTTGAATCAAGAAGGGGAAGGATCTACTACCGGGGATGTCATGGTCATTCCTTCCTGGCAGGATAAAGGAATCGGCACGGCCCTCTTCCGGGAAGCTCTGGATTATTTAAAAATGAATCCCCGGCCGGGGATACGGTTCCATTTCGCGACCATCCATAGGACTAACCAAGCTTCATTTAAAGCAATGCACAAGGCGGCCTTGAGCCTTGGCCTTCCGGTCTATCTCTATTTGAAGCAAAATGAAAAATTATATTTTCTGATTGACCTTTTCCCTGGCAAAGAGGATTCACCTGCCGTGTCCAGAATCCTTACGACCTCTACCGTTCAACTTTCCAAAGATCCAAACGAGGCATGGAATTCTTTGTCTCGCTCTGAGGTGCGGAGCGTACTCTCCTTGTCTTTAGAGCAAAGAAAAATTTTGGATCAATTGGCGTTTGCTGCTGAGAAAAAAGCGGCGGGTGATGAAAGAACGCTTAATGGTTTTCTTACCGCGGATGGAATAGCAAGTTTGCTTTCAAAAATTTCCGGTAAGCCTGATTTGCAAATAATCTTTCCCGAAACAGCTCCGGGGCAAATTGCCCTTTGGGTGCAAAAGTTAGTAAAAGGGGAGTCTTTGGAAGAGAAACCGGCAGATCAGAAAGAGTTTTGGAATAAGAAAGGCGCTGAAATGTGGGACGAATTAAGCGGCCCGGCCCGGGCCATGCTTTATTCCGCTGCTTTCCATTTTAATTGGGAAGAACCGGAGGGGTTTAAAGACTGGCATCCCACCGCGCCTGCTGCCGTCATTCATGGCATGGCGCTTGCTATTTTGGAGAAAATGGAAGCCGGAGTTTTGCCGCAATCCTTGCTGGCGGATATTGACGCGCTTGAAAGTTTGGCTCAAAAATTTAATCTCGGAACGCCCGCTCTGATTTTCAATCAAAGTCTTTCGGCATTATTTCCTGACTATGAGAATGCCCCGGAAAATTTTAACGGGCCGATAAGGCGCGATGAAATGGGGGAGGTGAATTTCTCAATGGAGAAATATGTGAGCCTTTCATCGCAAATTCACCGCCTGCCGGGGATGCTTAGTATCCGGGCCACGGCGTTAAGTCTCATGACCTTGGGGAACCACTTTTTTTCCGGAACGCCGCCATACGATCAATGGGACATTCGCGCAATCGTTCCGGACCTTAAATTTGCGGCAGAAACTATCTCCAAGCAATCCTTACCGGGAGACCAGCGGCAGATGATGAAACGCAGTCTGACGCGTTTTGTGGTCAGTTTGCTTGCTCACGGTTCCATCCACGATCTTGAAAAAATACCCGCCTTCTCTGAATTTGTCCGGTTTTTTTATGATCATCGGGATCTTCTCATTCAATGGACGGAAGAGCAGAAGCGGGAGGATGCGGAGACCGGCATTTCGCAGATTTCTTTCAGCTATGAATTTTTGGCTTACCTTTCAGCGAAATGGACGAAATACCAATCTGCCGCGCAAATAAAAGATTCCCTTGAGGATTTCCTGGTTGATCCGGCAGCATTTAAACGCCACAGGGGATTCCTTGAAAAATTGCCTGTCCGGCCTGATGCTGTCGAAGACGAGGGAATCATGGGCGCGCTTTTTGAAACGGATTTCCAGGTTTCCTTCAATCCCGATTTTGAGCGTTATTATAAAACCGCTCTTTCAAAACTCAGAGCCTTAAAGCCCCGCTCCGAAGCGCGGAGTCAAAAAGAGGCTGAATTTGGAAAGTTTTTGAAGGAGTTAGAAAGGTATGAGAAAGAGGCGATCGAAGAAAGGGCGGAAGAGCCTTCCAGCTTTGCCCAGGGGGCGGTTCTCCGGCTGTTGCGCGAAACCGCCGAATTAAAACAAGCGGGACTTGGAATAGACGCCGCAACCGTCTCTCAAATTGAAGCAGGCGACAAGGCTATTTCTTCAAAGGCATTGGAAATTATCGTGCCGCTTCTTCAAAAGACTTTCGATCAGCGCTTCGGGACAGGGAAAGTTCAAATAAGGAAAATTCTTACGAGAGTTTTTCGAATCGATCTCGCTGGACCTAAAGCCTCGGGACCTTCTCCGGAAGAAAAAGACCGAAAATTTTTGACGGAAATGGAACAGCTCGCGAATGATGCTTCTCCGGGGCTTCTGATCAGCGGCCTCCGGACTCATAAAAAGATGCCTCGAAAAAACTTTGATATTCCGCAAAGCACTCTCAGTAAAATCGAAAAGCGTCCTCTTAGCGTATCAATTGAAACTTATGACGAAGTTTTGCCCTTGATTATTCAGCCGCTTCGGAAGGCCTATGAAAAGGAAGCAATAATCAATCCTGATAAAATCGAGGAATTGATTCGTGCCGCTTATCAAGGATTCCTTGCAAAACACCGCGATTATCTTTCTGTCAGCAAAAAAGGCCTTTCGGGGAGGCAATTCAAAAATCGCTCCGAGGTGCGGCAGGTGGCCATTGAGGATTTGGCGCCGGGGCTGGTGGAGATGGTTATTAATGGAAGGCGGGCGACTCTCGAGGAGGCGGAGAGGGTGGTGGTGTATGTCGAATATGAGGGGTTTGAGGCTTTGCGCGAAGCTTTGAAGGAGGCGTGGAGGGGACGGGCTCGGGAGATCCTTCGGCAACCCCGCAAGGGGGCTGCTTCGCTGAATACGCCTCAGGATGACAGGGATGGAGCCATTTCGGGAAAAGTTTGGAATGATGAAATCGGAATGCTGATGGATAGCCTGGCGCCTGCTCCTTCAGAGGATGGGAAAATTCCTGAAGTGGGGGGCACAATTGCGCTGGTGCTACCTGCTGATGTGGGGGATTCAGTGATTGGGAATTTTGTGAGGGCGCTTTCGGCGGCGAATGTTAAAAACCTTTTTGTTGTGGGGCGTGGTAAAGCGGTAGATATGCTGGTCCAGGCGGTTAAAGAGCATAAGATTCACTCTTCGCCGGTCAAGAGAATAGCCGAGATTAAAAATGAAGATTATCCGGTGCCGACAGGGATTTTTGGCGCGAACGCGGAAGCAGTGAAGGCGGTGCAAACCATTCTGCCGTTTTGGGCGAATATGGAAGGGGTGAGTGAAAATAACCGGGTTTTGGTGGGAGATTATGTGCAAGTGCTTTATATCGCGGCCTTGTCTCACGCGGCCAATATTCTGCGCACGCAGCCGCATTTGCGGGGAGAGGCATTAAAGAAGGAAATTATCGCGAAGCTAAAGCGCTTTCAAAATTTCGAGAATATCCTCACGCCCTCCGGGAATGGTTTTGTCATTTCCGGCATCATTGCCGAAACCCTCCTCAAGGCCCGCTCCGAGGCCCGGTTCCAACAGGCGGCGTAAACAGGCATCGTTTGACAAAACCATTAAATCGTTGTACTATTTAGCTATCGATCGATATTCTGGAGGACATATGACCCAAGTGGTGGTTTCCCCGAAGTACCAGGTAGTGATTCCAAAAGAAGTCCGGGCCCGCATGTCTGTGTACAAAGGCCAGAAAATGATAGTCATGGTCAAAGACGATATCATTGTATTGATGCCCGCTGCGCCACTCAAGCATTTCCGCGGATTTCTTAAAGGGATGGACACGCACGGATTGCGTGAAAAGAAGGACAGGTTGTGAATCTGGTTGATTCTTCCGGCTGGATCGAATATTTCATGAACAGCCCTTTGGCAGGGCGGTATGAAAAACATCTTCAGCCCCCACAGCAAAATTGGGTGCCTGCCATTGTCCTTTATGAAGTTTATAAAAAAATCAAACAGGAAAAGGGGGAGGCTGCCGCCCTCGTGGCTGTTTCCGTAATGCAACAGTCTCCAGTTATGGCATTGGATGAGGATTTAGCCCTTGAAGCAGCCGATATTAGCTTGCGTTACCGGTTGGCCATGGCAGATGCAATGGTCTATGCTTCTGCAATCCGTCAAAAAGCAAATTTGATTACCAGCGATAAAGATATGAAGGATCTCCCCCAGGTTATTTATTATCCCAAGAGTTAGTGATTTGCTTTGCGGCTTTTTTTGTGGTATTCTTTGAACGTACTTTTAAGCGTACGTAAAGGAGAGCTAATGGAAAAGAACAAAATATTGCCGGTGACGGATGCCCGTAAAAGATTGTATAAACTCATTAAAGCTTGCGATGATACAGCCAGGACATTTGTGATTACTTCCGAAGGCCGTGCGGTGGCCCGCCTATTGGGTGAACAGGAATATGAATCCCTGATGGAAACTCTTGAAGTTTTAAGTGATAAGAAGCAGGTGGAAAGGCTCGTGAGCGCTTTACAGCATGTTCAGCGCGGCAAGCTTTATTCCCACGAAGATGTTTTTGGCCATTCCCAGCCTAAACCCAAAGCGTAAGATTTCCCCATGCCCCAGATATTCCGGCTTTTATATGCCCCCGAAGCTTTGGAAGGTATTTCAAAACTTCCGTCAGACCTCAAGCACATTGCCGAGCGGGTTCTGATTCAAATTGCCGAAAAGCCTCAAAACGGAAAGAGATTAACGGGCAAGTTCAAAGGGATTTATTCCGAGAGAGTCACTCGCCGCTATCGCATTCTTTATGTGGTGAAGCATGCGAAAAAAGAAATTATTGTGCTCGACCTTAAGCATCGTAGTGAAGCTTATGAATAAACGCAAAATCCAGGCGGCAGCCTCCTCAAGGTTTTAGTGCGTTGCTTAAAAACATCGTCATTCCCGCATGGTTTTAGGCGGGAATCCGCGAGTTTATGGATCCCCGACAAAAACATTCGGGGATGACGGGAAGTTGTGATACAATTCGCAGCTTATGCCTAACCAGAAGAGAAGAAAAGAACTTAGGAATGTTGCCATCATTGCCCATGTTGACCATGGAAAGACCACGCTTGTCGACGCCATCCTGAAGCAAACGGGGGCTTATGACTTCAAGGTGGGGGAAAGCACCATTATGGATTCCAATCCCCTGGAAAAAGAGCGCGGGATTACGATTTTCTCCAAGAATGCTTCCTGCCGGTACAAAGACATTAAAATCAATATTGTAGACACTCCCGGCCATGCGGATTTTGGCAGTGAAGTGGAACGTATTCTTAAAATGGTGGACGGCGTGCTGCTGCTGGTGGATGCCTTTGACGGGCCGATGCCGCAGACTAAATTCGTTTTAAAAAAATCCCTAGAACTTCATCTGAAGCCGATTCTTGTGGTGAATAAAATTGACCGGCCCGGCGCC
>CAYGIT010000113.1:0-8947 GCA_964349955.1 uncultured bacterium
TCGCCGCTGGAGCGAACGAACTCCCGGTGCCGCAGGGGAAGCTTTTGGACTTGCCGGCACGAGCACGGCCGAGCCGTCCGGAAAATTCTGCTGCACGCCCCTTTTTTCAAGCCCTTGAGTGAGGCTGCGCTCCGAACGGTGCCGCAGGAGAAGCTTCCCTCCTTGACGGCACGAGCTCGTCCCTTAGGCCCCGAAAATAACGGATTTTTTTGGTTTTTCAGGGGGCTTTTTGCTGGTACAATGGCGCATTCTAAATTCATAGGGGAGGTTTCATGAAAGTACTCATTACCGGCGGTGCAGGTTTTATCGGCAGTTATCTCTCGGAAGAGCTTTTGGCGCAGGGCCACGATGTCACCATCCTTGACAATCTTGCCACCGGCCGGCTCGAAAATATCGCCCACCTCGAATCGGACCCGAATTTTCATATCGTGATCGGCGATATTCTCAATGAAATGCTTGTCGACAAACTCGTTGAGAGGACGGATTGGGTATTCCATCTTGCCGCGGCCGTGGGCGTGGATTTGATTGTCAAAGACCCGCTTCGGTCTCTGACCACCAATATCAAAGGCAGTGAAATTGTCCTTGAAAATGTTTACCGCTACCATAAAAAAGTTCTCATCACCTCCACCTCTGAAATCTACGGGAAGAACGCCAGCGGCCCGCTCAAGGAAAACGACGACCGCATCCTGGGTTCGCCGCTGAAAAGCCGCTGGAGCTATTCCACGTCCAAGGCCGTGGATGAGATTCTGGCTTATGTTTATTGGAAGCAGAAAAAAGTTCCCACCACCATCGTCCGCCTGTTCAATACCGTGGGCCCGCGCCAGACCGGTTTGTATGGAATGGTGATCCCGCGCTTTGTGGAACAAGCCCTGACCGGGCAGGACATCACGGTTTACGGCACGGGGGAGCAACGCCGCTGCTTCGTGTATGTCAAAGATGTTGTATGCGCCATGATCAAACTCATGGAACACCCGGGTGCGCTCGGTGAGGTCTTTAATCTCGGGAATCAGGAAGAAATTTCCATCCGGGGACTTGCGGAAAAAATCGTCGGATTCACCGGCAGCAGTTCCCGTATCGTGTACGTGCCTTATGATCAGGCCTATGAAGAAGGCTTTGAAGACATGGAAAGGCGCATGCCCGATACCACCAAGGCCCATAATCTGATCGGGTTCCGTCCCACGGCCAATCTTGACGAAATCCTGCAGATGGTGATCGCGGAATTTCGCAAGAGGCTTACCGCCGCCGCTTCAGTCCCTGTTCTGCGCCGGTAGCCTTTTTTTTCCGCTTGAAAAGCGATCTTCAGCATCCGATTTGCTATATTCTTCCCGAGATGAAGCTTGGCGGCACCGAGAGGCATGTCATTGCTTTGGCCTCCGGTTTGCAGGCGCTGGGCCATCGCGTCAAAATCCTCACTCTTTTTTTTCCCGGGCAGCTTGCCGGGGAAGTGGAAAAAAAGGGAATTCCCTTTGAATGCCTTCAACTCCCTTACCGCTGGGGCGCGAAAACGTTTTTTGCTCTTCATCAATGGTTTGGAAAAAATCCGGTGCGAATGGCGCATACCTACCTTTTTGGTTTCGACCTTTTTGCCGCCTGGCCCGCGCGATTGCGGAAAGTACCGGTCGTGATTTCGTCCCGCCGTGAAATTCCGGAATGGCAGAAGGCAAGGCACCGGATGCTTGTCCGGATGGGCAACCGGTTTGTCGACAGGGTGATTTGTTGTTCGAATGCCGTGCGGGCATGGACGCTCGAGCATGAACGCTTGCCGTCTGAAAAGGTCTGCGTCATTTATAATGGCGTGGAGACCGGGCATTTTTTTCCGGCAAAAGAAGCCGGAGAAGGCGTTCGCCGCGAATTTGGAATTCCGCAGAACGTCTGTGTGGCCGGCACGGTCGCCAATTTCGGCGCTGAAAAAGGATATGCATATTTGATCAAGGCCGCAGGGCGCGCTCTTGAAAGGGATCCCTCACTCCGGTTTCTTTTTGTCGGCGATGGTCCCTTAAAACCGGCGATCGAGCGGGAGGCGAAAAAAATTTCGCCCGAAAATCATATTATTTTTACAGGGTTCCGCCCGGATATCCCTCCGCTCTTGAACGCGATGGACATTCTCGTGCAGGCCTCAACGGTCGAGGGAATGCCGAACTCGGTTTATGAAGCCATGGCTTGCGGCAAGCCCGTGATTGCGACGCGAGTGGGGGGAGTGCCGGAGATCCTCGAACAAGACAAAGAGGGCCTTCTTGTCGAGCCGCGGGATGAAGCCGCGCTTGCGGGCGCTATTTTAAGATTGGCCGGGGATTCCGCATTGCGCGCGAGACTTGGCGCCAGTGCCCGCCGCAAAATCGAAACTTCTTTTTCCATGCAATCCATGATCGATCAATATGAAGAACTGTACGCGCAACTTCTTTAGTTCTTTTGTCATCCCCGCGAAAGCGGGGATCCATTTTGAGAGTGAACTGTCACGGGAAATTCATTGGATCCCCCGGTCAAGCCGGGGGATGACACCGAAAGGATCGAAAATTTAATTATGTGCGGCATCGCAGGAATCGTTCATTCACGTCCGGAGGTTTCGGCCGACCCTGAAATCCTCAAGCGCATGAATCAGGCGCTTTTTCACCGGGGGCCGGACGACGAAGGCTATTTTGTGCGCGGCCCGGTGGGGCTTGCCATGCGCCGGCTTTCCATCATTGACCTGGAAGGCGGCCATCAGCCGATCACCAATGAAACCGGAGAGATTTGGACCGTCTTCAACGGCGAGATTTACAATTTTCTGGAATTGCGCGAAGAACTGATCAAAAAGGGCCATACCTTCAAGACCCGCACCGACACCGAAGTCATTGTCCATCTCTACGAAGAAGAAGGCGAAGCCTTTGTCCGGAAGCTGCGCGGCATGTTCGCGATCGCTCTCTGGGACGCGCGGGAGCGGAAATTCCTGCTGATCCGGGACCGGGTGGGGATCAAGCCTCTTCATTACTGGTTTCAAAATGAAACCGTTGTTTTTGGTTCCGAAATCAAGGCCATTCTCGAATATCCCGAAGTAGAACGGGAGATTTCGCTTCCGGCCCTTAGCGATTACTTGAGTTTTCTCTATATTCCAGCCCCGCGCACGATTTACCGGGATATTCACAAGCTTGAACCCGGCCATTACTTGCGCCTCCAAAAGGGCCGACTTGAAACGATCCCGTACTGGGACTTTCAATACAGCCCGGAGACCGGTGTCTCTGAAGGCGAATGGGTGGAGCGCATTTCCGGAGTGCTGCAGGAATCCGTAAAACTGCATATGATAAGCGATGTCCCGATCGGCGCTTTTTTGAGCGGCGGCATGGATTCCAGTACCGTGGTGGCTTGCATGAGCCGAGAAAATGCCGCAGTCAAAACGTATTCCATCGGATTTCCGGATAGCCGGTTCAATGAACTGCCTTACGCGCGCGAAGTGGCGGATTATTTCAAGACCGAGCATCACGAGTCCATGGTGCAGGTCGATGCGTTTAACTTTTTGCCCAAATTGATTGCCGGATTCGATGAACCCTTCGCCGATTCTTCCGCCATTCCTACTTATCTTGTTTCCGAATTCGCGCGCAAGGATGTGAAAGTCGCGATTTCGGGTGACGGCGGAGACGAGCTCTTCGGAGGCTATCTCTGGACGCAAAAGGAAGTCTGGATGGAAAAATACCGCCGGCTGCCGTCTTTTTTAAGGAATAAAATCGAAAATGCTTTTCTCGGCGCCGGCTACCGCCCGTTGCGGGAAAACGGAGCCCTGAATTTGTTAAAACGGTTTTGTTACGATGCCGGGCTTCCTGTTCATGAAAGCTTTGCGCGCCGCGCCATGAGTTTTCAGCCCTGGATGCAGGACGAACTTTTCGAGCCTTCGGTCAAAGTAGCGCTTCAAAAAGAAGACCGCTTGGCCCGCATCAAGCTATTTTCCGGAAACGGCGCCGCGAAATCTGTCATCGACAAATTCCTGTATCTGGACAGCAAAATTTTTCTCCCCGATGATTTGCTGGCAAAAGTGGACCGCACCAGCATGATGCGCTCGCTTGAAGTGCGCGTGCCTCTGTTAGACCATAAGCTGATCGAGCTTGCCTGCCGGATTCCTGTTTCGCTTAAAATCAAAGGCCGCAGCACCAAATACATTTTACGAAAAACCATGCAGGGAAAATTGCCGGACAATGTTTTAAAACAGCGAAAGCAGGGTTTTGCGGTGCCGCTCCAGCGGTGGTTTGCTGGCGAACTTTTGCCGGCGGCAAAGGAATTGCTTCTGGATGAAAAGGCCAAAAGCCGGCGGTATTTCCGCCCTTCTTATATGAAATGGCTTTTGGATGAGCACGCCGCCGGCCGCCAGCGTTTCGGCACCCAAATTCATGCCCTGGTGGTTTTTGAACTCTGGTGCCGGATCACGGAAACTTCCTCGGGCCGTGGCCAGGCCGCCCATCTGCAACTCAAGGACTTCACCGGATGAAAGAAAAAACAAGCATTGTCATTCTGACCTCCCAGGGCCCGCGGCATTCCTATTTTTGCCGTGAGCTGGCAAGGCATTTTGACGTACGCGGAATTATCGTGGACGTGCGCTACGGATTTTTGCACCGGCTGCAGATGCTCTTTCAATCGCATGGCTTGAATCCTTTTTCGATTTTTAAAACACTTTCCTTGAAAAAGAAAATCCGCCCCTATGAAAAGCGCGATGAAAAAACAGAAAGGGAGTTTTTCCCTTTGCCTGCCGGGGAAGGGGAGTTCCCTTCCGGAATTCCGGTATTGAGGTGTTCCGACCCCAACGATGAAGCCGCGCAAAAGTGGGTGCGGGCCCTGAATCCGGACGTGATCGCGGTCTTCGGCACACGGATCATCAAGGATCCTGTGCTGGGGATAGCACGCGCGGGCGCTTTAAATATTCATACCGGGCTTTCGCCTTACTACCGCGGAGGCCAATGCACCTTCTGGTGTCTCTATGAAAATGATCCGGAGCATATCGGGGTGACCATCCACCATCTGACTCAAAAAATCGACGGCGGAGACATTGTTTATACTGCCCAGCCGGTGATCGATCCCTCGGACACGGTACGCAGCATTGAATGCAAGCTGATCAAGCTCGGAACCGAACAAATGATCCGCGCCATTCATGATCTTGTTGCCGGAACCGCGCCACGGATCAAGCAAGACAGCAAGGGGAAACTCTTTCTTTCTAAAACGTACACCCTCGAAAAACGCCTTGAATTGGAAGAGAAATTGAATCGAGTTCTGTCATTCCCGCGAAAGCGGGAATCCATTTTAGGACTTCAGGAAAAATGAGCCGCCAATTGAAACGCTTGTTTTGTTTTTTTCTTTATGCTCTGGGGATCACTCCTTTTTTATTCCGCCGTATTTTTAAATCCGGAAATCCTGCCCTGGTTTTGCTTTACCATCACATCTGCAAACCCGGAAGCCCGTTTGAGCCCGCGGTGCCCCCTGCGGAATTTGAAAAACAAATGCGGTTTATGAAAAAGCATTTCGAGCTTATTTCAGCAAGCGAGCTGGTCACCAGAATTGAAAAGGGAAGGGTTTCTTCCAGGCCCGCGGCGGTGGTGAGTTTTGATGATGGCTATCGTGATAATTATGAAGCCGCCTGGCCGGTTTTAAGCCGTTACGGGATCCCCGCCATTATTTTTCTGGCCACGGCAAGCATCGGAACCGGGGAGCCGATCTGGACTTCGCGGATCGACAGCCTTTTCCGGAAAACCGGTGCTTCGAGTCTCACGCTCGAGAACCTGCCCGGCAAGAAAAATTTCGAGTTGAAGGACGTTTATCACCGCATGAAGGTGTCTTATGAGGTGAAAAAGGAAATGAAGGATGTTTCCGATTCTCGAAGGCAGGTCATTTTGCAGGAACTCGAAGAGAAAATCGGAGGTTCGGGCGCGGCGGAAGACGAGACGGATGAAATGCTTTCCTGGGACGAGGTGCGGCGTTTGCTGGAGGACCCGTTGATCGAAATCGGTTCTCATACCGTCACTCACCGGATGCTGGACCATTTGGAGGCCGATGAAATCAAGGAGGAACTTCTCGAATCCAAGGCCAAAATTGAGGCCGAGACAGGCCGGAAAATAGATTTTCTTTCCTATCCGGGAAACAGCTACAATACCACCGTTTTGGGCGTGGCCCGCGAGGCCGGTTACCGGGCGGCCTTTGCCGTTGATCATGGCCTGACCGATTTTTCCCAGGACCGCTTTGCTCTGAAGCGTTTGCATGTGCAGGATGAGCCGATTTATGTCCTGCTTGCGGAAATCACTTTGGTGCTGCCCGCGATCCGCGATTGGGCGGCACGGCTTAAAAAAGGAGTCATTAAAAGATGAAAGATCAAACCGGCACAAGCCGTTTGCCTTCCCGCTGGAACCTTCTGGATTTTTCGATCATTGTTCTCGTCATTCTTGCCGCGTTGGCCGCGTATTTCACGCTTGTCCGGCCAATCCAGTTTTCGAACAAAATCAAACGCGAAAGCCTGGCCGCCTATGCGGAGATCGACCTGGTACTTAGCCGCGAGCTTCAATGGATGAAGAATGTGCTTCCGGTGGGGGAAGAGAAAAAAGATGTTTACGGAACGCTTGAATGGAAAGTCCTGGAGATCCGCGAAGAGGAACTTTTTCCCGGCGAAAAGCGCGCCATTGTTAAACTGAAGCTCATGGCCTATGTCGAGCCCTCGGTCGTGCCGCGTTATGGAAAGTATCCGTTGATTCCCGCCAGTCAGGTTGTTTTTGCCAACAACCGTTATACCTTCGACGGAAAATTACTGCATTACCGTTTGCTGGATGAAAAGGCAGCGACCTGAAAACCGACGCTGCAAGGCGCCTCTCTTTTTGAAACAAGTGTTTTGACGGCGCCGCTTCGCCGGATTTTTTTCGGAAAATTTGAAAACGCGGGCAAATGGATCCTTGCCGCCCTTCTCTTGTCCTGTATCTTCATTCCCCGCCTTAGCCTGAAAATCGGCGGAACGTTTCGTTTTGACCTTCGCATGGAAGATTTTCTTTTGCTCCCCCTGATATTCCTCTTTTTTTCCGGGAGTGGCCAGGGAGGCAGGGCTTTTCGTTTTGTCGAGAAAAGCTTTCTTCTGTTTTTTCTGGCAACGAGTGTTTCCGTGATCAATGGAATTTGGCAGGGGACTCTCGACAAGCCTGTTGTCAGCTTGTTCTATATTCTCAAATGGGCTGAATACTTTTTGATTTTTTCGGTTGCCGCTTTTTTTGCCGCCGGCCGTGAAAACAGCCGTTTTCTTCTGAAGATTTTTTTTATTCTCGGCCTCGGCCTGGCCTGTTACGGTTATTGGGAAACGGCTTTTCCTTCGGAGAATGTGGCCTACCCCAACTACTACCGTCTTTACGAGCGCTTTCCTTTTTTCGGGGATTCCAATCATGTCAGCGGGCTGATTGTTCTATGGATCGCCTTTTTTACCGGAATTTATTTGAAGTCGAAAAACCCTCTCCAAACGGGAATCCTGGCAGCGGCCCTCCTTTTGATTTTTCCGCCTTTCTTATTGAGCTATTCCCGGAAGAGTTATTTTGCGCTTGGCGCCGCCTTGCTTCCGGCCTTTTTCATCAAAGGAAGCCGGCGGCGTTTGCTTTTCCTGGTATTGTGTTATGTCCTCATTGCGCTTCTTTTGCCGTCGAGAGTCCTGGAGCGGGTAGGCGGCGTTGCGGAGGCTTTGAGTTCGGCAGATACTTACAATTCTTCCTGGGCGCATAATGTCGAAAGCTGGGAACTCGCCCTCTGGAATTTCAAGAATTTCTGGCTCTTTGGGGCCGGTTTTGCGGCACGGCACCGGATTTTTTATGAGTCGCAGTATTTGATGGTGCTGACAGAAACCGGTTTTACAGGGTTTTTTTGCTTCCTGGCGCTTATTTTTTCACCCTTGCGCGGAGTGCTGGCCTTTTGGCCTGCGGTCGACAAAGACCCGGAAGCCAGGGGCATTGCCTGGGGCTGGGTGCTTGGGTTCACGGGCATGCTTGTTCACAATATCTCCTGCATCAGCTGGTCGATCGTCAAAGTCGCCATGCCCTGGTGGTTCCTGGCCGGCGCCGTTCTTTCATATCTTGCCGCGGCGAAACAGGAAGAAGCAGTGTCCCGGGAGGCTTTTTGCCCATGACCCGGCTGAAATTCTTCCTTAAAACCTCGGCCCTTGTTTTTGTCTTTCTGGCCGGCGCCAAAGTCCTGAATTTTTTCAAGAAAATTTTGATCGGCAAGCTCTTCGGGGTTTCCTCGGTCGCGGACGCTTTTTTCGCTGCGAGCTATTTGCCGTATTATCTCTCGGTCCTTTTTGATTCGGTGTTTTTTCTCGTGTTCCTGCCACTTTTTCACGAAATCGCTTCCAAAAAAGGAAATGAAGAGGCCAGGCGATTTCTCCAGGACATTCTCATCTTTATTTTGGGGGTTTCCGTGCTGGGGACACTGGCGCTTTGGATGGGGGCCGGGAAGATCACGCAGGGGCTTGTCCCGGGCTTCAAGGCCGGCCAGTTGGCCATGACCCTTTCGCTGTTCAGGATTTTTTCCGCGGCGATTGTTTTTATGGCGCTTCGGGCCGTTTTTCAGGCGCTCAACAGTTTTTACGGCCATTACACGGCGGCCGCCTCCACCGGATTTGTAGATAGCCTGATCATGCTTGCCGTGACGCTTGTGTTCTGGAAAACCGGCGGTATTTATGCGGCGGCATGGGCCGGAGTGGCAGGGGCCGCGGCGTCCTGCCTCATTCAGGTGTTTTCACTCGCGCGCCATTCCGATATCTTTCCGCGCAGGTTTTCTTTCAGCCTGGAGCCGCCTCTGCGTCTGTTTGTCCTGTTGATCCCGATGGGGGTGATCTGGGCTCTCCAGCAAATTCCTCTTTTAATTTTGAACCGTTTCGGTTCCGGCATGTGGGAAGGAACGATTTCTGCCATGAATATTTCGCAGACCTTGAGCACCGTTCCGATGGCGCTTTTAAGCCAGACCGTTCTCT
>CAYGIT010000114.1:0-8820 GCA_964349955.1 uncultured bacterium
CGATATCCTGGTCAATAATGCCGGGTTTGGGACTTACGGTTTTTTTGCGAAAACAAATCTCGAGAAAGAGCTGGAGATGATCCGGCTCAACATTTCAGCGCTCACGCACCTGACCAAACTTTTCTTGCCGGGAATGCTTGAGCGGAAAAGTGGAAAAATCCTGAATGTGGCTTCGACCGCGGCTTTTCAGCCCGGCCCCGTGATGGCTGTTTATTATGCCTCCAAAGCTTACGTGCTTTCCTTTTCCGAAGCGCTTGCCGCCGAACTTTCCGGTACGGGTGTGAGTGTCACCGCACTTTGTCCCGGGCCCACGGAATCGGAATTTCAGAAGGCGGCAGGAATCAATGGGCAGAACCTGCTTTTTAATCAAATGACCGTGATGAAGGCCCGGAAGGTTGCAGAAACCGGATACAGCGGCCTGCTGAAGGGAAAAAGAATTATCATTCCCGGATTTTTAAACCGGCTGCTTCCCTTTTTTGTAAGGTTGAGCCCACGCAGTCTGGTTACGACCGTTGTGCGGCTGATTCAACAAAGTTCGAAACATCCATGAGAAGACGTGAAAGGCTTTTGATTCTAGGTTTTGTTTTGGCCAGTGTGGCCATGGTCGCCTTTTTCAGTCTACGGATGCTTGGCCGCGAACTGGAATGGGAATCCGAAAAACCGGAAACAACAAGTGTTTCCGTCCTGAAAGTGATCAAAATCGATCTCGATCGCCCCGAAGACCTTGCGGGCTGGAACCGGCATAGTTTTCACGGCGAAACCCAATATGAAATCCAAGAAGAGCCGGATGGCACGAAGAGTTTGAAGGCCAAAAGTCAAAAGACGTGTTCCGCCATTTTCAGGGCGGTGAGCGCGGCAATTTCCGAACAACCGGTGATTTCATGGCAATGGAAAGTCAAAAAATTTCCTTCGGGGAAGAAAAACCCGGTTTTCGGAGCGGGAAATGAAAGTGATTATCCGGCACGGGTGTCGGTCATTTTCAAATCCGATTTGCCGTTTCAGCAAGACATTGTTCAATACGTTTGGGATGACCGGTTTGCGGTAGGGACGCACGGCGCCAGCCCTTTTTGGAAAAAAGTGAAAATTCTCGTGATTCGCAGCGGGCCGCCGCCAGAGTCCGGAGAGTGGGTATCCGAAAAACGCAATATTATCGAGGATTATACTTTTCTTTTTGGAAAACCGCCTCAAAGGGATATTGAAGCGATTGGAATCATGTCGGATTCCGACGACACCCGGAGTTCCACCGAAGCTTATTTGCGGCATTTCGAGATTCAGATCCTTCATTTGGAAGAAGACCCTGAAAAGCCGGTCCGGAAAAAAAAGTTCCTCAAGCCTTTGGTCCCGGTTTTCAAGGAAACAAAAAAATGGATCAAGACCCTTTTTAAAATTCCTACCCAAACCATTCCCAAAACGCTTGTTTCCACGACGAAAAGGGTCGTAACCTGGCCTGTTTCCAAAGCGAAAGCCTTGGGAGAGAATATCTCCGGTAAAGAGCCGGAGAGTGAAACGTAATTTGCCAAGAACCGTCTTCATTTGATAAACTGATTGCGCCACCAGGAGGTGCCTATGAATTACAGCAATATGGATTCCCCTTATTCGTCTTCGACGCAGGTCCAAACCTTTATTCAACGCGTGTATCAATGGATGGCGGTGGGCCTTGCGCTTACCGGTTTTACCGCCTTCGGAGCCGCTTCCAACCTGGCCTTGATGCGCGGGCTTTCTGGCGGAGGATTCCTGCTCGTGATGCTGGTGGAACTGGGACTTGTGTTCTGGCTTTCGTCTTCGATCATGAAAATTTCGGTACAGGCTGCTACCCTTGGTTTTCTCGCGTATTCGGTTTTGAACGGCCTGACGCTTTCTTTTATTTTTCTGGCCTATACCGGCGCTTCGATTGCCAATACTTTTTTTATCGCTGCCGCGTCGTTTGCGGGGGTGAGCCTTTTTGGATGGGCCACAAAAACGGATCTGGGTTCGCTTCGAGGCTATCTTTTCATGGGCCTGATCGGGGTAATGATCGCAAGCCTCGTGAATCTATTTTTTCATAATCCGGCTTTTGAATGGATTCTCTCTTATGTTGGGTTGGCTGTTTTTATCGGGCTTACCGCGGCCGATACCCAGCGCCTGAAAGCCATTCATCAAAGCGGGGGCGGAGCTTCGGAGCAGGTGGCAATTCTCGGCGCGCTTCAGCTTTACCTGGATTTCATCAATATGTTTCTCTTTCTCCTGCGCCTTTTCGGAAGGCGGCGTTAAACCTCGCGCGATATCACAGGGGCAGGTCTGTTTTCTGTTTCCCATGATTCGTTCCATGCTTTTTTTCCCCGAGAAAAACTTTTCTGAAAACCCCGGGGATTACGGTCTCTTTGCAGAAGATGTCTTTTTGCAAACAGAAGATAAAGTCCAGCTTCACGGATGGTTTCTTGAATCGGCACAGCCTTCTTCGAAAACGCTTCTTTTTTTTCACGGGAATGCGGGAAATATTTCCGGCCGGCTCTCCAAAGCCAAAGGCTGGGTCGATCGCGGATTTTCCGTTCTGCTGGTGGATTACCGGGGTTATGGCAAAAGCGACGGGGAAATCAAACACGAGGAAGATGTTTTGACCGATGCCCGCGCGAGCTGGAATTATTTAACCGGAGTAAAAAAAATCGAGCCTTCCAAAATCATTCTCTACGGGGAATCGCTCGGCACTTATCCGGCAATCGTACTGGCGGGGAAATATCCCGCGGCCGCGCTGATTCTGGAGGCGCCCTTCACATCATTCCTGGATCTTGCCGGCGTTCATTATCCTTTTGTCCCAAAAAGTCTTTTGAAGGACTTCGCGTTTTCCAATATCGCTAATATCGAAAAAGTCCGGTGTCCGGTTTTCATTCTCCATGGCACCAGGGATGAAATCTGCCTCTATGCCATGGCCGAAAAGCTTTTTCAGCGTGCCCCAAATCCAAAGGAGTTTTTTTCTGTTCAGGACGGGCGCCACAATGATTTGCCCGAAAAAGCAGGGGCTGGATTTTGGGAAAAACCGTATCAATTCATCTCGTCCAAAAACACCGAATAAGGACAAAAGGTAATACTTTTTAAAATTTGACTTACTTTTTATATTAAGGTATACTTCTAAAAAAGGGGTGGAATTATGGACCGCGCTACAGTTACGACAAAAGGCCAAATCGTCATTCCGGTGAAACTGCGGAAAAAAGCAGGCATCAAAAAAGGAACAAAAGTTTTCATCGAAGAAAAAAACGGGGATATTATTTTGCATCCGGTCACCCCTAATTTTTATGAAAAATTCTGTGGAATTTTAAAGGGGGGAAATTTGGTCGAAGCCCTTGAGAAGTCCCGTCGTGAAGACCGGGAACGGGAAGATAAGAAATGGCGCAACTAATCCAGGTTTTGGACAGTTGGCCTCTCCTTGCTTATTTTGAAAAGCAAGCGGCGGCCCCCCAAGCCATTGAAATTTTAGAACAGGCGGCTCGGGAAGAAAAAAAATTATTGATCTCAGCGGTCAATTGGGGGGAAATTCTTTACATTACGGAGCAGCGGTATGGGCCGATGAAACGCGATCAGATAGAAGATATTATGGGACAAATGCCTCTTCATGTTTATTCTGCGGATGTCGGCTTAGCGCGTGAGGCGGCTCGTTTCAAAACACAATATAAACTTGGCTATGCAGATTGTTTTGCCGCAGCTTTAGCTTTTTTGAAAGATGCGCAACTCGTTACCGGCGATCGCGATTTCCGTCCTCTGAAAGATAAAATCCGGATTCTTTGGCTTTAAATTCCGGTATTCATTTTTTTATTTTGTAATGTGGCGGAAGGGTCTTACAAGTTTCAGCATTTCTGCATGAATTTTTCCGTTGCTGGCGAGATTTTGGGTGTCTTCCAGGGTGAGCGGTTCGCCTGAAAGATTGCTCGATTTTCCGCCTGCCTCTGAAAGAATGAGCAATGCGGCGGCCTTGTCCCAGGGCTGCAGATGAAATTCCCAGTAGCCGTCGAAACGGCCGGTCGCGACATAGCAAAGGTCCAGCGCTGCCGCGCCTGTGCGCCGCAGGTCGTGCACCCGCATGAGAAAAGCCCGGAACACGGGGAGGTAATCGTCCATGTGCTCGCGCCGGTCGTAGGGAAAACCGGTACAGACAAGGGAATCATTGAGGGTGGGGGTTGACGAGACCTTGATTTTTTTCCCGTTCAGGAAAGCCCCTTTGCCGCGCTCGGCAAAAAAAAGCTCGCCGCGAAAAGGATCCAAAACTCCGCCCATCAGGACTTTTCCTGCTTCTTCATAAGCAATCGAAACACAGGAAATGGGGAAGCTATGCGCGAAATTGGTGGTGCCGTCGAGGGGATCGATGATCCAGCGGCAGGAGGAATGGCCCATGGGCGGCGATTCTTCAGTCAGAATGGCATGCGAGGGGAAATTCTTTTGGATGGTCCGGACAATAATTTGCTCGCATTTTTTGTCGGTAGCCGTGACCAGGCTAAGCTCGGACTTTTTCCGGATGGACTTGGGCTTGAGAATCGCAGTTTGAAGGACCTTGCCCGCGTCTTCCAGCATTGTGAAGAGTGTGCTTTTAATTTTGGCTTTGTTCATATAGAATGAGGCTTCTATTTAGCACAAATTTTTGAAAATCCAAATCAATTTTTTATCCCTTATCGTTAAAGCAGGAGTTGATGAATGAAATCCTACCGAATTACGTTGATTCCCGGAGACGGGATCGGACCTGAAATCGCGGAAGTGGCCAAAGCCTGCATCGAAGCTACCGGAGTTTCCATTGAATGGGACATCGAGCATGCGGGCATCGACATTATGAAAACTGCGGGCACGCCTTTGCCGGACAGTGTGCTGGCCTCTATCCGCAAGAATAAAGTGGCGATCAAATCGCCGATTACAACCCCCGTTGGAACCGGCTTTCGCTCGGTGAATGTCGCGCTTCGTAAAGAGCTCGATCTTTACGCTTGCCTGCGGCCCTGCAAATCCTATGACGGGGTCCGGTCCCGCTACAAGAAAATCGATCTGGTGATTGTGCGCGAAAATACCGAAGACCTTTATGCCGGCATTGAATTTCAGAAAGGGACTCCCGAAGCGCTTGAAATCATTCAAAACATCGAAAAACTTTCCAAAAATAAAATCCGCCAGGATTCGGGAATCAGCATCAAACCCATCTCTGTTTTTGGCACGGAACGGGTCGTCCGGTACGCATTTGAATACGCCCGAAAATACAAGCGCCGCAAAGTCACGGCGGTCCATAAAGCCAATATCATGAAATTCACGGACGGTCTTTTTCTGGAAGTGGCGCGCGAAGTGGCCAAGAAATATCCGGACATCGAATTCGACGACCGCATCGTGGACAATATGTGCATGCAGCTTGTCCAGTTTCCGGAAAATTACGATATGCTTGTTCTTCCGAATCTCTACGGCGATATTCTTTCGGACCTTTGCGCGGGCTTGATCGGCGGGTTGGGCATTGCGCCGGGCGCAAATATCGGAGAAGAGTACGCGCTTTTTGAGGCCACCCACGGGTCGGCCCCGAAATACAAGGGTTTGAACAAAGTCAATCCTACGGCCGTGATTCTTTCCGGCGTTTTGATGCTTCAGTACCTCGGGGAAGAAGAATCCTCGAAGCGTTTGGAAAAAGCGGTGGCGGATGTCATCCGTGAAGGAAAAGATGTGACCTATGATCTTAAAGAGAGCAAGGATGATCCGACCTCGGTTGGCACAAAGGAAATGGGAGAAGCCATCATCCGCAAACTCAAAACGCAAACGGTTGCTTCGCTGAAATGAGTAAACCCAAAGTCACAGTTGTCGGCGGTGGATTTGTGGGCGCGACTACGGCGCAGCGTCTTGTCGAAAAAGAAATTGCCGACGTTGTTTTGATCGATATCGTGGAAGGCATGCCGCAGGGCAAAGCGCTCGACATGATGGAGTCCGCGCCCATTGAAGGATTCAAAACAAAAATCACCGGCACGAATAGTTATGCGGACACAAAAGATTCGGATGTGATTGTCATTACCGCCGGCATTGCGAGAAAACCCGGTATGAGCCGCGATGACCTGATGAATACGAATGCCGGCATTGTGGGCGGCGTCGTGACCGAAGCGGTCCGGTATTCCCCAAAGGCCATTCTCGTGGTGGTCTCGAACCCGCTGGATGTGATGGCCTACATTGCCTGGAAAAAATCCGGATTCGAAACGAAACGGGTCATCGGCATGGCCGGCGCGCTTGATTCCGCGCGTATGGCGTATTTTATCGCTGACGCTGTGGGTTGCGCGCCTTCCGAGGTCGATGCGATGGTGCTCGGCGGACACGGTGATGAAATGGTGCCCGTGCCCCAGCATACCAAGGTCAAAGGAAAACCGATTACCGAAATTCTTCCCGCGGATAAAATCGAAGCGATTAATCAGCGCACGCGTGACGGCGGTGCCGAAATCGTGAAATATTTGAAAACCGGCAGTGCTTATTATGCGCCGTCCGCGTCCGTGGTGCGCATGGTGAAAGCCATTCTTGAAGACAAGGGCGAAGTGATTCCTTCCTGTGTTTATCTGACCGGCCAATACGGCCTCAAAGATGTTTATTGCGGAGTTTCCGCAAAGCTGGGCCGGCAGGGATTGAAGGAAGTGGTGGAAATTGCCCTCACGCCTGACCAGAAACAGGCCCTGCATGTTTCTGCGGAGCATGTCCGGGAAAATTGCGCAAAACTCAGTTTGTAAATGAAGAACAGTTTCGATTCTAAAACCACACTCCTCGCCGGAAAAAAAGCTTATACAATTTTCCGCCTAGATGCTTTGAAGAAAGCCGGATTTGAAATCGACCGTCTTCCTTTTTCCATCCGCATCCTGCTTGAAAATTTACTCCGCACTGAAGACGGTCAAAGTGTTCGCGCCGAGGACATCAAGGCTTTGGCTTCCTGGGACCCCAAAATAAAATCCGACAAGGAAATTGCCTTTACGCCCGCGCGTGTGCTTTTGCAGGATTTTACGGGCGTGCCCTGCGTGGTGGACCTTGCGGCCATGCGCGACCAAATCGTGAGAATGGGCAAGGATCCCAAAAAAATAAATCCGCTTCAGCCCGTGGATTTGGTGATTGATCATTCGGTCCAGGTGGATGCCTTCGGCTCTCCCTCGGCTTTTCAGGAAAATGTGGAAAAAGAATTCGGCCGCAATGTCGAAAGGTATCAATTCTTGCGCTGGGGCCAGCAGGCTTTCCAAAATTTTCGCGCGGTTCCTCCGGGAACAGGTATTGTCCATCAGGTCAATCTCGAGTACCTGGCGCCTGTGGTCATGACCAAAAAAGAAGGCAATGAAGAATTTGCTTATCCTGACACTTTGGTGGGAACCGACTCGCACACGGTCATGATCAACGGCCTGGGCGTTCTGGGTTGGGGCGTGGGCGGCATTGAAGCCGAAGCCGCCATGCTCGGCCAGCCCATCTCCATGCTGATTCCCGATGTAGTGGGATTCAAACTCACGGGCCATTTGAATGAAGGGGTGACAGCCACCGACCTCGTGCTCACGGTCACGCAAATGCTTCGCAAAAAAGGCGTGGTCGGAAAATTCGTAGAATTTTTCGGGACCGGCGTTTCCAGGTTGAGCCTTGCCGACCGTGCCACTCTTGGCAATATGGCGCCTGAATACGGCGCCACAATGGGATTTTTTCCGGTGGATGATGAGACCCTTGCCTATTTGCGTTTGAGCGCGCGGCCCGCAGAATTGGTCCAGCTGGTGGAGATTTATATGAAAGAGCAGGGCCTCTTTCGCACGGATAAAACGCCCGACCCGGTTTTTTCAGACACGCTCGAGCTGGATCTTTCGATCGTGGAACCCAGCCTTGCCGGCCCAAGGCGTCCGCAGGACCGCGTTTCTTTGAAAGAGGTCCGGAAATCTTTTGAAGATGCCTTGCAGGGCATGGGCAAATCTCCCTCGCAGGACACAGGGCTAAAACATGGCAGTGTCGTCATTGCGGCCATCACCAGCTGTACCAACACTTCCAATCCTGCCGTCATGATCGGCGCCGGGCTCCTTGCCAAAAAAGCCGTGGAAAAAGGGCTTTCCGTCAAACCCTGGGTCAAAACCAGTCTTGCGCCCGGCTCCAAAGTGGTGATGGATTATCTGGATAAAACCGGGCTTACGCCTTACCTTGAAAAATTAAAATTTCATCTCGTGGGCTACGGCTGCACTACCTGCATCGGAAATTCCGGGCCGCTGCCTGAAATCGTTTCACAAAACGTGAAAGACAATGACCTGGTGGTAGCTGCTGTACTTTCCGGAAACCGCAACTTCGAAGGCCGTGTCAATCCCCAGGTGCGCGCCAATTATCTCGCGTCACCGCCTCTTGTGGTGGCTTATGCTTTGGCCGGAAATGTGGAAATGGATTTAACCGCCGAACCGCTTGGAAAAGATGCTCAAGGCCTGCCAGTTTATCTTAAAGATATTTGGCCAACGGACCGGGAAGTCCAGGCCGAGGTTTCGAAAGTCAGTGCCGGAATGTTCCATCATCAGTACAGCCATGTTTTCGAGGGAGATAAAAACTGGCAGGCGATTCAAATCCCGAAAGGAAACCAGTTTGTCTGGGATTTGAAATCAACGTATGTCAAAAAGCCGCCTTACTTTGACACCATGAAGGCCGAACCGGAACCGCTCCAGGACATTCAAAGCGCGCGCGTGCTTGCGCTGCTGGGAGATTCGGTCACGACCGATCATATTTCCCCGGCAGGGAATATCGCCAAAGACAGCCCGGCCGCGCAATACCTCATGACCCATGGCGTGAATCCCAAGGATTTTAATTCCTACGGCGCGCGGCGCGGCAATCATGAAGTGATGATGCGCGGCACGTTTGCTA
>CAYGIT010000115.1:0-8793 GCA_964349955.1 uncultured bacterium
TTCCTGGCTCGGAATCACCGGCTGAAGCGAGCGTTCCGCCAAAGCTCCGTGCCCGATTTCACGCCGGCCCGGGCCGCTGTTGCGTCCGGTTTCACCGACACTGAAAGGAGGAAAATTATAATGAAGCATGAAACTTTTTGTAAGTTCCCCTTCGAGCGAATCCATTCTCTGTTCGTCATCCCCGGTCCCCAAGGTCGTGACGCTCAAGCTCTGCGTCTGGCCACGGGTAAAAAGAGCGGAACCATGGGTGCGCGGCAGCACGCCCACTTCGCAAGTAATTTGACGAATATCGCCAAAACCCCGTCCGTCCGGCCTTTTGCTTTTATCGAGAATGGTTTCCCTTAAAATTTCATTTTCAGCCTGATCAAAAAGCATTTTGATGCGCTTTTCATTGTAACCATCCGCCTTAGGATCAAACTGGGCGAGAATCTTTTTATAAATTTCATGGGCACGGGCTTCACGCTCTTCTTTGGAAGGAAGCGTAAACGTGCTGGCGTATTCGGCCTTCATCACTGACCAGATTTTATTTTTCACTTCTGCCGGCACTTCGGCCTTCACAAAAGAATTTTTCTTTTTTCCTGCCTTGGCTCTCAATTCTTCCTGAAGCGCGATGATTTTCTTTGCTTCTGCATGGCCGAAACGGATGGCCTCAAGCATTTTTTCTTCGGGAAGCTCTTTGGCGCCGGATTCCAGCATGATGACTTTGTCTTTGGTGGCGACCAATACCATGTCCAGCTCGCTTGTTTCGAGCTCGATCATGGAAGGATTCAAAACGAATTTTCCGTCGGTGTATCCCACGCGCACCGCGCCGATGGGCTTCTCAAACGGGACATCGGAAATCATCAAAGCGGTAGAAGCGCCGTTGACCGCAAGAACATCGGTCTGGTTTTCTCCGTCTACCGAAAGGACGACCACCATGATTTGAGTCTCATTCAGGAAACCTTCGGGAAAAAGCGGGCGAAGAGGACGGTCGATCAAGCGGGAAGTCAGAATTTCTTTTTCCGTGGGACGGCCTTCTCTTTTGAAATAACCGCCCGGGATTTTGCCTGCAGCGTAAGTGCGTTCGCGGTAATCGACGGTCAGAGGGAAAAAATCCTGGCCTTCTTTCGGTTCGCGGGCAGCCACAACGGTGGCAAGAATAACGGTTCCGCCGGCTTGCACGAGCACAGCTCCGTGGGCTTGTTTGGCGATACGGCCGGTTTCAAAAATGAACTGCTCTCTTCCAATTTGTCCCTGAACCTTCTGCATGGTCATGTGGATTCCTTTTAGTCTATGGGGTAAGGTAACTTATTTTCTTAAATCAAGGCGGGCAATAATGTCTTTGTATCTTTTCAAATCTATGTTTTGAAGATATTGAAGAAGCTTCTTGCGCCGTCCTACCATTTTGATCAATCCGTAACGGGAATGATGATCCTTCGCATTGGTATTAAAGTGATTGGAAGTAAGGCTATTGATGCGTTCGGTGAGGATCGCGATTTGCACTTCCGGAGAACCGGTATCTTTCTTTTCGCGCTTGAAATCGGTGATGATCTTTTTCTTTTTCTCTTTGGCCATTACCATAAAATATTTTCGTAACTCCTTGTAGAATTTGAATTTAGATGCCAGATGAACGAGAAATTATACTTGAATGCGCCTTCTATGTAAAGAAGTATTGACGGGCATTTTCGATATCCTGCGCAATCTGCTTTTTGAGGGCTTCCGGCCCATCGAATGTCATTTCTTCGCGCAAACGGGGGTAAAACACCACTTCCAGGGTCTTGCCATAGAGGTCTTCTGCGAAGTCCAGAATAAAAACCTCTAAAATAGGCTCGATTTGGCCGGATTTGAAGGTGGGCCGGCGGCCATAATTCAAAACTCCGGTCAATCCCGTCATTCCCGCATGCTTTAGGCGGGAATCTGCTTGCTGATCCCCGACAAAAACATTCGGGGATGACGTAAAGCCCACCCGAACCGGATAAACCCCCAAAGGTGGAAGCACATACGATCCTATTTCAAGGTTGGCCGTAGGATACCCGAGCGATTTTCCCCGCCCCTCGCCCCGGACCACTTTTGCGAGAACGCTAAATGACCGGCCAAGGCATTGGGCCGCTTCTTCAAACCGCCCTTCCTGGACACATTTGCGGATGCGAGAACTGGAAACAATGCCCCCGCCTGATTCGACAGGCGGAATTTCTTCGAATTCAAATCCACATTCTCCGGCCAGGCGAGCCATCATTTTAGAATCGCCCCGGCGTTCGTGGCCGAACCGGGCGCTTGCGCCAAGAAAAACTTTTTCCACGCCGAGTTTCTTTTTTAAAATATCTTTCACGAAAACTTCGGGTTCGATGCGCGAGAATTCAGGCGTGAAGGGAATAAAAAAACAAACTTCGATTCCCAGCTCGCGAAAAAGGGAGATCCTGGATTCCGGAGAAGTCAAAAGCAAAGGGCGGCTTTGGGGATGAAGAACTCCCTGGGGATGCTCTTGAAAAGTAAAGACCGCGGCCTTTCCTTTTCTCTGCCGGGCCGCTTCAAGCGCGCGGCTCAAGAGTTTTTGATGGCCCAAATGGACCCCGTCAAAATTACCGAGGCCTAAAATCAGAGGGGCTTTCGGGTCCGGGGAAAAAGAATCAAGCCTTGTGAAGATTTGCATAATCCGGAGAGTCGACGGGCAGGACTTTCAAACGCAAGTCTTTGATGGTCCATTGGCGCAGGGTTTCGATCGTCACACTGTTTTCATAACGGAAATTTCCGCTCTGCATCCGGCGCAATTCGGCGAGCGTGGCAAAACATCCCAGCACTTCGCCGAGATCGTGGACCAGCGTGCGCACATAAGTGCCTTTCGAAACCCGCGCGGAAAAATGGACGAACGCACCGTCCTTTTTTTGAATATTCAATTCATGCACCACGACATTCCGGCCTTCACGCGCCACTTCCACACCGCGCCGGGCGAGCTGGTAAAGCCGCACGCCGTGATGTTTGAGCGCCGAAACCATGGGCGGCACCTGGATAATCTCGCCGGTAAATTGAAGCGCTTTTTTGCGGATCTCTTCGAGCGTAATCCCCTCCCATGGGCGCGTGTCCAAAACTTTTCCCTGCCGGTCATGAGAATCGGTTTTAACGCCCAGCTCCATGACGCCGGAATATTCCTTGTCGCAGGAGCTGAAAAGAACGGATTTTTTCGTGGCCCTGCCCAGCAAGACCACGAGAAGTCCGGTGGCAAGCGGATCCAGGGTCCCCGCATGCCCGACCTTTTTGATTTTGAATTGTTTGCGCACGAACGCGCAGACATCATGGGAAGTCCAGGTTGCGGGTTTATCGACGAGAAGAATTCCTTCGACAGGTTGTTCATTCATAGCAATTCAAACTCCCGGCGCACTTTTTCAAGCACGACTTTTTCCACTTTTTCAAGTTCGCCTTTCAGGACGCATCCAGAGGCTTTCCTGTGCCCGCCGCCTTTGAAATGCGTGGCAATGCGGTTCACATCATGGCGGCCCTTGGACCGGAACGAAATGCGGACATGCCCGCCCTGGGGCAGCTCCATCAAAAAGAAAGCAATCTCGACTTCCCTTAAAAATTTCAAAAAATCGATAAACCCTTCGGTGTCTTCGTAGGTGGCCCCGGATTTCTCCAGATCTTCACAGCGTACCATGGCCCAGGCAACGCGTCCTTCGTCGGATGTTTTCACGCGCGCAAGAAGCCGGCTGTAAAGGTTGATTTTGTTCAACGAATAGGTGGAATAAAGCTCGTCATTGATTTTTTCAAGCGGAATGCCGGTTTTGATCAACTCGGCTGCGATCAAATGGCTGCGCACTGTCGTATTGCCGTATTTAAAAGACCCGGTGTCGGTGGAAAGCGCGACATAAAGATTGGTGGCATCCTCCCGCGTGATGGGCACGCGCATTTTTTTGAAAATATCAAACACGACTTCACCGCTGGCCGCGGCCCCGGGCTGAACATAATTGTAGCGGCCGAAATGCGAATTACTCACATGATGGTCAATATTGAAAATCACCGTATGCGGGCCCACCAGTTCCTTGACCCGGCCGATACGTTCCAGCGTCGGGCAATCGGCCACTATGAGGGCTTGAAAATCGGACGACTTGGCTTTGAGTTCCGAAAATTTATTCCAGCGTTTTGGAGAAAGGCAGGAAAGCCGGGTGGGGAAATCATCGTCCACAACCACTTTTGTTTTCTTCCCAAGCCGGCGCAGAAGCGATTCCATGGCCAGCATGCTTCCAATCGCATCTCCTTCGGGAGTAATGTGGCAGGAAAGCAGAAAGCGGTCGCAGGATTTGAGCGCTTTGCAGAATGCGGCAAGATCATTTTTTTCTGTCTTAAAATTTTTCATATGAGTTCTGTCATCCCCGCGAAAGCGGGGATCCACTTAAAATGGATTCCCGCTTTCGCGGGAATGACACGGCCTTTTTTTATTCCGAAGATGGTTTTGCCTGGCGCTGGAGGTCATAAAGAAGCCGGTCGATTTCAAAGCCGCGGTCCAGCGAATCGTCAAAACGGAATTTGAGTTTCGGGGTGTAGCGCAGCTTCAAAGCATCCGCGATTTGTTTTTGGAAAAATCCTGCGGCCTTTTCAAGCCCGCTCTGGACTTCTTCTTTTTTGGAATCACCGCGCACGGTGTAAAACACCATGGCGGATTTCAGGTCGGCGCTCGGGCTCACATGGGTGATGGTCACAAAACTGCCCAGACGCGGGTCCTTGACCCGGTGAAGAATCAATTCGCCGAGCTCTTTCTGGATCAAATGCCCGACGCGGTCCATCCGTTTGCCTTGCATAATGCCTCTAGCTTTTCGATTTTGTCATCCCCGAATGTTTTTGTCGGGGATCAGTGGGTTTGTGGATTCCCGCCTAACATCATGCGGGAATGACATGAGGACTTGAAAACTAAGCTTGAGAAGGCGCCGTAAGTTTGGTGACGACTTTCTCCACACGAAAAGATTCCAGGATGTCCCCTTCGCGCAAGTCATCGAACCCTTCCACCGTCACGCCGCACTCATAGCCCTGCGCTACTTCCCGGACATCGTCCTTGAAACGCTTCAGGGAAGAAAGTTTTCCTTCAAAGACCACGATATTGTCGCGCAAAACCCTGACACGGTTCGAGCGCATGACTTTGCCCTTGATGACCGAACCTCCGCCCACATTTCCGTACCGGGAAATTTTAAAAACTTTGCGGATCTGGATGCGGCCTTCGGAAACTTCCTTGTAAGTGGGCTCGAGCAATCCCTCGAGCGCCT
Source organism: uncultured bacterium (assembly GCA_964349955.1). Lineage (GTDB taxonomy): Bacteria > Omnitrophota > Omnitrophia > Omnitrophales > Aquincolibacteriaceae > CAYGIT01. The sequence continues at coordinate 5,229 of CAYGIT010000115.1, forward strand.
TGCGCACATCTTCCACCACTTCGTAAATGATATTGTAAAAGCGCAGGTCCACGCCTTCTTTTTCGGCAATTTCCTCGGCCTTGGGGTCGGCCTTCACGTGAAAGCCGATAATGATCGCATCGGAAGCCGCGGCCAGCATGATGTCCGATTCATTGATGCCGCCCACGCCGCCATGAATCACGCGGACCCGGCACTGGTCATTGGAAAGCCGCTCCAGCGAAGAGGCCAGGGCTTCTTCGGAACCCTGCACGTCGGCTTTGAGAATCAGTTTTAATTCCTTGAAATTCCCTTTGGACATCCGTTCATACAGGCCTTCCAGGGACAAATGCTTTTGGGAACCGCCGGCTTCTTTTTCACGGTCTTCCAAAATTCTTTTGTCCGTGATTTTCCGCCCGGTCTTTTCATCTTCGACCACTAAAAAATGTTCTCCGGCTTCGGGAACGCCGTTCAATCCGGAAACTTCGGCCGCATAAGATGGCCCCACATCCTTGATCGTTTTTCCGCGGTCATTGCGCAATGCCTTGACCCGCCCCATCGAGGGCCCGCAAACCAGAATGTCCCCGACCCTCAAAGTCCCTTTTTGCACAATCACCGTGGCGACCGGCCCGCTGCCTTTGGAAAGATGGCCTTCGATCACCGTACCCGTGGCCTTGCGGTCCGGATTGGCTTTGAGTTCCAGGACCTCGGCTTCGAGAAGAAGCAATTCCAGGAGTTGCTCAATCCCCTGCCCGGTCTTGGCTGAAACTTTGACGCAAATGGTTTTGCCGCCCCATTCTTCCGGGACCAGCTCGATTCTCTGAAGACCGGTCAAAACTTTTTGGGGATTGGCCTGGGGAAGATCGGATTTATTGATGGCCACGACAATCGGGCATCCGGCTTCACGCGCGTGGGCCGCGGCTTCGATGGTTTGCGGCATGATTCCGTCATCGGCCGCCACCACGAGCACTACCACATCCGTGACATTGGCGCCGCGCGCGCGCATGGCAGTAAACGCTTCATGGCCCGGTGTATCGAGAAAAGTCACATGCCCGCGGCCCGGAATATCCACGCCATAAGCCCCTATGTGCTGGGTAATGAATCCTTTTTCCGTGGCTGCAACCTTGGTTTTCCGGATCGCATCCAGCAAGGAAGTTTTTCCATGATCGACATGGCCCATCATGGTCACGACCGGCGGGCGGGGTTTGAGAAGTTTTTTCTCTTCCACCGAATCGATTTCCGCGATTATTTTTTCTGTGTCATCTTCGAATTTTTCAATAGGAATCCCCAGCTTGTGGCCGAGTTTGATTCCGATTTCTTCATTCAATAACTGGTTGACGTTCGCAAAAATCCCCATCCCCATCAAAGTTTTAATGAGTTCGGGAATCCGGATATTCAGCTCGGCAGCAAGCGAACCCACCATAATCGGAAATCGGATCGATTTAGCGGCCTTCGCGACGACGGACGGGGCAACCGCAACAGGCGCCGGGGCAGAAACCTGAACCGGAGCGGAAACCACAGGAGCTGCCGGTTTCGGAGTCTGGGCAATAGTCGCAGGAACTTTTGCGGGGGCAACTGCGGGTTTAACTTCTTTGACTTTTGGCGCGGCAACCGCCGCTTCTTTTTTGGATTCTGCGGGCGCAGGCTTGGAGGCCTTCGATTTTCTTTTTGCCCGAATACTCTCGGCGGTTTTTTCATCCACCTGCGACATATGGTTTTTCACCGCTTCGCCCAGCGCCTGGATTTCGGCAATCAGGTCTTTACTCGGGCATTCCAGTTCTTTGGCAAGCTCGTGAACGCGCATCAGGAACCTTTCTGCAAAATCGCCCGGTGGGCTGAAGCAATGATTTTTTCCGCGGTCTTGGGGCCGATTCCCTCGATTTTACTCAAATCTTCAGGAGTGGTCTTGATCAAATCCTTGATGCCCTGAATTCCATTGGCGCGAAGAATCCCTTCCATTTTTTCACCGACTCCGTCAAGGTCTCCAAGCGGAATTTTTTGGCTGCGGCTGCGCACATCCAGCCTCCATCCGAGAAGTTTCGAGGCCAGGCGCACATTCTGGCCTTTTTTGCCGATCGCCAGGGAAAGCTGGTCGTCTTCTACCAAAATTTCCGCAGCCTTGTCGGCTCGGTTGAGTTTGATTTCCGAAAGTTCCGCCGGTGACATGGCGTTTTTAATATAAGTTTCCGTGTCTTCACTGTAACGGACAATGTCGATTTTTTCTCCGCCCAGTTCGCGCACGACATTTTTAACACGCTGCCCGCGCACTCCCACGCAAGAGCCTACGGAATCAATTTTATCATCCGAAGAAATCACGGCGATTTTCGTGCGCGAACCGGCTTCCCGCGCCGCACCCTTTATTTTCACAATGCCGTCATGAATCTCGGGCACTTCAAGCTCGAAGAGACGCTGCACAAGCCCGGCATGCGCGCGCGATAAAATCACTTCAGGACCACGCGGTGTTTTTTTGATTTCTGAAATATAAGCGCGAATCACATCGCCCTGGCGGTAAGCATCCTGCATGGATTGCTCGCGCGCCGGAAGAATTCCTTCGGTCTTGCCCAAATCCACAATGATGGCTTTGTTTTCAATCCGGTGGACGGTTCCGGTCACAATATCGTAAAGGCGCTTGCTGTAATCGTCATAAATGGATTCCCGTTCGGCTTCACGGATTTTCTGGATAATGACTTGTTTGGCGGTCTGGGCGGCAATACGGCCAAACTCCGTATCCAGAATCGGCTTGCCCCCCTTCAAAAGAGAAATCTTGAAGGTCTTGGGGTCAATCTGGATTTCGATGTCTTCCTGATTGGGATAGGTCTTCCGGCAGGCGGAAAGGAGGGCCTGTTTCAATGCTTCCACGAGCACTTCTTTCGGAATGCCCTTTTCCTTTTCAATATATTCGAGAGAAGACAAAAGTTCAGTATTGATCATTTGAATCTTAACTTGATACGCTGCAATAAGTTAAGATCACCCTTTCTTTCGCACAGTGGCGAAAATAAAAGAAGTGGGCATCTTCTGCCCACTTCTCTCAATGCTTAAATAGTGCCCGCATTATAACAAAAATTGCCGGAGTGTCAATCGAAGCGGTTTCTTAAAAAGAGGATTTTTAAGCGGAATGGGCGATGATCAGGCTTGCGAAATATTGCCTTACCTGGCTTTGAAGAGCTTCGCTGACCATTGAAAGGTCAATCGGACGGTCTTTCGGGTCTCGAATTCCCTGGTCTGCAAATAAAAGCGCTACGGGCACCAGATGAATTTCATCCGCCAGGTAACGGAACCGGTAAAGCGGCTTTCCTATTAATGGAGGTCCGGCTTCCTCCCCTTTTCCGATATGAATCAATTCCCCCCGCCAGGACTTGCTTCCAAGCAAAGAGGAAATATCCCGGCTCTCCACCGAAAGACGGTCCGCGCCAAACTGGCTTTGCAATTTCTCCAATTGGTCCCGGAAAGACTGCGGAATTTTTGTTTCATCTCCATAAAAAACGAAATGAATATTTTTCGAAAGCTGGAGGGGCTTTTCAAAATCCTCCTCGAACTGTTGGGGCGTGAGCGCCGCGGCATTTTTCAAATCCATAAAGACCGTGAAATG
>CAYGIT010000116.1:0-8662 GCA_964349955.1 uncultured bacterium
GGTTTCTTTCTCACCCAAATTTCCTTTATGTCAGTTTTTTTACTTTCACTTCATTTAACTGATGTAACAGTATCGAGGAAATTTTTTCGTGTCAATACATTTTCTGACTATTTTCTCATAACTTTACAGATTTCGATTTCATCATCAATGATTAAAATTTTCCTGATCCTATTCACGAAGTCTCCTTCAAAATTTTGAAAGCATATGGTAATGGCAGTGGCGACTTAAAAGCCAGTAATTTTACATCAATCGTTGAGATTTATTAAAGGGATGAAATTTGGCGGAGAGGGTAGGATTCGAACCCACGAGACCCTTGCGGGCCTAACGGTTTTCAAGACCGCCGCATTCGGCCACTCTGCCACCCCTCCTTAATCCATTTCCGACCTTGCCCCGACTTTAAAAAATTTTCTCTTTGCCGGGCTTCCGTATAAGTGGAATAAACTTCCTCGAAAGCCAAAACCCAAGGCCTATAAGCCTTTGTGGATTTTGTTTTCCCACGATTATGTTCTTCTAATCTGGTTTCGGCGTTGTCTTTTCTCGCAGAACCGATATAAAAGCGGGTATGCTCGGGGCTGTAAAGCACATAAACACATGGCATAATTTCATTCACTGCATTTCCGCCGGAGGCGGACCAGCCTCTGGCTGGCGGCCACTCTGCCACCCCTCCAGGAAAATCCGCCTCAGAGCAACGGCTTTAAATACGGGCGAAGCGCCTTGGGAAATTGATCCGGATTGTCGCCGGTGAACTGAAAATTCTCAAGCAGGCAAAGCACCGTCCGGGCCAGCGCCACACCGGAACCGTTCAATGTATGAACATATTCGAGTTTTTGCGTCGTGGCACGGCGAAAGCGGATATTCATGCGCCGCGCCTGAAAATCCCCGAAGGTGCTGCAGCTCGAAACCTCAAACCATTTCTGGCTCGCGGGCGCCCATACTTCCAAATCATAACACTTCGCCGCTGAAAAACTCGTATCTCCACTGCCAAGCAATAAAACGCGGTAAGGAAGTTCGAGCGCCTGTAAAACTTCTTCCGCATTTTTTACCAGGGTTTCCAATTCATTGAGAGAGTCTTCCGGCTTGACGAACTTCACCATTTCCACTTTATCAAACTGATGCACGCGCGAAAGGCCTTTGGTGTCTTTGCCGTAAGAGCCCGCCTCGCGGCGAAAGCATGGCGAGTAGGCAACAAACTTGATGGGCAAATCTTTTTCTTCCAGAGTTTCTTCACGCAAAAGATTGGTGACCGGAACTTCGGCCGTCGGGACTAAAAAATAATCTTCGTCTTTCAAGCGATACATGTCGTCTTCAAATTTAGGCAGCTGGCCGGTGCCCGTCATTGAAGTGCGATTCACAAGGGCCGGCGGCCAAACCTCAACGTATCCATGCCGCGTGGCATGCAAATCGATCATGAAATTAAGCAGCGCGCGCTCAAGCTTTGCGCCGAATCCTTTATAAACCGGAAATCCCGCTCCCGTGATGCGGCTTCCCCAATTCATGGAGACCCAGTCTTTTCCTACCTCTAAATGGTCCTTCGGATTGGCCAGTTTCCGGGGTTCTCCCCAGCTTCGGACCACTTGATTACCGCTTGCTCCCACAGCAACGGGTACGGATTCATGTGGTATATTTGGGATAGTATATGCAATAGTGTCTATTTTTATCGATAATTCTCCCACTTTATCATCAATTTCTTTTATTTTTTGGGATGATGACTTCAGAGACGCTATTTTGGCTTCCGCGGCCTCTTTTTGGCCGGACTTTTTAAAAGTGGCGATCTCGTCATTGGCAGAATTGCGCAGAGCCTTCAGGTCTTCAACTTCTTTAAGGAGGGAACGCCTCTGGCTATCTAATTGAAGAAGCCCATTGAGGTCGAAAGGGCTGGCTTTGGCGGCAAGGCCTTTGCGCACCAGATCGGGATTTTCCCGGATCCATTTAAGGTCAAGCATCGGCCCTGGCCCTTACTTCTTTTTCTTGGGGTTCTTCTTTGGAGGAGCGGCGGCGGCAGGCTTTTTCTCGTCTTTAAATTCAAGCTCGGGAGTCTCGCCCTCTTCCGCGTCGTCATCCCCTTCTTTTTCGACAACACGGGCAACTGCGGCAACTTTATGCCCGTCTTTTAAGCGGATGACACGCACGCCCTGGGCATTGCGCCCGGAGGTCCGGATTTGTTCGGCCGGGCAGCGCACGACCATGCCGCCGGTGGTCACAATCACGAGTTCGTCTTCTTCGGGATTCACGGTCATGACGTTCACAACTTTTCCATTTTTCTCCGTGACCTTGACGTTGATGATCCCTTTTCCACCGCGCGATTGCACGCGGTATTCTTTGTACTTGGTCTGTTTGCCAAAACCAAGCTCCGTCACGCTAAGCGCCGTCGCCTCTTTGGTTGCGACTTCCATGGCAATGACTTCATCTTTTTTATTCAGCCTTATCCCGCGCACTCCTCCGGCGGTACGGCCCATGTCCCGGGCCTCGCTTTCATTGAAGCGAATGGCTTTGCCGTCCCGGGTTGCGATAAAAATCTCGTCTTTGCCGCTGGTGATCTTGCAGCAAACAAGTTCGTCATTGTCGCGCAGGGTAATCGCATTGATTCCCGAAGAACGCGGCCGGGAATACTCGATCAAATTTGTTTTTTTGATGACCCCGTTTTTCGTGCACATCAAAAGGTATTGCTTGTCCGTAAATTCCTTCACCTGGAGAAAGCTCGAAATGTTTTCGCCGGCCCCAAGCGCCAAAAGATTCACAATCGCTTTCCCCTTGGCCTGGCGGGAAGCTTGCGGAATTTCATAGGCTTTGCGCCAATAGACGCGGCCCTTATTCGTGAAAAACAGGATGGAATCATGCGTGGAGGCAAGGAACATATGCTCCACGAAATCATCGTCGTCTTTAACCTGCGCTCCGGTCACACCCGTGCCACCTCGGCGCTGTTTGCGGTACATGGAAACCGGAATGCGCTTGATATACGCAGTGTGCGAAATTGTAATCAGCACATCTTCCTGTGCAATCAGGTCTTCGAGTTCGATCTCTTCTTCGGCCGCGACAATCTGGGTACGCCGCTCATCGCCGTATTTTTTGACCAGCTCTTCGCATTCCGCTTGCACGACTTCGAGGACCTTTTTCCGGCTCTTCAAAAGCGTTTTATAAAATTCGATTCGTTTGATGAGCTCGAGATACTCTTCCTCGATTTTGTCGCGCTCAAGGCCGGTGAGGCGTTGAAGCTGCATTTCGAGAATGGCCTGGGCCTGCAACTCCGTCAGTTTAAAATTTTCTAAAAGAGCTTTTTTGGCGAGGTCCGGGCTTTTGGAGGCGCGAATAACTTTGATCACTTTATCAAGATTGGCGATCGCGATCTTCAAGCCTTCGAGAATGTGTGCGCGTTTTTCAGCTTTTTCCAACTCGAATTTCGTGCGGCGCATCACCACCGTCACGCGAAATTCGATAAAATGCTCGAGCATCTGCTTGATATTCATCACGCGTGGTTGTCCATCAACCAGTGCCAGCATGATGACCCCGAAAGTTTCCTGCATCTGGGTATGTTTGTAGAGTTGATTCAGGATAATCTGGGCAACCACGTCTTTTTTAAGTTCAATCACCACCCGCATTCCGTCCCGGTCGGATTCGTCGCGGATATCGTAGATTCCCTCGATCTTTTTATCTTCCACAAGCCCGGCCATGGCCTGGATCATATTCGACTTGTTTACCTGATAAGGAATTTCGGTGATGATAATAGCGTCTTTTTTATTGGTGGCACTTGCGGTTTCAATCACGGCTTTGGCCCGGATCACAAGCCTTCCGCGGCCGGTTTCGTAAGCGGACCGGATGCCTTCACGGCCGAGGAGCAACCCTCCCGTCGGGAAATCCGGGCCTTTGATGAATTTGGAAAGTTCTTTGACGGTAATCGCGGGGTTTTCAATCATCGCGATAATGCCCGCGACCACTTCCCTTAAATTGTGCGGCGGAATATTGGTGGCCATGCCAACCGCGATCCCGCTCGAGCCATTGACGAGAAGATTCGGAAGCCGCGCCGGCAGCAGCGTGGGTTCTTCGAGGGACTCGTCAAAGTTGGGCGTGAAATCAACCGTTTCTTTTTCAATGTCCGTCAAAAGTTCATTGCTGACACCGGCAAGCCGCGCTTCGGTGTAACGCATGGCGGCCGGATTGTCTCCATCCACGGAACCAAAGTTTCCCTGGCCGTCCACCAGCGGATAACGAAGCGAAAAATCCTGCACCATACGGACGAGCGAATCATAAACCGCGGTATCCCCATGCGGATGGTATTTTCCGAGCACTTCCCCGACAATACGCGCGGATTTTTTATAGGGCCGGTTATGCGCCAAACCCAATTCATTCATGGCATAAAGAATGCGCCGGTGAACGGGCTTCAGGCCGTCACGGACATCCGGAAGCGCGCGGCCCACAATGACCGACATCGCATAGTCGATGTAAGAATGCTGCATCTCGTCTTCGATGGGCGTGGGAATGATTTTTTCGTTCATTGCGTAAAGACTTTGATCATCGGCCATTTTCGGTTCCTTATTCTGCTATGTCATTCCCGCGAAAGCGGGAATCCATTTCAAATGGATCCCCGATTAAATCATTCGGGGATGACTCCGTTTTATACGTCAAGATTTCTGACAAACCGCGCATGTTTTTCGATAAACGCGCGCCGGGGTTCCACCTGATCCCCCATCAATACCGTAAACATTTCATCCGCAGCAACCCCGTCTTCGAGCGTGACACGTAACACCGTCCGCTTGCTCGGATCCATGGTCGTTTCCCAAAGTTGTTGCGGATTCATTTCTCCAAGACCTTTGTACCGTTGAAGAGTCATGCCGTTTTTAGCGTTTTCCTTGACCCACCCGAGCGCCGCAAAAAGCGACTTCACACTCGCCTTTATCTTTTCCCCGGTGATTTCAAAGCCTTCGTCTTCACGGCCTCGGTAATCTGTAATTTCGAAATTGAACTTCGCGAACCGTTTCTGGATTTTATCAATTTCAGGAGCTTCGGGAATCTCGACCCATTCGAAAGGATCTTTTTCGGGCAAAGGCTTTTCTTTTTCCGCCGTTTCCGCCTCGGGCTTTTTCTTTTTTCCAAACTTGATAATAAACTCTTCCCGTTCTTTTTCTGAAAAAAGAAAAGTTTCGAAATGCTCATCGAGCACGCGCACGAGATAAGTCGGGTATCCCTTTTTCGCGTCATAAGCTGCAAGGTAACGGTCAATTGCAATTCCCTGGCGGGCCAGCGAATTTTCAAGATCTTCCAGGGCCTGGATCAAATTCAGAATTTCACGCAGGTCTTTGCCGGAAAAACCCTCCTTCTTTTTTTCTTTCTTCAAGACCATACCGTCCGCTCCGAAATCAAGCAGCATGGAGTTAAGCTTTGTCTCGCTTTGAATATATTCCTCGCTTTTGCCCCGCTTGATTTTATAAAGCGGCGGCTGGGCGATATAAATATGCCCGTTTTCGACCAGTTTTTTCATCTGCCGGTAGAAAAAAGTCAAAAGAAGCGTACGGATATGGCTGCCATCCACGTCGGCATCGCACATCAAAATGATTTTGTTATACCGCAATTTTTCAATATTGAATTCTTCCTCGATCCCCGCGCCAATGGCCGTAATAATCGTGCGAATTTCTTCGTTGGAGAGGACTTTGTCAATCCGCGCTTTTTCGACATTGATGATTTTTCCGCGAAGAGGAAGGATGGCCTGAAAACGCCGGTCGCGGCCCTGTTTCGCGGAACCGCCGGCGGAATCTCCTTCCACAAGGTAAATTTCACAATTTTTAGGGTCCCGATCCGAGCAATCGGCAAGTTTTCCGGGAAGAGAACCCGAATCCAGCGCGCCTTTGCGCCGGGTCAATTCGCGTGCTTTTCGGGCGGCTTCACGCGCACGAAGCGCAAGGGTTGCTTTTTCGACAATCTTGTTTGCGATCGGAGGATTTTCTTCGTAAAAAGTCGCCAGGCCTTCGTACACGACGGAATAAACAATGCCTTCGACTTCGCCGTTCCCAAGTTTGGTTTTTGTTTGGCCTTCAAATTGAGGGTTCGGGACTTTCACGCTCACAACCGCCGTCAATCCTTCGGTCAAATCCGTTCCGGAAAGAGCGCCTTCAATCCCCTTCAATAAATCTTTACTTTTAGCGTATTGATTGGTGGCGCGGGTCAGCGCGGTTTTGAAACCCGAAAGATGGGTTCCGCCCTCGACCGTATTGATATTGTTCGCAAAAGCAAAAACTTCTTCGCTGAAAGAATCGTTGTATTGGAGGGCCACTTCGGCCTCAACGCCGTCTTTGACGCGATTCACATAAAATATTTTTTTGTGAAGCGGCGTTTTATTGCGGTTGAGGTATTCGATAAATTCCGAAATGCCTCCTTTGTAGAGAAAATTGTGTTCCTTGATTTCCTTTTTATTGCGCTCATCGCGGATCATCACGCGGATCCCGCGGTTTAAAAACGCCAGTTCCCGCAGGCGGTTGGCAATGATGTCGAAACTAAACTCTGCATTCGCGCCAAAAATTTCCCTGTCCGCTTTAAAAGTAACGGTCGTGCCATGCTCCGTGGTTTTGCCTTTGACTTCGACTTTCGAGGCGGGTTTCCCACGCTTGTAGGATTGCTGGTAAACTTTTCCTTCGCGCCGCACTTCCACATCGCACCACTCGGAGAGCGCATTGGTGACCGAAACACCGACGCCGTGAAGACCGCCGGAAACACGGTAGGCTTTATTGTCGAATTTCCCCCCGGCATGCAGCGTGGTCATCACGACTTCAAGCGCGGATTTTTTCTGGGTTTTGTGCTCATCAACCGGAATTCCGCGGCCATCATCGGAGACTTTGACGCTTCCTTCTTCCTGAATCACCACTTGCACTTGCGTGGCATGGCCCGCAAGCGCTTCGTCGATGGAATTGTCCACGACTTCATAGACCAAATGATGAAGGCCGCGCGCTGTGGTATCGCCGATGTACATGCCCGGGCGTTTGCGGACGGCTTCCACGCCCTCAAGAACCTGAATGCTCGTGGCGTCATAGGTAGATGCGTTTTTTGTTTTCTTCACTTCGTCTTTTGCTGCTTTTGCCATTGCCATTTTTCTCCCGACCCCCGCTCGTCATCCTGAGCGTAGCGAAGGATCTACGACTTATAGATTCTTCGGCCTTCGGCCTCAGAATGACATTAATCAGTTAAGTTTTTCTCAGCTGCCCCACGCGAAAGCGCACGCTTTTCACCGCTTCTTCGCCCAATACCGCCTGGGTCCTTTTTAAAAGAGACCCGCGGTATCTTTGATTCAACTCAAATGCCAGCGTGGATTGATCCACCCACACCCAAAGGTCTCCCGTCGCGCTAAGCGTCGGCCGCGTATGTTCCGCTATTTTTGATCCTGCAATCGCGGGCCATTCCGAAACCAGTTTACTTCGAAGCACAAGTTCCGGAGCCTGAAGCCCGGCCAAAACTGATGGAAGAAGCTCTTTGATCGCCTGCATTTTAATTCAACTGCATGGGCATGACCACATAAAGGTATCCGTTTTTTCCGCGTAGCAGCCCTGGCTTGTCCGGCCCGGTTAGCGACAAAGAAACCGTTTCAATGTCGAGATTTTTCAAAACATCAATCAAATAATGAGGATTAAACCCGATAGCCATTTCTCCGCCCGTCATTTCAGCCGCAAGCTCTTCTTTCGCTTCCCCCATATTGGGAGAGCGTGAAGAAATCAGAATTTTCCCTTTCACGAAATCGAGTTTTACCGCCGGAGAATCCGGAGAGGTCAAAAGCGCAGTGCGCCGGACCGCCTGAAGCAAGTCTTCCCTGCCCGCCGAGGAAACGGTGGTTTCTTCTTTCGGAATAACTTGTTCGTAATTCGGGAAATGCCCCTCGATCAACCGGGAGACTAAATAGGTTTCGCCAAGATTGAAAATCGCCTGGTTTTGCGAGGAGGCAATTTGGATATTGCCTTCCCACGAAAGCATTTTTAAAAGTTCCTGCACCGCTTTGACCGGAACAATCATTTCGAAATCTTGAGCCGCCTTTTTTGGCAATTCCTTTTCAATATACGCGAGCCGTCTTCCGTCCGTTGCCACAAACCGGGTTTTATTTCCTTTAACTGACAGTAAAACACCATTCAAAACATAACGGGTTTCGTCATAAGAAATGGCGAAAGAAGTAAGGCTTAATCCTTCCTTAACCACGGCTTGCTCGATTTCAATTCCTTCTCCTTCGGCACATTCAGGGAGTTTAGGAAAATCTTCTTTCGGCAGCCCCATAATTTTAAAATACGCTTTTCCGGCCTTAATATTGACGGCATTATTTTTAGCGACTGTAATTTCAATCTCGCCCTCTCCAAGCTCTCTGACAATTTCACAAAGTTTCTTGGCGGGAATGGTAATGCTTCCCTCTTTCATCACTTCGACCGGAATCGTGGTCGAGATCCCAACTTCAAGATCCGTTCCTACGACCCTTAATTTTTTATCTTTCGTCGTTTCAAACAGAATATTTCCAAGAATCGGAAGAGTATTGGCTCTTTGCGCGCTGACTCCCCCGACTAATCCAACCGCTTTTACGAAAACAGCTTTTTGAACTCGAATTTCCATGTTTTAGAACTCCTTACGGGTAAGATTATTATTTTAAAAAATTAGTCGTAATAATAATAGCGCCTGTTGTTATGTTGATAAGTGTTGTAAATAT
>CAYGIT010000117.1:0-8662 GCA_964349955.1 uncultured bacterium
TTTCTGAAAAACCATTGTACTTTGGCCTGGGTGCGGTCGCGGTCAATATCGTGGATGGCTACGGACAACCGAAGGACAAAACCGGGAGCAGGCTGAACCCCTAAAAACCTCCAGGGAATGGTCCCCTCTATTAAGTAGCCGGTTTTATCCACGAAACTCCCGGCGGAAACTTTCCCGGAAGCCCCCACATCCTCGCCGCCCTGAAACCAGGACCAGGTTTCCACGCCGCCATCCTCCGGGTGAGGCCGGAAACCGATTTGGAAATCATCCTCTCCCTGCCACCGAAGGCCATCCCCTTGGGGATCCACATAAACTTCCACGAGATCGTCGAGCCAGAGATGGGTTCCTTTTTTTCTCAAAATCAAACTATCATCCATGACTTTGGCATAAAAATAAAGCGCATTTTCATCCCATGAAAAACCAAAACGGCCTTTTAAATCTTTGTCATCCTCGATACTTCCACTTTCCTTAGACGAGGAATCCAGGCTCAATTGCTGGATATTGGGCCAGTCTTTCAGATAACCATCCACTGCCATTCCCCCGGGAGCATAAGAAGCGCGAATTTCCGCGGGATCCGGCCAGGGAAGTTCTTTGGTTCCGGGCTTGAAACCCACAGCTTTCATGGCTTTTTGAAGCATCGGACTGCGGGCCATGGTTTTCCAGATAAATTCCGTGCGATGATTTTCGATCATGAGCAGCAGAGCCCCTTGATCAATGGCCAGTACCTCGGTGTCAAACCAGTTACGGTCCAGGTTAAAGGCATCGGCGAAGCCATAACGGCCCCAAAGGGAATCTCCCATTTCATAAAAATGCCGCAGGCATGCGAGGGATTCCTTCGGCGTAAAAACAATAGAGCTTCCGCAGGCAGTCGGAGCAATGGTACCGTCATGTCCGGCCATGCCCGGAGGAGCGCCATAAGCTTTGTAGCCAAAAGGCCCGTCGGAAGCGCTCAAGCCCCAGGAATCCGGGCCATAGCTTTTGAAATTGCCGGATTGATCGATGCAAAATTGCCGGTTGGCGAGCGTGGCATTGACGGAATTTTTAAAATAATCGGCAAAGCCGTCATTTTGATTGCGAAAGTCCACCCAGATATGGGAATACTGATGGGTAAAAAGCGGGGGCATTTGAATCAGCCGGTATTTCCCATAACTCCCGACCGGTTTTGAGATTTCCCGCCAACTGTCGGCCGGAATGGGAAAATCCGGGGCCGCAATGGCCATCAAAATCATCAGCAGGGATTCATTGTAATGATCCCAGTGAAGTTTGTTGAAACCTTGTTCGGGAGACCAGGCAAGCGCAAGAGTCTTCCGGCCGTGGAGCATCCACTTCCAATCTACCCGCGCATAAATTTTTTCCGTGAGTTCGCGGATCTCGGGATCATTGTAATATTCGGCCGCAAAAAAAGCGCCGGCTAAAAAAAGAGCGGTGTCGATGGGCGAAACCTCGGAACGCAAAACCCTTTTGCCGGTTTTCATGTCCAGGAAATGATAAAAAAATCCATGCTCCTGCTCCGCAGCATGCATAAAAAATTGTAGAATCTTGAGCGAAAACTCGCGGGCCGTGGCCCGGTCGATCCAGCCCCGTGAAACTCCGACCCCGTAAGCGGTCAGGGCAAATCCCGACGCCGCAATGCTGGCCGGATAATTCCCGGTATTTCCTGCGGCAGCGGAGTTGGAAGCCCGGTCCCGCACCAGGCCGTTTTGGGGATTGCGTTCATCCGCGAAATATTGAAGGGCGCGGCGCTGAATGAGATCCAGCAAGGCTTCATCGCTCAGAGAGGCGGCGGCCGGTGATTCGGCGGAAAAGGCAGGCCCCGTCACGAAAAAGAAAACCAGTAAGAGAAAAGAAATGATTTTATTCAACATAAATGGGGTTTGAAAGAATCCAAAGGCCTCCGTTGCGATAAATTTCGACGCGGTAAGCTCCGCCATATTCCACGGGATAGGCCGCCTCCCGGCCCTGATATTCAAAAATCATGGCCCCTCGCTTCATTAATCGAAAGGTGGCCGGTTCCGGCGTTCTGATTGAAAATACCGGCCGGTCGCTTAACAGCACGGTTTCCCCGCTTCCATAAATTTTTGCTTTGGCCTGCGCCGTGAAAGAAAATCCCGCCGCAAGGCCCCGGCATTCAAATGCCATAAAACTTTTTCCTTTGGCAAGCGCTTCAAGAATGGGTTTTGTTTCGAGCCGCTCCGCCAAAGCGTACATCGTCACGGATTCAAATTGGAGCAATTCATTTTCAAACGGCCATCCCATCCATTTGTGGCGAATATGCGCATCGACTGCTCCCCAGCCCGCGACTTTCCCGGACTCCAGTTTTTGGTCCCAATAATCCAGAGAATTATCCGGCCTTTTTTGAAAATTTCCAAGAAACCTTTTCCGGGAAAGTGCCCCCAGCTTTCCGCTGAGCCCCACTTTATTGGCTTCGAAAAGAGAATGCGCAAAATTATAAACTTCGAGCCCGTCAAAATTTTGAGTGTCGGGATTGGTCCAGGGGGTTTTGCGGCTGGCAGGATGCGCCAAAATTCCGAATCCCCCTTTTGAGTGCACCCATTCAAGGACAGCCCCCGGATTCTCTCCCTGCGGCGGAACTTCGCCTGGCCCCAGAGTCACAAGATGCCCATCGAAAGTCGTATTTTCAACCCCAAAAATCATGAGTGGCGGCGCCGGCAAGGAGCTTTGATGGTAGGCATTTGAAGCGTCAATGGAGTTATGGTCCGTGACAATGACAAAATCAAGCCCGGTTTTCCGGGCGGCGCGGGTGATTTCTTTCAGGGTAATTCTGGAATCGCCGGAATAAACGGTATGAACGTGAAAAACGCCGCGGTACTGGCTTTCATGGCCCGGCAGGGCGGGAGGCCGGACAATGCTGGTTTGGGTACGATCCATCAGCGCGCAGCCGGAGAAAAAAAGGCAGAGAACAACTATTGTAAATCTTTTATCCAAAATAAACCATTTTTTTGAGAAGCGTCATCATCTCGGGCATGGCGCTTTCACGGCCGCCTTTTTCCACCACAGCCGGATGGCCGATCTTGCGGATATCCATAAACTCTTCGCCCGAAACCGCATCAAAAAATACAATCACGGGAACTTTGATGTTTTTTTCGACAATCCGGCGGTAAACCTCACGGCCGTCCATGATCGGCATCTTCACATCCAGGATCAGGACATCGGCGCCGCCGGCTTCCAGAATCTCGATCCCCTTTTTTCCATTGTCTGTGTGTTGAACGCTGAATGAGGGTTTTGTTCTTTCCTGAAGAAAATCGCGGATCATCGCGCCGATTTCGATTTCATTGTCTACCACCAGCACGCGGATTTTTTCAGGCAGGCTAAAATAAGCGGAAAGTTTTTTCTGAAAACTCACAAGGCTTTCGGGCGCGTCAAAATGATCACGCCTCACAAGATCTTCCGGAGCCGCGGAAGTACCGAGAGTAAAAACCTGAAATTCCGGGGAACTCGCCTGCAGCCCTTTTAATTTTTGTTTGAACCCCGGCGAAACCAGCGCCGGATTCACAAAGGCCATGCTGGGGCTAGTACGATCAAGCAAAATCCCTGCGCTCTGGGCATCAAAGGCAATTTCAAGCTGCGAAGGAGTATCCTCGAGAAACTGCCCTAAAAAATCAAACCAAACGCTGTCCCTTTTATCCAAAACCAGAACATTACGGGCTGCCATCAAACTCTCCTTTTAAGTCTTCTTTATTTTTTCGGCAGTTTTTGAATATGTTTAAGAAAAGCTTCAGCCGAGGAAAATTTTTTTCCGCCAGCCTCTTTCGCAAGCTGTACAAGGTGCTTGAGTTCTTTCTGGCTATACTTTTTGTTAACCCGTCGTATTTCTAAGGAAGCGTTCCGATTCGATTTCATGCCGCTTTTCTCAAAGATTCTTTGCTGTCCGTAGCAGCCACGTAAAGGCTCAAACCAAAAGCACTTAGAACCCGGTGGAGGCTCTGAATTTCAGGGTGGCCTGCTTTTGAAAGCATCCGGTAGAGGTTCGGACGGCTCAATTTTGTTTTACGGGACAACTGGACCATTCCTCCATGCGCTTCTGCCACATTCCGCAAAGCCACCAAAAACATTTTCGGATCTTCTTCAGCAAGAACTGCGTTCAAATAGCCGGCAGCTTCTTCTGGGTCTCTCAATGCCTTAATAAGACTTTCCTGATAAGTTTTCATATTTTTATCCTTCCTTTGCAATCGGCCCAATACTCTCTAGCCTTAAGAATATCTTTTTTCTGAGTTCCTTTATCTCCGCCACAGAGCAAGACAACAACGGTTTTATCTTCTTCTCCAAAATAAACCCGATAGCCGGGCCCATAATAAATTTTCAACTCAAAAACCCCATTTCCCACGGGTTCGCATTTCCCGGCATTTCCATAAGTCAAGCGATCAAGCCGCGCGCGAATAATGTATTTTCCCTTTTTATCTTTAAGGGCCTCAAGCCATTCCTCAAAAGGATATCGTCCTGATTGAGTTTCATAAAGGATTATTCTCTTTTGAGGTTCATTCATGATGAATAGAACTGTATCTTATAGAGTACAGTTTGTCAAGATTAAGAAAATGACTTTTACGCAGCGGAAGCAAAAAGACGCTGGAGAGCAAAAGCGCCTTGGAGAGCGAAGTGGGCTTGGGCACCGGGCGCAACATACAGAGAGGTCAGCCCGTCTTTATTTAAAGAGCCAACCTCAAGATCATCGGGAAGCTGTTTTTTCAATGCTTCAGGCGTGCGAAGCAATTCGCCCACATAAGCCGTCATGACGGCACGCGCTGTGGGACTTTCGAGCAGGCCTGCCACAAATCCCGTTCGGCCGCCCTTCCGGTTGATCCTCTCAAAGTGAGCCAGCGTTGATTTGGTTGTCCCGGCAGGCAGGAACAACACAGCGTCATTCTTGGAATAGGCGGAAGCCAAGAGATGCTCAAGCCCTTCCAGCGTAGGCTTGACCATATAACTGAGTTTCGTTTCAACACGAATCTCAGGGTTTTGTTTTCTCAGAATTGCCGCCCATTTTTCATACTGGGCTTTGGCTTCGGCTGTATATCCGGAGCCAACCAGCACCACTTTTCCACCGATTGCACGAAGATCTTCCAGAGAAACCTCCGGCAGTCTGTCCCCATCACTAATCAAAAGCACCACAGGGCTGCTCTTCTCCGGTTCCGAAGATTTTTGGGAGTTGCTCCTCGTCTGAAGTGTTTGGACAGCCGAACGGGTTTTGTTTTCAATGAAAGATTCAATCAGGTCTGCTGTTGCAAGAACGGATCCAAATATAAATTCAAGGTAGGCTCCGGAGAGCGCTGAAAGAGCGGCCAGCCGGTCCACAAAATAAAACGCCATTTCTTTGGCCACAAATTCAAAAGCTTCCCATGTCCGCTTTTGAACGGCCAGATCCTGTTCTAATTGTCTTTTTGCTTCGCGCAGTCCTGACTCCGTTTTAATTTCCAAGGTTTTTTCAGCCTCCGCCAATCGCACTTCAGAGCGTTTGGGAACAGCGTCTTCATAAGACTGCGGCAATTTAAGCTTTATCGCTCCAGGGGCCCCTTGAGACCGGGCTTCAGAGCGTAGTGGGCCAGGGGTTCCGGGCTTACCGGCGACCGGTTTGAAAAGAGGTTCAACGGCGCTTATAAAAAACGGGTTTTTATTTTGTGTTTCGATCACCGCCATCGCGACGGGGATGCGGGAGCGGTTCTTGAAAGTGTTAAGATCAAAACCGGGCTGTTGAATGGTCAGGCCTTTTAACTGGCTCGCGGCATCGCCGGATTTTTTCTCGGTCGTCAAAACTGTTTTTCCGTTTTTGGTTTTCTTGGCCACAATGTATTCCGGAAGATCTCCCAAAGAAAGCCAGGCATCGATATCCAGGAGATACCACATCCGGCTGATGCGTTCGGGACGCGCATATTGTTCCATGGCCGGCACGTTCATAGCGTCCGTGTCCCTTAAAAATTCAAATTCATCTTTGGACTCAAAAGCCCCGCCGCCTTTTTGGAGCACTTCTTTACCGCCTACGTTTTCACGCACATTATTGTCCGCCATTTCCATGATCATGCCGGCGCCCCGTTTGGCCATCAATTTTAAACCCGTGGCCCACCGCTCCGGCGCTGCAAAATTTTCGAGAATATGCAGGTCATTGCCCTGGCCCAGTAAAATTTTCCGGACGCCTTTTTGTTTCAAGGCAAGCGCTAGCGGAACCTCAAGCGGCACCGGTTTTCCATTTTTGTCAAACTCATAACTTCCGGTCGCGGTCCTGACACCGTCTTCGAGCGTTTGGCCGTGGCCAAGGGGCCATTTTTCCTGATCATAAAGTTTTGTGGAGCCGTCGGGCAAAACCTCTTCTCCGCCCTCTTTCGCGTCTTCCATTAATAGGACATTCTCCGGCTTCAGGCCCGCGAAGCGAATGGCGGCAAGCTGATTGGCCATGGCCTCGCGATTGTCGGAATTGACCAGCACCACAAATTTTGCTCCGGCCAGCACCTCTTCCAGCGACACTTTGGCCTGCGGGGTCCTGGCAATCAGGTCCTCCAGATCCGTCCGCCATTGAAGGAGCTGACGCTGGATAAAGCTAAGATCATCCGGTCCTTCCACAACGCCCCGGACCGCGCGGTCGACCAGACGTTCCATTTCCGCATCCACGGTCTGAATCTCTTTGTCATTTTGAGAAAGTCTTTTCAAAATCGCAGGAGTCAGCCCCACAATGCCGAGTTTGTCAAAAATAGCCGGCATGTTCATGCGTGAAGCCGCGCCGCCCGAAAGCAGGCCGGCAGCGCGTTCTCCGGCTTTCATGGCTTTCAAATAAGCAATATTGTCCGCCGTACCAGCTTTATCCGGAATCTGCGCGGGCTTGGACGCGGGTTTAATCTGCCCGGGAAAACCGATTTTGTGGTCATATTCCGCGATCGCTTTTGACAAGGCGCCGGGATTGCCCAGGACTTCCGGCGTGAGGCCCGCTTTTGCAATCGCTTTGCTCGCCCGCGAACGCTTGATCAGACGAGCTTTAACAGGCACGGAAATTTCCGGGGCCTTTCTTTCCAATTGATTGAAGAATGGACGTATAAGCCCGGTGGCATCATTGGGATCCATCGTTAATGCCTGCGCGAGAATTTTCAGGATTTGGTTTTTGTCTCCTCCCGTCACGAACATTCGTTTGGCTTCAAGGAATGACCCCAGGGCCGAGGCTTCGGGCGTATTCAGGCCGCCCAGCATTTCCCTGGCTTTTTCGAAAATTACTTTCCCTGCCTTGAGCCCGTTTGCGAAGTGCGCAAGCGTGGCCGCGATCTTGAGCCGGCCCGCATCGGTATTCTGATCTTTGGCTGCAATCGCGCGGCTCATGGGTGTGTGGTATTGGATCTCAAACTGTTCGATCCGGCCCGAACCGTTGATGACTTTGTGTGTCACGGTCACGATTCCGGTTTTGCTATTCAAACGCACGCCTTTCACGGCTTTTTGCCAGACATCGTCTTTCAAAGCGCTGATGTGGATCGCGAAATTATTGCTTTTAACAAGCGGCTTGGCATAAGAATTCCACCTGGATTCATGGAAATTTTCAGGCGTAATTCCGAATCCGGCCAATTCCCGGACACTCGCTTTGACTTCCTCGGCCGTTTCCGCATCCTGGAAATTCGCGGGATTGAGTAGCGCCTTCGCGTCATATTGGGTAATGTCTTTCAATCCTTCCATAGGCATCAGCCGCATGTCATAGCTAAAACCATAACCTTGAGCAATGGCCGCCTGGATTTGGGCCTCTGCCGTGGCACTGGAGCCGATCATGGCATCGAGAATTCCCTGGCCGACCGCGTCGACCGCGCCCACGGTCCCGGCTTTGAAAAATTTTAACCCATTGTATTGCGCGGCGGGCCCATTGATTCCAAAGGTGCCGTCTTTTTCGATTTCTGTTTGGACATAATTCCAATACACCTCGAAATTATTGTCCGTGACCTGGACCCAATTGTTCCCGTCAAAATAACCGGCACGCACCCCGGCATTGATCATTTCCCGGGCAATGGTCTTATGCCGGGGCCGGAAAAGCGACCCAATGGCAAGTTCAGAAACTTTTTTTCCGTTCGCCTTGGCAATTTTCGAGACATTGTCGGCAACCGGTTTGTCGGCGTCGACTTTGACATTGCCATGCGCGTAAATTTCCTTCATATAAATCTCGGGCATCCGGGGAAGAGAGCCGGGAGCCGCAATCACCATCACCGCGGAAGTGCCATTCACGGCTTCCGTGACCGTGCCGGCCGTCAGTTCAATCGGATCCGCGACCATTTCCCCTTCCACAACACCGGGAGCATGGCGGTGAAATCCCCAATGAGCGGCCCCAAGTTTTTGATCAAAACTGAAGGTCTGGACCTTGTCTCCCGCGCCTTCTGCGAGAACCACTCTTCCTCGGAAGTTTTCCATCCCGTTGAGATTTTCCGTCATCACCTGCACGGCGCTTTCATCTTCAAAATCCTTGACGGTTTTGATTTTTTCTTTGTCTTTGGGATTCAAATCACTCAATCCCCCGGCCGCTTGAACAACGGCAGCGTTGGTGGGCGCAAAAAGCCCGGGAAGATTTGTTTCAATCGGCCCGGCCTTTCGGGAAGGATCTCCTGCTTTCATTTCCCGGCGTTTGATTTGCAGAATGCCATCCAGAACCGGATGTTTTACAACCGTCGCTTCCGCAGAAACGGTGTCTTTT